>NZ_OY829375.1:4181828-4520411 GCF_963691765.1 Ekhidna sp.
TGTAAAGTGCCATCCTTGCTACCAGTGGGTCATTAAACAACTTAGCAGAATTGTATATAAACGACTGCTTTCTTAATTCCCAAGGAATAGAATCCCCTTTAGCGATTTCTTGACTTTGTCCATTTGCGTATCCAACGGATATAACTGCGAGCAATAGGAATATTTTTTTCATATGATTTGTTAATAATCTTAATCTGAATGATTCAACACATCATTGTATTTCTTTAAACCAATGAATGCAAGAGCCTGCAAACATAGCTATTTGTTTTTATGCTCTGAAATGTATTTTGAAGTAGGTTTTAAACCATGTTTCTCACCTAATTGAAGCATCAGCTGAAATGCTTCATTTTCTTCATTTTTAATACGACCATCAAGTATCGCGTCTTTTATTTCATTTTTGATATCACCAATAATCTTTGATGGCTTTATGTCAAACACTTCTATAATCTGCTCCCCTGATATAGGTGGATTAAAATTCATCACTTGATCCCGCTCTTCAACTTCTTTAATCCGTTGTTCTACTTTTTTGAAGTTGGACCTATACTTCTTTACACGTTCTGGGCTTTTGGATGTAATATCTGCTTTGCATAAAGTCATCAAATCATTCACATCACTACCTGCCTCAAAAATCATTCTTCTAACAGCAGAATCAGTCACTCTATCATTCACAAGTGCTATTGGTCTTAGGTGGAGCTTCACCAATTTCTGAACATATTTCATTCGATCGTCTAATGGCAGCTTCAATCTTTTGAAAATTCCAGGTACCCACTTTGCCCCTAAGTCTTCATGACCATGAAATGTCCATCCTACTTTCTCATTAAATCGTTGTGTGGCTGGTTTAGCAATATCGTGTAGTATAGCAGACCATCGCAACCACAGGTCATCTGTCATTTCACAAATATTATCTAATACTTGAAGCGTATGATAGAAATTATCCTTGTGTCCTTTGCCATTAATCTTTTCTACTCCATGCAGATCTACCATTTCTTTAAAGATCAACTTCAACAATCCACAGTGGAATAGTAACTGAAATCCATATGAAGGTTTGTCTGATAATATTATCTTATTTAGTTCATCAGTGATCCGCTCTTGAGTTATGATAGATATTCTATCGACATGATCGACAATTCCCTGAAACGTATCTGGCTCAATGTCAAAATGAAGTTGAGTAGCAAAGCGAATAGCCCTGAGCATCCTTAGTGGATCATCAGAAAATGTTATTCCAGGTTCAAGCGGAGTTCGTATGATCATATTACGAAGATCCTCCATGCCATTAAATGGGTCAACAAGGTCACCATAGGATGCTTTATTTAGGCTAATTGCCATAGCATTAATGGTGAAATCACGCCGATTTTGATCATCTTCTAAGGTTCCGTCTTCTACAATAGGATTTCTCGAATCTCTACTGTAAGATTCCTTACGTGCACCTACAAATTCATACTCATACCCTTCAAAATGAATGGCCGCTGTTCCAAAATTTTTAAATGTGGACAGCTTGGCTTCTGGGCCAAGTATCTTAGAAACTTCCTTTGCCAATAGAATTCCACTACCAACACAAACAAAATCAATATCCTTGGAAGTTCTTTGTAGTATTAAATCACGTACATAACCTCCTACGACATATGATTCCACATTTATGTTTTCAGAAGCTTTAGATACTACTGAAAAAATGCTGTTTGATTCTAGATGCGCTAGTAGTTTATTGTGCATTGAGCAAAGATAGTTTTCAATTACCCATATGCTTTGGTAAGATGAGGGAGATTATCATAAAGCTCATCAAATTGTCTAGTTCCCTCTTTAGATAGCAATCCTCTAAAAAAACTTCTCAATTGTTTTGATAACAACACGTGGAATTCCTTCTCAAGTTTTACTACCGAGTAATCAGCAGGTTTTCCAAAAAGGAACGAACTCAATGTTTCTTTATACATCATCAAGGAAACCATTGGGTCAACCCTATCATCAATCATCTTTTCCTCATAACCTTGTTGAAGAAGTATTGAGAATCGATTGAACACAGCGCCATCTAAATGATCTGAGATGATTTTAGTTAATAGACTATTATCGTTAAAAACATCTCTCAAAACTTCAATACTCATGTGCCTGACATACTCATGCATCATTTGCAGATAGTCGATCAACTTGTTAATAAAATCTTGATCTGATGAAATTATTTTTTCAGATAAACTAATAATCCCTTCGAGCTTCATCTTCCCTACCTCAATAAATAGTTGTTCTTTATTTCTGAATTGAAAATAGATGGTCTTCTTGCTCATTTTAAGAGAAGCAGCAATATCATTGATAGTTGTCCCATTGTATCCTTTAGTTGAGAAATGGGCATAGGCTGCAGCAAGTATACGTTCGCGCTTATCTAACAAAGTGGTTAATTTGAAGCCAAAAATAGTTGCTCAAAATTCATGCGCAAGAAAAAAATGTTAAGGAATCTCCTCGAATGAAATAGATTTGTTTTTAATGGAAAAAGAGCTAGCCAAAAAGCAGATTGAATCACTTACAGAGGAATTAAATCACCACAATTACCTCTATTATCAAAAGAGTGAGCCCGAAATATCTGACTATGAGTTTGATACAAAGCTCAAAGAGCTTGAAGCACTAGAAAATAACCACCCAGAATTAAAACTTCCACATTCACCAACTTCTCGTGTAGGAGGCGATATCACTAAGGATTTCGAGACCATTCCCCACAAGTATCCCATGCTCTCCTTAGGAAATACTTATTCTAAGGAAGAGCTATTAGAATTTGATGGACGGGTAAAAAAAGGTTTGGGTACAGAAAATTATGAATACATCTGTGAACTAAAATTTGATGGTGTAGCCATTAGCTTAAAATACGAAAATGGGATATTGAACAAGGGGATTACACGTGGTGACGGAACTAAGGGTGATGATATCACCACAAACGTTAAAACTATTCGTACTATTCCCTTGAAAATACGTGGGGATAACTTCCCTGATTCTTTTGAAGTAAGAGGCGAAGTATTTATGCCGAAAGAACAGTTTATCAAGCTAAATGATAGTGTAGAAAAAGAAAATGAAATTCGGGAGCGTGAAGGCAAGTCGTTAATTACCAAATATGCAAATGCTCGTAATACGACTTCAGGAACACTAAAAATGCAAGACTCAGCAATTGTAGCATCCAGAAAGCTTGATTGTTACCTCTACTCCTATCTTGATGATAATAACACATTTGACACTCATGAAAAATCAATCAACTTCCTTGAGCAAGTAGGTTTTAATGTTTCTCAGACCTATAAAAAATGTAAGAACATTGATCAAGTTATTGAGTATATAAACAAATGGGATCAAGAAAGACACCAACTACATGTCGAGACAGATGGCATTGTTATAAAAGTCAATAATATAGCTCACCAATCTGAGCTTGGATTTACAGCTAAAAATCCAAGATGGGCTATCTCATATAAGTTTAAGGCAGAGTCTGCAATTACAACACTCAATGACATCACATATCAGGTAGGAAGAACTGGTGCAATTACTCCTGTCGCTGAATTGGAACCTGTTTTATTAGCAGGAACTACTGTAAAACGTGCTTCGCTTCATAACGCCAATGAAATTGAACGTTTGGATGTTAGAATTGGAGATAGTGTTAATGTAGAAAAAGGAGGAGAAATCATTCCGAAGATTACAGGAGTTAACATAACTAATCGGTCCTCAGAGGTAATCCCTGTGGTTTATATAAGTCAATGCCCTGAATGTGGAACAGAACTTGTTCGGAAAGAAGGCGAAGCACAACATTATTGCCCCAATAAAGAAACATGTCCACCTCAAGTACTTGGTCGCATAGAACACTTCATTAGTAGAAATGCGCTAAATATAGAATCTCTTGGACCGAGAACTATTAAAGGCTTCTTAAATAAAGGGCTTATTTCAAGTGCAGCTGGATTGTATAAACTGCAATTTGCTGATATTAACAACCTTCAGTTTGAAGAAATAGATGAGTCATCTGGTGAAACGGTAAAACGTTCCATAAAGGAGAAGTCTGCACTAAATATTATAGAGTCAATAGAAAACTCAAAAAAGATACCGTTTGAAAGAGTCCTATTCGGGTTAGGAATCCGGTACGTTGGCAAGACAGTAGCAGAAAAGCTTGCTCAACATTTTGTCACTATCGACCGTCTAATTAATGCAACGTTTGACGAAATAGTTGCCGTTCATGAAATAGGAGATCGTATTGCAGAAAGCCTTGTTTCTTATTTCAATGATGATGATAATCTACTAATGGTAGAATCGCTTAAAAGTGCTGGACTATCATTCGAAATTGAAGTGAAAGAAGGAACTGACGATACCTTAAAAGGGCTTATATTCGTCGTTTCTGGTGTGTTTGAAGGATATGGTAGGGATGAGTTGAAAAACATCATTAAACAGCATGGTGGAAAGGTAGCCAGTAGTATTTCATCAAAAACTAACTATTTAGTTGCCGGAGCCAACATGGGTCCAGCAAAAAAAGAAAAAGCAGACTCACTTGGAATTTCAATTTTGGATGAGTCATCATTTAGAGAACTTTTAGAAAATGATTAAAAACATTTTCCTTAACCACAAAGGCAAACCAACCATTGCCTCAAAAGAACATTGTACTTACAAAGAGTCGACCAATATTGGGATTCTTTATAATGCCGATGAATTCAACATTGAAATAATTAACAAATTAGAAGAATTGTTGAAAGGAGATGGTAAAAATGTGGCAAGAACTGGATTTGCTGATAAGCCATCAGAAGATAGTCTTGTCTTTAATAAAAAAGATATATCAAGCACAGGCACTATAAAAAAAGACAGTCTATCTTTTTTTATTAATCAAACCTTTGATTTTTTAATTTCCTTAGACAGCTCAGGAAACATCAATTTCAAGTACGTTTTAGCCCTTAGTAAAGCTACATGTAAAGTTGGGTTTGAAACAGAAGAGTATTATGATTTACTTCAACTTGCTTTGAAAATGGATGAAAGTCAACCTAAATCGGTTACTAATATCGTGAGATATCTAAAGATGATTTAGTAAGTGTCACGCTCAACCCAAATAATCACCTTTACTGGAAGTTTTTAACAAACAATGCTGGGTTAAATAATAATTTTGAGGGAGATGAAAGAAGAATTAAAAGGAACCGGTGTGGCATTAGCAACACCTATGAATAGTGATTACTCGGTAGATTACCAAGCACTAGGTAATTTGGTAGATTATATCATTGACGGCAACGCCGATTACCTAGTGATTCAAGGTACGACAGGTGAATCACCTGTGTTTTCCTGGAATGAGAAACTAGATATACTTCGATTTGTATTTAAACATGTTGATGGACGCAAACCAATTGTTTTTGGTCTTGGAGGCAATAACACACTCGATTTAATAGAAAAATCTAAAGACTTGGCTGAGTTTGATTTATTAGCCATTTTATCGGTTAGCCCTTATTATAATAAACCATCTCAGGAAGGAATTTTTAGGCATTACACAATGCTTGCAGATGCATATCCACATCCAATAATACTTTACAATGTACCTGCAAGAACTGCATCAAATGTAGATGCAATTACCACAGTTGAACTAGGCAAACACCCCAATATTATAGCGATGAAAGAGGCATCTGGAGACCTAAGCCAGTGCAAAGAGATATTAGAAAAAAGAACTGATGATTTAATGTTATTGTCAGGAGATGATGCTCTAGCTCATGACATAATTAAAATGGGCGGTGAAGGCGTAATATCTGTAATTGGAAACATAATGCCCACTGAATTCACAGACATGGTTAACAGTGCGCTTGCTGGAGAATTCGAAAAGAGCGCCACATTAAATAGTAACCTAAAAGTGGCATATAAAATGCTTTCTGAAGAAGGTAACCCTAGCTCATTAAAAGCCGGATTGGAATCAATAGGAATTGGTTTACGAACGGTTAAACCACCATTATTTGATGCATCTGATCGGATGGTCAATAAATGGAAGTCCTACTTCAATAACTAATTCCTTTCTTTTTAAAGAAGAGAAGCAACCTTCTGTTTGATTTGATCATTAATAATGAAAATTCTTGCTTGGCAAGCATTTTGATTATACTCATAAAAAACTCAAATCATGCGGACTATATCACTATCACTAATCCTATTATCAATGACTTTCTTGAGCTTCGGTCAAGATTCGAAGCGTATTTCAGGTAAAGTCATAGATGCTGAAACAGGAGAACCATTGGCATTTTCACATGTAGGAATATTCAACACCAGTTACGGGACAGTTTCAAATATTGAAGGTGACTTTTCTATTATAATACCTAGCAAGTACAACTCACAAAAGTTGTCAGCCTCATATTTGGGTTATGAATTAAAATCCATGCCCATAAATGAAATCGAAGCTGCTGAGGAAGTACTCATTAAGCTAAAAGCCACTGCTACCGTGTTACCCGAATTGGTTATTAGAAATAAAGAAAAATCAATAATCGAAGAGGCAATAGAGGCCATACCCAGAAATCATGATCAAAATGAAATGAAACTGAGGGCATTTTGGAGAGCTTCTATTTGGAATGAATCAAAGGAATATATTCAAATGACTGAATATGCATTTGATATGTATAGACACGGCGAAGAAGGTGAAGAATCAAATGCAATGAAGATTCTTAGAGGGCGAGTAGCCAGGGATACCTCATTTTTTGCTGATATAGGAGGATTACAAATAGGCGTTACCCCTCCTACACTATTTGCGAGCTCACTATTGAAGGACCATCCAATTCTAGGTAAGAAGATTACTAAAAAACATGAATATAAAATCACAGATGCTACTTCATATAATGGCAAAGCTGTTTTTGTTGTAAGTTTCAAACCAAAAGCAAAAGCAAAGGGCAAGCTATATGAAGGTCAAATATTACTAGATACAGAATCTCTAGCGTTCGTGAAAATCGCATTCAAAAAACTCATCAGTCCGGAAGAACCTGATAAAGTATTTGGCAGTATGAGTATGGCATCAATGCTAGTAGGCTTAGGTGGAAGCACCATGGACCGCTACAACAACGAATTAAACTATCAGTATGTAAACAATCGGTGGTATTTAAGCCATGCTAAATACGATATCGACTGGACCATGCGTAAAACAAAGGCTGGAATAGAAAAGCCTGTCAATTTTAAAGCGGATTTTGTAGTTACTGATATTGCGAAGGAAAATATCGTAGTACCTCCAGAAGAAGAACTTGCTTCAAAGGCTATTTTGGAAAGACAAGTAACTAAGAATTCAGACGACTTTTGGAAGGAATACAACTACCTCAAAGCAGACAACAATTTTGAAGAGCTCTTTAAAGAGATACTAACAAGAGATTAGGCACAAAAAAAGGGAGCCAATATGACTCCCTAATTTCTTTATTCTAGATAAGAATCGATTATCCTTTGTTCTTGATATCCTGAACTTCAAGTCTGATTTCCTGAGCAAGATTTTTCATGTCTTGCATACCTTTTCTTACTCGAGTACCAGCGGCATTGTTTTGCTTGTCATAGAACTTTTCGAAATCAGCTTCTAGTGATTCAACCATTGACTTTAGTTGTTCAAATCTTTTCATGTTATGAGGTAATTAAGGTTATCGATAAATTTTATAAATATGGGGCAATATAGCCCAAAATCGTAAATAACACAGTTTATATGAAATAAATATTAAGATTTTGCCATCATGGCACCCTCAACTCCTGCTTCTTTATAAACTCCGTTATCAAGTTTCTCTTTAATTGCTTCAAAAGCGTTCAATGTCTCTTCTACATCTTCCAATGAATGCATTGCTGTTGGAATAATTCTCAAGATTACCATACCCTTCGGAATTACTGGATAAATGATCATGGAACAGAATATTTTATAATTCTCCCTTAGATCGATCACCATATTACAAGCTTCCAGTACATCACCATTCATGACCACTGGAGTTACAGGTGAATCTGTAGTGCCAATATTGAATCCTCGCTCTTTAAAGCCGTTTTGCAACGCATCTACAATTGTCCAAAGTTTCTCACGAAGCTCAGGCATTGTTCTTAGCATATCTAATCGTTTCAAACCACCAATTACTAGAGGCATTGGCAATGACTTAGCAAAAATCTGAGATCTTACTTTATATCTCAGATGATTAACTATCGTCTTTTCTCCTGCAATGAAAGCACCAATACTCGCCATAGATTTGGCAAATGTTGAAAAGTAGATGTCTATTCCATCTTGACAATCATAGTGTTCACCAGTTCCTGCACCAGTTTTACCCATTGTACCAAAACCATGTGCGTCATCTACAAGCAGTCTGAATTCAAACTTCTCTTTTAGAGCAACAATTTGATCAAGCTTACCAGTGTTTCCGCTCATTCCAAAAACACCTTCGGTGATTACCAAAACTCCACCACCTTGCTCATTGGCTAGCTTTTCAGCTCTTTTAAGTTGCTTTTCACAATTTTCAATATCATTATGAGGGAATACGAAACGCTTTCCAAGATGCATTCTTAAAGCATCTATAATACATGCATGACATTCAGCGTCATAAACAACAACGTCTTTTCTGTCTACAAGGGCGTCAATTACTGACATTATGCCTTGGTATCCATAATTTAAAAGCATACCAGCTGGTTTGCTCACAAATTCTGCTAGTTCTTGTTCTAATTGATCATGATAATCCGAATTACCGGTCATCATACGAGCGCCCATAGGGTATCCTAATCCCCATTGCTCTGTAGCCTCAGTATCTGCTTTTCTAATATCTGGATGGTTGGCTAGCCCTAGATAGTTGTTCAAACTCCAAGCTAAAACTTCCTTTCCTTTAAACTTCATTCGTGGACTGATCTCACCTTCTAGTTTTGGAAAGAAATAATAATTCACATCCTCATCTAGAAAAGAGTATTGTCCTAAAGCTCCTTTGTCACTGAGTAATTTCTCAAATAAATCCATTTACTTGTCTTCTCCTTTTTTCAAACAAGTTGCAAATTTAGCAGGAATACGCATATAATGAATGTAGGCTTTTCAATAAACTTGCATTAACGATTTAATTATGTCAATAAAGAAAATACTAGTAGCCAATAGAGGTGAAATTGCAATAAGGGTAATGAGATCAGCCAAAGAGCTGGGAATCAAGACAGTAGCTGTTTATAGTGATGCCGATAAGCTTCTTCCACATGCTTCATATGCGGACGAAGCAATAAATATTGGTCCTGCTGCAGCTTCAGAATCTTACCTCGTTCAGGACAAAATTATTGCTGCTAGCAAGCAAACTGGTGCCGATGCCATACATCCTGGCTATGGATTTTTATCAGAAAATGCATCGTTTGCTGAGAGAGTTGAAAAAGAAGGAATAACATTTATAGGTCCATCTCCACATGCAATTCAGGTAATGGGAGATAAACTAACTTCTAAACAGACAGTACAAAAATTTGATGTTCCACTAGTTCCTGGAATGGACGAGCCTATCAACGACGTAGAAAAAGCTAAGAAAGTAGCACATGATATTGGTTATCCAGTAATGATAAAAGCTAGCGCTGGAGGCGGCGGAAAAGGTATGCGTATTGTTAACGATCCAAATGATTTTGAAGAACAAATGGATCGCGCGATGAGTGAAGCAAGGAATTCATTTGGTAACGATGAGGTTTTTATTGAAAAATTCATTTCGTCTCCAAAACACATAGAAGTTCAGGTTCTTGGAGATAAGCACGGAAATATTGTGCACCTTTTTGAACGTGAATGCAGCATACAAAGAAGGCATCAAAAAGTAGTTGAAGAGGCTCCTTCTGCTCTCCTCACCCCTGAGCGAAGAAAGGAGATCGGAGAAGCTGCTGTAAACGTCGCAAAATCATGTGACTACTTTGGTGCAGGCACAGTCGAGTTCATTGCTGATGAAAACTTTGACTTCTATTTTCTTGAAATGAATACCAGGCTCCAAGTAGAACATCCTGTGACGGAATTAATTACTGGTGTAGACCTAGTAAAAGAACAAATTAGAATCGCAGAAGGTGAAAAACTTAGTTTCAGCCAAGATGACTTGACAATTACCGGGCATAGCTTAGAAGTTCGTGTTTATGCTGAAGATCCAGAAAACAATTTCCTACCAGATATTGGTAAACTACAGACGTACATTAGACCTCAAGGTGCTGGAGTCAGAGTTGATGACGGATATGAGCAAGGACAAGATGTCTCGATTTTTTACGACCCAATGATCGCTAAATTGATAACATATGGTAAAGATCGTAAAGAGGCAATAGACAGAATGAGGAGAGCTATTGCCGAATATCAAATCTCAGGAGTAAAAACCACTTTACCATTCTGTGATTTTGTATTAGGTCATGAAGAGTTTATTGATGGATCTTTTACGACTAAGTTCGTTGAATCACATTATGATCCTGAAGCTTTAAAAGCTGAAATACCAACGGATGTTGCTGAAATAGCTGCTATCATAGCTAATGACGTATTAAATACGGCTGCAAAAACTGGGACATCGCCGACATCTACTAGCGGTAAGAGTAGATGGAAAGATAGAATGAAAAGCTAAATGGCAGAGATCAAACCATTACGTGCTTGGAGATATAACTCTGACCTTCAGAAGGATATTGACAAACTGGTATCTCCCCTATTTGATGTTGTATCAGAAAGTCAAAGGGAAGCGCTTTATCAAGAAGATTATAACAGCATACATCTTTCCGTTCCTCGTGGTGAAGATTCAATACAAGGGGCTGCACAGAGACTCATTCAGTGGAAAAAAGATGGCAAACTAAAACAAGATGATCTTCCAGCCATATATGTATACTACCAGTATTTCACACTACCGGGTTCTGATAAGGAGCGAATACGCAAAGGTTTTATTGCCAACCTAAGAGTATATGATTGGGACGAAAAAGTATTACTAAGGCATGAAAACACAATGCCCTATTCGGTAAGCGACCGTATGGACATTCTAGATTTAACTCAACTCAACGTTAGTCCTACTCACGGACTATACACAGACTCAAATCATGAAATAGAAAAATACCTAGACGAAGCTATACAAAACCCTCTCTATGAAACGGAAGATTATCAAGGTGTGAGAGATGTATTTAGTGTGATTCATGATGTTGAGATCATTCGAAGGATAACAGAATTACTTAATGACAAACAGATAATATTAGCAGATGGCCATCATCGATACGAAGGGTCATTGCTTTATAAAAAAGAAAGAGAAAAGAACAATCCTGACCATACAGGTAATGAAGGTTACAACTATCACTTGATGTATTTTACAAATACAGAGGCCGATGATTTGCGAATTCTCCCTACTCATAGATTAGTAAATGGATTGCAAAATTTTTCTAAATCAGAATTGCTAAAAAAACTTGATAAGTACTTTTTTATCAAACCAATTGCCGAAGCCTCGGATGTAAATGAAGTCATTTTAGGGAAACAATGGGCTTTTGGGTTACTCGTTGAAAATGAAGCATATAAAGTGCGTTTGAAACCCGAAATGATAAACCAAATATCATGGGATTTTCCTCAAGCAATAAAGGAGCTAGATCTTACTGTAATGCACTTTTTTATTTTTGAAAAGTGCTTGGGAATTTTAGGAAAAAATCAGAGAGATAGTACAAACCTTACCTTCGAAAGAAATTTCACCAAGTGCCTTACATCAGTAACCACTGGCAAGTCTCAATGTGCGATTATAACCAAGGACATATCAATTAATACGGTAAAGGAAGTCTGTTATAGTGGATATACGCTTCCTCAAAAGAGTACATATTTTTATCCGAAGGTTATATGTGGATTTTTATTTGGATCCATAAAAGAAGACGAATTCAATTCATTCTTTGATGAAGCATTTCAATAATCTAATACTAGCTTCTAAATCTCCTAGAAGAAAGCAGCTGCTTGAAGCCGCTGGTTATAGTTTTGAGGTTAAAACAATTGAATTTGATGAGATTTTTCCAGCAGAAATGGATAAAAATCAAGTCGCTGAATACCTAGCAATAGAGAAAAATAAAGCTTACCGAAAAGAATTCAATGACGAAATTATCATTACTGCTGACACGGTAGTTTTAGACCAAAATACCATACTTGGTAAGCCTAAAGATATTACAGAAGCGAAAGAGGTATTGACTCAACTTTCAGGGAAGGTTCATTCTGTCATCTCAGGGGTATGTATCAGTAGTAGCAGCAAGTCAGTATCGTTTTCCAATGTCACTGAGGTAAAATTTCGTGTACTGGAAGAAGATGAAATTTCTTATTATTTGTCCTCAGAACCACCATTGGATAAGGCAGGCAGTTACGGAATTCAAGATTGGATTGGCCTAGTTGGTGTAGAATGGATTAAAGGCTCTTACTATAACGTAGTGGGCCTTCCGGTAGATGAACTACACAAAATACTAAAGGAACAGTTTTGAAATTCATCATAGATGAGAACCTATCTCCAGAACTCGTCGAGTTATTTAAATCTGAGCATTTAGAGGCATATCATGTCAATGATATGAAAAGTCATCAAAAACGACGCATTATAGATGATCAGCTCAGGCGTCTGGCTATTAGAAAAGGATACATTATTGTCACAAAAGATGATGACTTTGTTAAGAGCTTCGTAGACAGAAAAATCCCAGAGAAGCTCATTTATGTATTTGGTTTAGATACTAAAGAAGACCTAATGTCCAGATTCAAAGAAATAATCACTCAACTTAGGTCATTGGTAGAATCACATGATTTTATTGAGATAAATTCTACTACTATTACGTTTCCCTTCTCTGATTCCATGTGAACAAAGTACATAAAACCATTATTTTTAAGTTTTAAGTCTCAACATCAACAAATGAAAATCACTCAACTTCTACTTTTAGTTGTCAATCTCTTATTGTTTGCTGCATGCTCAAATGATGATGAATCTGTAACAGAGTCAGAAATACTACAAGTAACTGATACTTCTCTTGAATTTTCTGAAATATTCACATATGGACCTGTATCCATATCAAGTACTATTAAATCGCAAATTGATATGGTTAGCTTATCAGACAACAACAGTATCTATTTTGCATATAGAAACGACCTTAGAGAAGAGGCTCTTGTAAAGTTTGATCCAACAAGCAAAGAGTTAATAGAAAACACATTTGACAATAGTGATTTTACGTCTAAGCAACTAGTTGTAGTTGATAATGAACTTTTTGTTTTTGGTGGGAGATATCTCAATATATACGACTTAGATCTGATGGGAACTCCAAGATCCATGGCGCATGGTATAGCGACAATTTGGTTCGGATCTGCCTATGATGGCGAAGATATCTACATCATCGGTGGAGAGACCTCATTAGCTGGTGAAGATGTAGATGCAAGTCAAATATTTAAATGGGATTTCGAGAATGAAACATTAGTCCCTTTTTCAAATTTACCTGAACCTCGTTTTGGAGCTAGATCAGTGATTTCAGATGGATTTATTTACGTTTTTGGTGGATTTGATATTAGTGATTTTGAAAATAAAAATACTGTTTACAAAATATCGATTGACAATCCGGAAGATATTGAGGAGTTCAACAATATACCCGCAAGTCAATTCACATTTGTCAGAAGAGTTAAGAACCTTATCTATTTGGGAGGAACATCAGGTATCGATGATAGCGATGAGTTAGTGTCAACAATCGGAATATTTAATACCATTGACAATAGCTACACAGCACTTAGTTCCAATCTGATACTTCAAGGGGTTGAGAATTTCATTACACAAATGACCATCCTTAATGACAAAATGTATGTAATTGGGAAGCGAACATTTAGTGATTCCGGAGTAGAATACACGATTTATGAAGCACCCTTAAAGCATAAATGAGAGAGATAGTTTTTAAAACTCAACGATAACAAATTCAGTTCTTCTGTTGGTTGCTCTTCCTTCTCGTGTACTGTTATCTGCAATTGGAACTGTTTCTCCATAACCTTTGGCCACAAGTCTTTCTCTTTCAATTCCTGCTAAGACCATATATTCAACTACAGATTGTGCCCTTTTTTGAGACAAACTTAAGTTAGCCGCATCGGCGCCTTGACTATCAGTATGCCCTCCTACTTCGATGACCATCGTTGGGTTTTTCTTCATTAAATCAACAGCCTTATTCAACTCAACATAACTTATTGGCTTAAGCTCAGCTTTACCTGTTTCAAAGAAGATATTATTTAAAACCACTTTAGTTCCTTTCTCTATGGGCTCTAATGCGATATCATTAACTATTTCAGCATAAGCGGTATCCTTTGGAAGATTAAAATTCTGGGAATAGAAGAAAAACCCTTGACTGCTTGCCGAAACACTATAATCACGTCCTGCTGGCAATACAACAAGGTATTCACCCGTTTGCTCATTTGATTTATTGGTTGCAATAAGTTCTCCTGAGTTAAGATCCTCGATTAACACAAGGGCGCCTAATGGATCTTGATTAATCGCGTTGCTGACTACACCTTGAACAATAATGGTAGGCTTCGGTTTAAGCTCGTCAGGTAGCTCTACCTGAAAGATGTCATAGTTTTCCTCATCAAGTCTTGATGATGCCATATATGCGTCGCCTGAAGCTGAAATACTAAAGTTTGTATCATTACCTCCAGAATTAATCGGTTGACCAAGATTTTTAGGCGTAGACCACTTTCCATTTTCAAAAATGGTATAAAATATATCAGCTCCACCCATTCCAGGATGGCCTGTTGATGAAAAGTATAAGGTTTTGCCATCAGCAGCTAGAAATGGACTATTCTCACTTAAAGGAGTATTGACAATGCTTCCTAGGTTTTGAGGAATACCCCATAAACCAAGATGATTTTTATCTATCATGTACAAATCTGAAGCACCATACCCACCAGGTCTTCGCGATGTAAATATGATTCGATTTCCATCTGCATTTATTGTGGGCTGACTTTCCCAGTCCTTGGTATTTACTACATTTCCCATGTTCACAGGAACACTCCAAGTATTTCCATTAAGTTGGGTTATGTATAGATCGCAGCTCCCAATAGCTCCTTTCTCATCACACCTCACAAATACCATACTTTGGCCATCACCGGTAAATGAAGAACCAAAATCGTTAGCCATTGAATTAATAGGCTTAGGAAGAAGTTCAGGTGCACTCCATTGATCGCCACTTAGATTCGAAAAATATATGTCTTCGCCAAAATCTAGCTCAGCACTATTTTCATCCTTAAAGTCAAATCCGCCCTTTCGAACACTTGTAAAGTACAGTCGAGTACCCGTAGGGTTAACCTGAGGCATATAATCACCCGAAACACTGTTCAATGCGTCTATTGGTACTGGCTCAGTTGTATTGGGATCTTGAGCTCTTAATTCTGCACCAATATCTACATAGTTCAATCTATTCATAGCCAAATGAATCAATTTCGAAGATTTTGGGCTCTTTGGAGCTTTTTCCAAATACCGTTTTATATAAATACGCGCACTTCTTAGATTGTTAAGAGCTATATATGATTTAGCTATATCGTAATAGATCGAAATGTTATATTCAGAATCAACCTTTTCTAAATTTCTATATGCAGCAATTGTCTCTTTATCACGATTTAGAAAATCATAGGTTTTTCCAAGGTAATACCATGCATCAGCATATTGCGGATTTATTTTAACAGCTTCTTGAAACTTCTCGATAGCAGTCTCATAGTTTTCAAACTTAATTGCTTGCAATCCTTGTCTATAGGCATCTTTATGTGCCTGAGACAATACGGACAATGAAATAAGGAATAGAATAATGAAATAGCTGAAACGTTGAAAATGCATGTTATCTATATTTATTACATCATGAAATTAGAAAAATAATACTAGAAATAAGATTACTACAATAACCATTAGTATTTTAATAGTTCAAATATTGAAAAATGAAAAAATCACTAGCACTAATAATTTTACTATCAATTGGAATATCCACTTATGGTCAGGTTGGTACCACCTTTCCTGATATGGAAGCAGAAACATTAACAAATGAATTTGTAAATCTTCCTAAAGACATCAGCGACAAGTACAGTCTAGTTGGACTCGCATATTCCAAAAAAGCAGAGGATTATCTCAAAGGGTGGTTTGAACCTATCTACAATCAATTCATTTATAAGAATCCAAATCCAGGAATATTTGACTTTTCCTTTGACATCAACACCTATTTTGTTCCAATGTTCACCGGTGCTAAAAGGCCTGCCTACAAAAAGGTTATGAACAAGCTTAAAAAGACCATTGACGAACGTATGCAGCCCAATATTTTATTTTATAAAGGAACATTAAAAGAATATAAAGACGCTTTAAATTTTGATGGCAAAGAAGTTCCATACTTCTATGTTTTAGACCCTGAAGGTAAAATTGTTTACACTACATCTGGGAAATTCACACAGAGAAAAATGCAAGAAATCACTGATGCTGTTAAAAGTGCAATGAGTATCGATTAAATTGTTTGTTTATAATTCACTAATTACTCAAAAAATTACGCTATGAAGAGACTAACCATTTTATTGATTCTAATCACATCAATCGGAGAATTATCTGCACAAAAGTGCAAGTATACATTCGACAAAGAAGATCCTATTTCAGGAGAAAGAGTTCGTAGAAATAGTTACAAATTAAAAAAGCAAGCATTCACTGTGAGCTATTACAGAAATGGAGATGACTACAGATTGGAGCTTAGTATTTTATTTGCTGGATCGCGGAATGATATAATCACTCCCAAAGATGAGCTCATCCTCAAAATGTCTAATGGAGAAAACGTTTCTGTCAATCCTGTAGAAAATTATGAACCAGTTAAACAAGCCACTACAGTTGGCGTCTATACGGTTTATGCTGTTTCATATGCTGCCACGAAGGAAATAATGGAACAACTATCAAATGGCGGAGGTATTACCTATGCTCGTGCAACAATTGGAAGCGAATCATTTGATGTAGAAGTAAAAGGAAAAAACTCTGAGAAAATGATGGAAGGAGCTAAATGCATGTTGAGCGATTAGCATTTTCATTCTTAAATAAAAAAAGGGCATCCACGATGCCCTTTTTTTGTTAGACTAACATTTCTATTGGGCTGTCTGATTGCCGTAGATATCTAGTATTATTGGATCGCCCATTCCTAACTTCTTCACCTCTTCCAATTGAGTAGCTCCATCTCCAACAACCAAATAAATCATTTTGCTTTCATTCATGTATTTACTAATCATCTCCTTGTAATCAGCAAGAGACATTGATGTCAGTTCTGCTTGTTCTTTTTCCATAAAATCTGGAGACTTCCCGAACTTGCTTATCTCATGTAGCATATTGAGCTTAGCACCTAGACTTTCAAAAGCACGTGTATTGGCTTTTAACACTTTAGTTTGAGTCACATCTACATCTTCCTGAGTAAAATTATCACCATAATTGGCAATCATATCTTTCATAATTTCCAAAGAAGCAAGTGTTGCATTTGCTCTTACACTTGATGTTGCTGTAAAAGGAGAAACTTCAGTTCGTTGCTGTACAAAAGCATAAGCTCCATAGGTATAGCCCTTTTCGATTCTTAAGGTTTGAAATAGCTGACCACTAGATCCACCTCCTAGTTTCTCATTAGCATATGTGAGTTCATTGTATTGTGGATTAACTCCAGATATAGCTTGTTTTCCTATGTAGATAACCGATTGCTTTGCACCTGGGAAATCAATAAAATACAGCTTACCACCAGATGTATTTTTCGGCAATTCATATGATACTAGTTCCACGTCTTTTGACTCCCATTGAAAACCATTCAATTTATTCATTACATCCTCTTGGCTAATACTTCCAGCTACGTGAAAGCTCGCGATAGATGGCGAAAAATTAACTTCATAATATGCTTTCAAATCATCCATAGTTATACTTTCAGCTGATTCAGCGGTCCCTATTGAAGAGTATCCAAGAATATGATCATCACCATACAATAGCTTGGTATAAACTGTAGATGCTATTGCCGTTGGACTTGCTTCTCTTCCTTTCAATCTCGTCACACGTGATTGCTTAAGTCGGTCAAATTCTTTTTGATCCCATCTTGGTTCGGTAAGAATTTCCTGAACCAGCGCAAAAGTTTCATCAAAGTTTCTCGCTAGGCAAGAGGCTGAAATGACTATTTCTTCAGATCCGGCATACATATTAATCGAAGCACCTAAAAGACCTATTGCTTCTTCCAGCTCTGCTGGTGTCTTAGTTTGTGTTCCTTCAGTCATCAAATTAGCCAACAAAGAGGCTACACCCGACTTATCGATTGGATCATGATAATGACCACCTTTAAGTGTTATATCAAAATACACTAAAGGAAGTTCGTTATTCTCGATTCCAAACACTTGCATTCCATTATCTAAATACGAATTCCAAACTTCCGGAGATTTTAGCAATGGTAGTTCGCCAAATTCAGGTTCTGACCTGTCATACTTGGATGGAGTTTTTTCATACTCAGCTACCTCGCCTCTTGAAGTATTTTCTGACGCTACATCTGCCACAACTTCTTCAATCCAAACCTCTGCTTCCTCTCCTCCTTCTACAGCCAAACCAAGTTGACCTGAAGGAACAACACTTGTCATAACATAATTTTGACCCTTTATGTACTTGTTAAATACATTCATTACGTCTTCTGCTGTTACTGCCTGAGTTAGCTCTGCAGTTTTAGTAATGTAACTTGGGTCGCCACCAAACTCATTGTCAGTTACCAATTGAAAGGCTTTATTCAAAACAGTGCTAACACCTTGATATAAGTTAGTCTCCAATTCTGCCTTAATTCTTCTTAAATCTTTCTCATCCACACCATTTGTTTCGAATCGAGCTAAACCATCCTCAATCGCTAATTTGACAGAATCTAAATCCACTCCGGCATTCGCTCTAACGCGAAATACAAATTCTCCAGCTACCTCATTTGAATTTTGAAAGGTGGAGGCATTAGGAGCCAGTTTCTGTTCTTCTACCACGACTTGATAGAGCGGTGCTTTCTTACTACCGCTTAGCAATTGCCCAAGTACATTTAAAGCATACATATCTTCATGATAGTCCTCAACGGTAGGATAAACCATTCTTAGCTCAGGCAACTTGGCAAAATTGTCTTCGAAATAAAGTGATTTGATTTGGTCAAGTGCAACAGGCATTGGTTCAGGTTTACTCACTTCTGGGCCTTTCCTTATCTCTCCAAACCATTGCTCCACCTTAGCTTTTGTCTCTTCCGGATCAATATCCCCAGCAATCACTAGTGTAGCATTTCCAGCTCCGTAGTACTGCTCATAAAATTCTTTTACATCATCAATTGTAGCCGCTTGCAAATCAGGAAGTGATCCAATTACTGTCCAGCTATATGGATGACCTTCAGGATAAAGATTCTTTCTTATTATTTCATCAGTATAACCATATGGTGCATTATCTACCCTCTGACGTTTCTCATTTTTCACAACTTGTTTTTCAGCTTCAAGTGCGTCACTAGTTACCGTATTGATCATATATCCGAATCGGTCTGAGTCGATCCATAATATCTTGTCAAAGGCGTCTTTAGGCACAACCTCGTAGTAAATTGTTCCATCAGACCATGTTCCACCGTTTCTACTTCCGCCCCATTCTGGAATCATTTTACGATTGGCACCTCGAGGAACATTTTCAGAATCATTAAATGACATATGCTCGAAAAAGTGCGCAAAGCCAGTTCTTCCTGGCTTCTCTCTATTAGAGCCTACATGCATTAAAGTAGCAACTGCTACAATTGGGTCAGAATGATCTTCATGAAGTACTACTTCTAAACCATTGTCAAGTGTGAATTTTTCGTATTCAATCTTAAATTCTTTGTTATCCATTTTTGATGAGCCTCCCGAGCAACTTACTAATAGTATTGCCACAGTCAACGATAAGATATGTGTGAGTTTCATAATGTTTGAATTTTGAGAGCACAAGATGTTTTAACACAAGGAGAATTAAAAAGAAGATGTGATAGTCGGCAAATATTAGCATAAAAAAACCCGCATGAGCGGGTTTTAAATTCGATAAGCTAAGGTTTTATTCTTCTGAATCTTCAGTTTCTTCAGCTTTTTTTCTTTGAGACTTTGCTTCGATGTCCTCACCATCTTTTAAACGTTTCGAAACTGCCAAGAATGGACCAGAAACGACTTCTGTACCTTCTTCAACACCCTTTACTATTTCAATTCGATCAAAGTCACTAATTCCTGTTTCAACTTCAGTTTTTACTGCCTTTCCTTCAGACATTACAAACACAACTTCTTGGACTTCCTCGTCAGATAGTTGATCACTTGAAGAGTTATCATCACTATTTCGTTTGTTCTTATCCTTATCAGCTCTAGTTGTAACTGCAGCTAATGGTACTGTCAAAATATCTTTCTTCACCTCAGTAATGATATCAACACTTGCTGTCATTCCTGGTCGGAAAGGGTACTTGATACCTTCTTCTTTTACTAAATCTTCATAAGAACTATTGAGTATTTGAATTCTTACCCCGAACTCAGTTACAGCATCTGCAGAAATTTTATCATTGGCGGTATTTGCAATATGTGTTACTACTCCCTTGAACGTCTTATCCTTGAAAGAGTATGAATCAACATCTATGATTGCAGTATCACCTACCGTAATTCTAATAATATCATTTTCATTCACGTCCACTTGTACCTCCATTTTAGAAAGGTCCGCAATACGCATTACTTCAGTACCCTGAAACTGAGATGTTCCCAGTACTGTCTCTCCTAGTTCAACTGGCAATTTTGAAACAATTCCACTCATTGGAGCTGTAAGACTTGTTAATCTTAAATTTTCTCTCGCATCATTTACCCTAGCTTGAGCACTTTTAAGACTATAATTCGCAGCGTTAACACTTTCCTTAGCTGACTCATAATCTTGCTCAGCAATTTGATAATTTGCTTCTGCTAGCTGAAAATCAGCTTCAGATATTACCTTCTCTTCAAACAGTTTTTTCTGTCTTAAAAAATCTTGCTCTGATCTTTTAAAGTTTGCCAAAGCCCTAGCTTGCGACGCTTTAGCCTGAGCAAGAGCAGCCTTCTGTTGATTCAGGCTTGCATCAGCTTGATCCAAGGCAGATTGAAAGTTATCTGGTCTAATACGAAGTAGAAACTGGCCCTTGCTTACACTATCTCCTTCTTCAATATCCATTTTAATTATCTCACCAGAAACCTCTGGACTCAAAGACACTTCGACGACAGGCTGTACTTGGCCTGAAGCACTTACCTTCTCTATAATTGTATTTTTCTCTGCTTTAGACAGCTCAACTTGCAGTTTCTTTTTCTGACCTACCCACCCTTGAGATTTACCAACAATCGCGAATAGAATAAGTACTACAACTAATCCTCCTAGGATGTATAAAATTTTATTATTTGATTTTTTCTTCTTAGCCATGATTTTAGATATAAATGATTGGGATCAGTTTAGAATGTTAGTGGTTTACCTTGATAGAACTCAAGTATCTTTTTTCTGAATACGAAATCGAATTTCGCTCTTGAAAGATCTGTTCGAGCTTGGTATAAATTATTTATTGCTACTTGATAATCTGTAAAATTTGCAGCGCCATTATTATACTGATTTTCAACCGCTCTCAAAGTTTCATCCAATGATTCTACTTGCTTTTGAGACGCAGAATAAGTTTGGGCAGCTGCTACAGCATTTCTATACGATGTTTCAATCGTTTGATATAAAGTATTTTCTTGTTCCTGCTTGTTAATTTCAGCTTGTTGCAATGCAATCTTAGATCGTTGAATATCTGATCGTGTACGGAATCCATTGAAAATTGGAACAGCAAGATTAAGTGATAATCTTCTACTAAAGTTGTTATCATATTGAGTAGAAAGAGGCACGTCACTTATATCTACCTGGCTTGTAATTTCCGGCTGCAATACGTTGTTACCATTGATGTCAATCAACCCACTTGGGATAAAGTTTCCTGTTGGTGTGGAGGTTACTTCTACGTCTTGGAAAGCATCTGAAAAGTTGGTACTCATTGATCCGCTTAATGATAAAGTAGGATACATTCCACCTTTAGAAACATCTAATCCAATATCTGCACTTTGTACTCTTAAGTCAGCACTTTTAATTTCTGGTTGATTTGCTGCTGCCTCATTATATAGTTCAATAATTGACGTTTGTTCGATTTCTGCTTGATCAACTGTTATGTCGGGAATAACAATGTCTATCTCATCTCCAGGAGGAAGTAACAAACCTTGTTTTAGTGTCAACACTGCTAAATCAAGGTTGTTTTGTGAGTTAATAAGATTCACTTCGTTAGTCGAAACTTGACTTTCTAATTGTAGTTTATTTGCCAAAGGAAGGGCTCCAGACTCAACTAGCAAAGAAGTCCTTTCTAGTTGTTGCTGACTTGATTCGAGCTGAAAACGTGCATTTTCCAAAAGCTCTTTATTAAAGATCACATTTACATAATTAAGAGCGGTATTGAGAGAAATATCATTTGAAGCTTTTTGCAGATCGTAATCTGATGCTGCTCTGTCAAGCTTACTTTGTCTAATTGAATTATGTACTTGGAGACCGTTAATGATAGGCACAGAAGTACTTGCACTTACTCCGTTAAAATTGATTCTCTGATCAATGAATTGGTTTGTTGTAGGGTCAATACCACGCCCCCAGTTATAACCAAAATTTCCATTAGCATTTAATGTTGGATAACGTTGAGCTTTAGCTTGCATGAGCCCCACCTCTGCATTTCTTAAATTCAACTCGCTACGTTGAACGGTAAGGTTGTTGTCTACGGCAATTTCAATACACTCTTCGAGTGAAAGTAGTCTTATTTCTTGACTGAAGGCTATTGTGCATAGCAACATCAGCATAGTGATTAGTCCTGTTTTAGTTTTCATGTCATTTGTCAATATCAGGTATGTAGATGACCTTGTGCACCCACTTCCTCTTCTTTAAATATTCCAAGGTTATTTCATCGATGCCCGAATCCATTTCTAGAATCAAGCATGCCAGATCGTTTCGACCTTTTCTCGAAACCGTCATTGTTGCAATGTTGCATTCGTCCTGTGATAATACTTCTGTGAAAAAGGCTATACTTCCTTTTACATCATCAGCTTCAATTATCAATGTATGAAGGCTTGCAGTAAAATTTGAATCAAAGCCATTTACTTCTTTAATTCTTATTACTCCTCCGCCTCTACTCTCTCCAAGTACCTCTATTTTTTTACCGTTCTTCTCTGCAATCACTCGAACAGAATTCGGATGAACTGTAGAAGCACTCCCAACTGACTTAAATGTATAAGTCAACCCTACCTCTTCTGTTAACTGCAGTGCATCCTTAATTCGTTTGTCATCGGTATGGTAGTCCATTAGACCTGCCAAAATGGCTCTGTTACTACCATGCCCCTCATAAGTCCTAGCGAATGAGTTATAGAATATAATCTCAACTTTCTCAGCAACACCTCCCAATATTCTATTAGTTACTCTTCCAACCCGAACCACTCCAGCCGTATGGGAACTTGATGGACCAATCATAACAGGTCCTATCATATCGAATATTCCACTACTTTCTGCCATTTCTTTACGCTTAGTTGACTACCTCAGTTACCTAAATGTTACACAGCTACTGCACCTTTTATATGTGGATGCGGATCGTAGTTGATTAATTCAAAATCTTCATACTTAAATGAGAATATGTCTTTCACATCAGGGTTGATATTCATTGTTGGTAATACCCTAGGCTCTCTCGAGAGTTGCAATTCAGTTTGTTCTAAGTGATTATTATAAAGGTGTGCATCACCGAATGTATGTACAAAATCACCAGGTTGAAGATCGCAAACTTGTGCTACCATCATTGTAAACAAAGCATACGAGGCAATGTTAAAAGGCACACCAAGAAAAACATCTGCACTTCGTTGGTATAGCTGACAGCTTAATTTGCCATCAGCAACGTAAAATTGAAATAAAGTATGACATGGAGGAAGAGCCATGTTGTCAACATCCGCAACATTCCATGCACTAACAATATGTCTTCTACTGTCAGGATTATTTTTAATACCGTCAATTAATTTTTTGATCTGGTCAATACTTCTCCCGTCAGGTGTTTGCCAACTTCTCCATTGGACACCGTATACTGGGCCAAGATTGCCATCTTCATCTGCCCACTCATCCCAGATAGAAACACCATTGTCTTTCAGATACTTAATGTTTTGATCACCTTGAAGAAACCACAGTAACTCATGGATAATTGATCGTAAATGAAGCTTCTTGGTTGTTACGCATGGGAAGCCTTCGCTAAGATCAAACCTCATCTGATAACCGAACACACTTTTCGTTCCAGTACCTGTCCGATCACCTTTATCGGCGCCATTGTCCAGGATATGTTGCATTAGGTTGAGGTATTGTTGCATTCTGTTCGTAGTTTGGTAACAAAATTAACTTTTAAACGAAGAAACTCTGAGCCCACGATTAGATAAATATGTCGAGCGGTTAATAACCCTAAAGGGAAAGGTGATAATGACCAGCTTATTGGTAGTCATTACCATCGTTTTTGGCTGGAATCTTCAATTTTTGACTTTTGATTTTGAGTTTGAAAAATTTTTCCCAAAAGACCATCCTGATAGCCAGGCGTATATTGAACATACTAAACAGTTTGGTTACGACAATGACTACTTACATATAATCATTGAGGAGAAATCTGGAATATTTAATAAAGAGTTTTTATTGAGAGCTAGTCAGTTTGAAAAATCTCTTTCTGATATCAAGGATGTTAAAAACGTCTATTCACCCCTATCACTACAGCACGTTATTAAGACGCCTACCGGACTTGTCATATTCCCTCTGATTCACACTGATAGTCCTTCCAAATATCAACTAAATCAAGATAGTACAAGAGTATTTAGCAATTCTTTTTATAGATCTGCATTTAGTACAAAAGGTGATGCAATTAGCATATATCTCAACCATAAACATTTTAGCGATCAACCCAGAAGTGATAAGCTATTAAATTCAATTAAAGAAAAAGCACGACTCTATGGGATAACCAACATAAAACTAGTCGGTAAACTAAGTGCAGCTGGTGTCTTTGTTTCATACATTCAAAATGACTTTTCCAAATTTTTAATAGGCTCCTTACTACTAAGTTTTTCCCTGCTAGTTATCATATTTAGAAATTTTAAATCAGCACTTCTACCCTTCTTAATAAGTCTTCTTTCAATCATTTGGCTTTTTGGGATAATTGGGATGTTAGGGATAAAAATCAACCTGCTGAGTTCACTACTTCCTCCAATACTCTTTTTTGTATCAATGTCTGATGCTGTCCATTTGATCAATGCACTAAAAAGGTCGACAGCAAAGACAAAAGCTAGCAAGCTTAAAGATGCTTTGAAAGTAGTATGGGTTCCCACCCTTTTGACATCACTGACGACAGCAATAGGGTTTTTAAGTTTAGTTTGGATCAATACTGAGCCCGTTCAAATACTTGGTGTTTTTGCAGCTATCGGTATTTTAATAGCATTTCTCGTCACCTTTAGTTTTGGACTGCTAGTATCATCTTTAACCAATTATTCATCATCTAGAAAAACTATTGGTATTCCTAGCCAGTGGCTCAATTTTATAGAAAAGAGAAAAAGACTTGTGATAGTTGGATTATCTATTTTGCTTGCTTTTATAATTCCAGGAATCTCCAAACTTGAAGTCAATTCATTTCTGTTAGATGACTTACCTCAAACTTCAGATGTACGTCTGGATTTTGAATATGCCGACGCAGAATTAGGTGGCTCTAAACCTTATGAGGTAAGAGTCGAAGTTGCTGACTCCTCATTATCCATATGGGACAAAAAAGTAATGGATGAAATAGTGAAAATCGAAGACTATTTACTTAATGAATTCCCAATTGTAAAAGTGCAATCTCCAGCAACCATTATTAAGTACTTGAACATGGTCAATAACGGAGGCTTAAATGGCAACTTCAACTATCCAAACTCAAACATTGAATACGAACAAACGCTACGATTGAAAAATAGAATTGATCCAAAACGTCTGGACAAACTCGTAACTGAAGACAGTAAGGTTGGAAGATTAATTGGATTTTTTCCTGAATTAGGATCGAAAGAAACGGGCATTAGAAATGAGAAAATGTTAAACATACTATCTGACCAAATCAATGGTGAGATTATTAATTACAGGATAACAGGAACTACCTATTTGATAGATAAAAGTCATGAATTACTATCATTCAATCTCTTAAAAGGACTTCTTACCGCAATCATAGTGATAGGTATTGTCCTGGGGATTTACTTCAGATCTTTTAGACTTCTAATTATAAGTCTCATTCCGAATATTATACCACTGATTTTAATAGCAGGCATTATAGGTTGGCTAGGCATTTCTTTGAAAATGACAACTTCAATAATATTCACAATCGCATTTGGAATAGCTGTTGATGATACCATTCATATGATGAGTTATTATTTGAGAAGTAATAAGGAAAATCCTAGTGAACGCATGAAAGATACAATTTTACATGCTGGTAACGCTATGCTTGTAACCTCATTAATAATGAGTGCAGGATTTGCATTATATCTATTTTCAAATTTTGGAGCTACATTCTATCTTGGTCTCTTTGTGAGCCTATCATTACTGCTCGCACTAATCATTGATTTGACGATTTTACCTTTATTATTAACTCATTTTAAGAAAAATGCTATCAATAGGTGACAAGATACCGGATATCACATTGCAAAATCAAAATGGAGACAATGTAGCATTATCCTCTTTTAAAGGAGCTGCTCTAGTGGTCTATTTTTATCCAAAAGACAATACGAAAGTATGCACAGCACAGGCCTGCGGATTTAGAGACAATTATGAAGAATTCAAAAATGCAGGAGCAGAAGTAATCGGAATTAGTAGAGATAGCTCTTCTTCTCATAAGAAGGTTTCGGACAAAAGGAAACTGCCATTTATTCTGTTGAGCGATCCAAAGAAAATAGCATTGAATGCATTCAAAGTACCCAGTGCCTTATTTGGTCTTATTCCTGGAAGAGTAACATTTGTGATAGATAAAAATGGTGTTGTAGTACACACATTCAGAGCAGATTTCAATGCTGACAAGCACATAAAATCTGCTCTGAATGTATTGAGCAAAATCTAAATGCTACTCATCTTTCAATACTTCAGAAGGGTTCATCAGTGACGCTTTAGAAGTCTGAAATACAGATATAGAAACAGAGATTAACAATAAAATAGTTAGGGATGTCAAAAAGATCTCTGGCCCCATTACAATGTGATATTCAAAATCTGACAGCCATATATTCATAAAATAGAAGGCTACAGGTCCTGCCAAAGCGAATGCGATTAGCATTAGTCGGATATACCCTTTTGAGAAAAGTATAACAATGCTCGACACTGATGCACCAAGTACTTTTCTTACTCCGATTTCTTTTAACTTTTGCTCAATGGAAAAAACAACGATTCCAAATAAGCCCAATGAGGCTATTATTATTGTTAGCACAGCGAAAAATGACAAGACACTACCAAACTGTTGTTCTCGCTGATAAGTACGCTCGAAATAGTCATTTAAAACAACATACCTAAAAGGTCTTCCTGGTGCAAAATCATTCCATTTTGCCTGAACAGACTCTCTAATATTTTCAAAGTCCTGTTGAGTAGAATGAGTTTTAATAATTACTCTGGTCAATGGCCTCTCACCTTGTGCATTAGACTGTGAATGAAAAATAGCAAATGGCTCGATAGGAGATCGAAGAGAAGCGAAATGAAAGTCTTTGGCCACTCCTATTATATGATAGGTACCACTCCAATTCGTTACTTTCTTATTGAGTATTGATTCATCAACTACCCACCCAATGGATCGTGCTGCAGTCTCATTTATAATTATTCCATTTTTGTCGTCTGAATAGGATTTATCAAAACTTCTTCCGACTGCCATCTCTATTTCTAATAGGTCAACATAACTTTCATCACCTAACACATAGTTAAGTGGTAGTGAACCTGAATTAACTTTATCAGGTATAAACTGATCTCCATTGTACACACGTAATGGCACTGCATCACATACTGCCGTGCCAATAACTCCATCAAGATTTAACAACTCATCAGTAAATTCTTCTTGAGAATCAATCCAATGCACATTTTCGATTGTAATGAGATTTTCCTGTTGAAATCCCATATCGGCATTTAGAAAATAATTGAGTTGTTTATAAATAGTAATGGTACAAATAATAAGAAGAAATGAGAGTACATATTGAGTGGTAAGCATTCCATTTCGAATCCTCGTACCTCCTTTACCTGACTTGAGCTCACCCTTCATTGCGGCAATAGGTTTGAACTTATTGAAAAATAGAAAAGGATAAAACCCAGCCACAAAACTTACTGCGCCAATCAATAGTATGATAAATCCAACTAAAAGAGGAACATTTACCGAACCAAATGCCAGGTTTGATCCTAAGGATTGATTGATGAACGGAAGAACATAATAAATACTTCCCAAAGCAATAGTTATGGATATCAAGCAATAAGCTAGAGACTCGCCAAAAAATCGTCTTATAAAGGCAGACCTGCTTCCACCCAGCACTTTCCTAAGTGCTACATCTTGAGCTCGACTGGTAAACTGCGCTGTACTCAAATTGATGAAATTAATGCAAGATAAAATCAGCAAGAAAACTGCAGAACCAATAAGAGCAACTACAATGGTAAAATCTCCTACGTTATTGATTCGATTATAGATCCCTTTCGAATGAAGGTAAATATCTTGAAATGGTTGTAGATACAGATTCCATTCTTTGCCAGCAGCTATATACTCATCATAGGTATAGCCCATCACCTCTAAGGTCTGAATTGCATGTTTTTTGGGTAGTTCATTAATCTTTGTTTGTACCACTTGTGGATCTGATCCTTTCTCCATCAAAACAAAAGTTTCAAATGTGGTCCACATCCAACTCCAATTACTTCTTTCAACCCGATCTATACTTCCCATTGAGACCATTAAATCAAAATCTATATACTGATTTCGATTAGTATCTTTTGTTACTCCAGTTACTTTATAGGACTTTCTAATTGGTCCACCACCAAGGTCAATTAATTTCCCCATTGGGTTCTCATCACCAAAAAATCGTTTTGCAGCTTGTTCTGATAAAACAACAGAATATGGAAGATCCAGTGCTGTGGATGCATTTCCTTTCAACAAAGGATAAGTAAAGACTTCAAAAAAATTGGAGTCCGCTGCTAAAACATATTCCTCATTAAAAAACTTCTCTTCATTTCCATCCTTGAATCTTACAGGCATTAGATCTGGTGTATGAACTCTTACAACCTCCTTAGCTTCCGGAATATCCTCCAGGATTGCATAGCCAACTCCAGGTCCTGTGCTGGAGAATAAATTGGGATTATCCTCTCCCCAAATGAAGGTTTGATTTACTCTATATATCTGATCGCCATTTTCATGAAAAGTATCATAACTCATTTCATTTTCGACATACATGTAAATCAGAATAGATGCAAAAAATCCAACAGTAAGTCCGAGTATATTAATGGATGAAAAAAGCTTATTTCTTTTTAGTGATCTAAAGAATAATTTGAATGATGTTAACATATGATCTTATCGGTTTCAATATCAACATGTCATAAAGGATGCCAAAGTATATATATGACTGAATATCAACAATTTAATTCATTTGATAATTATAATCTCGTTCGAATTTGAACAAAGAGTTGTACAGTTTAAATCAAAACCTAAATATTAGTATAGTTATATTTTTTAGTAATAATATTACATTGATTAAATTGCAAAAATTATCAAATCACTCACTACCACTATGAATCGCATTTCACTTTATTCGCGAAAATTTCTATTAATCATTTTATTATCTACGTTCTCGATCAGTTGCTCAGAGGAGGCAACTGAACCGACCAACGGAGTGGACGGCACAAATGGCTTTAATGCCTTAGTAGAAATTGAAGAAGAATCAGCAGGAAACAATTGCTCCAGCGGTGGGGTTCGAATTTCAGTTGGTCAAGACTCCAATGAAAATGGAACCTTAGACGAATCAGAAATTACATCAGTCAGTTTCATATGTAATGGTACCGATGGTAATAATGGCACAAACGGAAATAACGGCTTGAACCTACTTGCAAGAACTTCACCAGAAAATCCCGGTGAAGACTGTGAAAATGGTGGAACATTAGTTGAAATAGGAACAGACAGCAATGGGAATAACATTTTAAATGATAATGAAGTACAAACCTCATTTTTTGTTTGCAATGGCACCGATGGAGCTAATGGCGGTTCAGACGGAACTAACGGTCTTACCAGTATGATTAGAGTTTCTTCCAGTTCATCTTGTGACAATGGTGGCATAGAAATAAAAATTGGTCTTGACTCAAATAGCAATGGAGAACTAGATGACGGAGAAGTTGATGCTACTTATGACATATGCAATGGTTCTGATGGATCAGATGGAACAAATGGAACCAATGGATTGGATGGCTATACCACATTGTCAAACATAATAACAGAAGATCCTGGAGCTAATTGTGCTAACGGTGGTATAAAAATCGAATTAGGCTTAGATACAAATAACAATGGAACGCTAGATAATGATGAGGTAGTTTCCGAAAACTATGTTTGCAATGGAACTAACGGATCTAATGGATCAGATGGCAGTGATGGATCAAACGGAACGGATGGTTCAGATGGTATATCAAGTATCACAAGGGTATCAACCGAAGATCCTGGTTCAAACTGTTCCAATGGAGGGCTAATTATTGAAATTGGAATGGATGACATTACTACTGATGGAGTTCTTCAGAATGATGAGGTGGATTATACATATTACGTTTGCAATGGTTCAAATGGAGCCGACGGTAATGATGGGTCAAACGGAACGGATGGTACAGACGGCTTAAATTCACTAATGCGGACATCCAACGAGCTACCTGGTCCTAACTGCAGTAATGGTGGTATACAAATCGAAATTGGGTTAGATACAAACAATAACGGTACACTAGAGAATGGAGAAGTTATAGGAATGCCAATTTTTGTTTGCAATGGAATTAACGGAACAAATGGTGCAGATGGATCAGACGGAACAAATGGGTCTGACGGAAGAGATCTTATTGTAGTCACAGACACGGATGTCACTTGTCCGAATGGAGGAATCGAATTCTCCTTTGGTTACGATGATAATGGTGATGGAAACATTGATGAGCTACTCGAGACATCACTAATATGTAACGGAAATAATGGATCCAATGGCAGCAATGGTCAAGATGGACTTAACTCAATTGTACGATCTACCAATGAAGATCCAGGCACAAATTGTGCTAATGGAGGATCTTTTATTGAAGTCGGTATTGACAATAATAGAAACAATACCCTTGATGCAGGAGAAGTAGATGCATCTTTTTATGTATGTAATGGACAAGATGGAAGCGACGGAACCAACGGGACGAATGGAACAAATAGTTTGATTACCGTATCGTCGTTTTCCGGTAGTTTAGGAGGGTGTACGAATGGTGGATTGATCATAAGATCAGGAATCGACGATGATAGAGACGGTACACTTGACGCAGGAGAAGTTGATGCAACTTCCTACGTATGTAATGGTGATGATGGTACAAATGGAACTGATGGTACTTCTGACAATATCTTTGAATTCTATTTTCAGGAAGGATTTGACGGATACTCTGGAGTATTAGATGCTTCTATCTCCGATAAAAATCCAACAGAAGTTGGAGAAACATTAAGTGTCGATAGAGGTTCAACAGATAGCCACGGTTTAATATATTTCCCTGAATTGGAAACACTAAGAGATCGAGTTGGTGAAGATTTTCAAATAGTTGAAGCTATCCTATACTTACGTGCTTTTTCAGGTCGTGTTGATGGTCAAACACAAGGTAATTGGTTAGGAGTAAAAACGTTAAACTCCTCTTCCCCACTTTTTGATGAAACGGGTGTAAGTTGGACAAGAGCAAATTCTTCAGATGAGAATTGGTCAATACCAGGTGTAACCTCACAAAATACAGATGGTGATGCCAATAGCTACTCTGACATGTTTCAACTACCAGCTACTGGTAATTTTGCATTTGATGGCTATGTGCCTTTAAAAATGAGTATAAGTGAAATTTCTCAATGGGCTGATCGCGACACTGGAAAAGATTCAAACAAAGGACTTGTACTATTAATGGCAAATCTTGGTATCCAATACGAATTAGATATTTATACTTCGAATTATAGTAGCGATGTAAACTACAGACCTACGCTTTATTTAAAAGTCAAAACTGGCGTTAAATCCAGTGTTTCAATAGAAAATGCAGATTTAGTATTTACTGAGAAGTGGAAAAAATTGAAGTATAAGGAAAAGCTAGCTCCACTAAAACGGAAAATTGATAGAAATTAGTGTCTACCTAATCGTAACATAAAGCCCCAATCTAATAGAGAGGGGCTTTATTTCTATTTCTTAGAATCCACCAATTTTTAAGGTGATATAGTAGTTAAGTTTATCAAATGCATCCGATTCCGTATTAACTAATTCCAGATCCTGTGTAAAACGTTTACTTACACCTGTCGCCAGTCTGAAATTTCTACTAATATTGAATTCAAGATTTGCACCTGGTTCAATATACCAAAAGACATCACTGTCCAATTCTTTTTCCAGAGGCAATGGCATCGTGTTATCTTCATTAGTACGGTGATATCCCAACCAACCGGCTCCACCTGATACAGGAAATGTTACGTGAACTACTTCGTTGGAAAAGAATATCAATTCAAGAAACATTCCCCCGTAGCCCCCAAGAACATTGATTTCTTGACCAGCCTCTATGTCATCAAACTTTGCTGTAGGTATAATACCATGAGCCTCTACCCCTATTCCTAATGTCCTATTAATTATCCAACCGCCTCTTAAACCTCCCATAACTATGGATTCATTTCTAAATTTGGTACTCCTAAAAGATATGGCACCAAACCCACCACTATGACTCATAGAACCACTAAGTGTTTTAATGTCCCTTCTCCTATCTTTCCTTCGTTCAGGTTCAGAACTTTGATAATATATAATTTTAGGAGTATCATCGTCATTGACCTCCTGATTATCTGCAGGCTCTGGAATAGTATCACTGGGAGTAGTTTTTTCTGTGACTACAGGCTTCTTCTCGGTTTTGGTAGTATCACTCTCTTGAGCTAATACAACGCTCGATATTACAAGTGCAAATACAAAAATTAAAAGTTTGTTCATTCCTTTTTACTTAATTGAGTTATTTCTTCTAAAGACAGGCGAAATATGTAATGGTTTCCTCAATTTGTAAACCTATTTCTTATCTTCATCTTTTACCTTTGCGAGCTTAAAATTTTACTAATCGAATGGCCGAATACAATTTTAAAGAGGTAGAAAGCAAGTGGCAAAAGCAATGGGAAGAAAGTAACCTATATAAGGTTTCAAACATTTCAGATAAACCCAAGTACTATGTCCTGGATATGTTTCCGTATCCATCAGGAGCTGGACTACACGTAGGTCACCCTCTTGGCTATATTGCTTCAGATATTGTCTCTAGATATAAGAGATTGAAAGGATTTAATGTCCTTCATCCAATGGGATTTGACAGCTTTGGTCTTCCAGCAGAACAGTACGCTATTCAAACTGGCCAACATCCAGCTATTACGACCGATGATAACATAGCCAGGTATAAGGAACAGCTAAAGGCATTAGGTTTTTCGTACGACTGGTCAAGAGAATTAAGAACCAGTGATCCTTCTTTTTATAAATGGACACAATGGATATTTAAACTCATCTTCAATAGCTGGTACAATAACAATACTGATAAAGCAGAACCTATTGAGACACTCATTGCAAAACTAAATGAAAGTGGCAATCAGGAGTTAAACGCTGCTTGCGATGAAGATACTCCCGCTATTACTGCTGAAGAATGGAATAATTACTCTGAAAAAGAACAACAACTCCTCTTACTTAAGTATAGACTAACATATCAAGCTGAAACTACCGTTAACTGGTGTCCTGCACTAGGAACAGTACTATCTAACGATGAAGTAAAAGATGGATTCTCTGAGAGAGGCGGTCATCCAGTCGTAAAGAAAAAAATGCCTCAATGGAGTATGCGAATTACCGCTTATGCCGACAGGCTTTTGACAGGATTAGACAACATTGATTGGCCTGAGCCAATTAAGGAAATGCAACGAAATTGGATTGGGAGATCCAATGGAGCCGAAATCGATTTTGCTGTAGAGAATTCTGATGAGAAAATCAGAGTTTTCACTACAAGAATTGATACAATCTTTGGTACAAGCTTCATGGTAATAGCGCCAGAAAGTGATTATACGCAGCCACTTACTACTAAGGAGCAAAAGGAGCAAGTAGAAGAGTACGTCAATATCGCTAGAAACAGATCTGAACGTGAACGAATGAGTGATGCCAAAAATGTCACTGGAGTGTTCACGGGTAGCTATGCAATACATCCCTTTAATGGTGATAAAATTCCTGTTTATGTGGCAGATTATGTACTAGCTGGATACGGTACAGGTGCGGTTATGGCAGTTCCAAGTGGCGATCAAAGAGATTTTGATTTTGCAAAGAAATTTGACCTTCCTATTCCGTTGATCAATGATGCACAAAAAATTACAGAAACCGAAGCAGACCCCACTAAAGAAGGTAAGATCATAAATTCAGATTTCTTAAATGGCCTCTCTCCTCTTGAGGCGATGGAAAAAGGAATTCAAGAAGTAGAAAATCGAGGTATTGGTGTAAGAAAGATCAACTTTAAACTTAGAGATGCCATATTCGGAAGACAACGATATTGGGGTGAACCAATCCCTGTGTACTATGAAGATGGAATTCCCAAGCTTGTACCAGATGATGAATTACCTCTTAACCTACCTAAGATAGACGAGTACTTACCAACAGAAGATGGAGATCCACCATTAGGAAGGGCTCAAAATTGGAACTATAGTGGTAAGAGTTATGAACTCTCAACAATGCCTGGTTGGGCTGGTAGTAGTTGGTATTTCTTCCGATATATGGATTCACAAAATTCTGGAGAATTCTCAAGCGATGAGGCGAGAAAATATTGGCAAGATGTAGATCTATACATGGGCGGTAGTGAGCATGCTACTGGACACCTACTCTACTCAAGGTTTTGGACGAAATTTCTTTACGACTTAGGAATTGTTGAAGTGGATGAATATGCAAGGAAATTGGTTAATCAAGGAATGATTCAAGGTCGTTCGAGTTTTGCATACAGAGTGAATGGAGAAAACAAGTATGTATCAAAAGCACTAAAAGGAAGTTACTCAACAACACCTATTCATGTTGATGTCAACATTGTTAAAGATGATATTCTTGATATTGAAGCTTTTAAGAAATTCAAATCCGATGCAAAAGATGCAAAATTCATCCTTGACAACAATAAGTTTGAGTGCGGATGGGAAGTTGAAAAAATGTCTAAAAGATGGTTTAACGTAGTTAATCCAGATGATCTTGTTGAGAGATACGGCGCAGATACATTGCGTATGTATGAGATGTTTTTAGGACCAATAGAGCAAAGTAAACCTTGGAATACCAATGGCATAGAAGGCGTCTATAAGTTTCTTAGAAAGTTTTGGTCATTATATTTTTCTACTGGTTCATTTAGAATTTCAGATGAAAGTCCAACGAAAGAAGAACTAAAAGTTCTTCATGGTGCTATCAAAAAAATAGCTGAAGATGCAGAAAATCTTTCATTGAATACGTCGGTAAGTACATTTATGATTGCAGTAAATGAGCTGTCAACTTTAAAGTGTAATAAGCGTGAAATATTAGAGCCATTGACAGTAATATTATCACCATTTGCACCTCATATCACAGAAGAAATTTGGTACCTTTTAGGCAACAAGACATCTGTTGTTGATGCGAGCTATCCAGTTCTTGAGGAAAAGTATCTTATTGAAGATACCATTGAGTATCCCGTTTCTGTTAACGGAAAGATGCGAGCCAAAATCAATTTCCCGGCAGATGCAAGCAAAGAATCAATTGAAGAAGGTGCTTTAAATAATGAAACTATTCAAAAATGGCTTGATGGTAAGGAGCCAAGAAAAGTGATCGTTGTTCCAAAAAAGATAGTCAACATTGTTGTGTAGTTTATAGTCTTCAAAGAAGTCTACCAAACATTAAAAAAGCCTCTGATGATAACATCAGGGGCTTTTCTATTGCTATTGAGTGTCTTTAGTGAATTACCATGACACGTTTTGTTTGTCTTTCCTGCTCTTCACCATATAAGTGAATGAAATACAATCCAGAAGGCAGATCACTGGTACGGACTGTCATTGTACGTGTTCCTCTTTCAACAGAACCTTTAAGAACTTCTCTACCAGCCTGATCAAAAATTATCCATTCTTTATCCTCAGAAACTCCGTCTGCAAACTCCAAAGTAACTTCTTCGTCAGCCGGATTCGGATAAAGTTTCAATTCATCGATATCATCTTCTACACCAAGAACATTATTCGAAAGACCAGTTGCTATATCAACGAATGTAGCTTGATAAACCTGCATTGTATTTAGATCTTGAACATACGCAATAACACGAACGGTAGAAGGATCAAACATATTACTTATCGGCCAAACCTGTTGGTCAATACTTCTCACATCGCCACTAGTTATTGGACCTTGTTCATACTGACCAGCTGCAGTAGGAAGCATCTTTCTAAAGACATTCTCAATAACTGGATTATTCAATGGACTTGATGGATCACCTGCAACTGTGCCATAGTAACCATATCTTGTACTATTCGGAACATTAACAGTTGGTTCTACAACAGCCAGGAATAATGCCAATTCAGCTCTATCACTAAATGGTGCAGTCGCAGAAAAATCTGCGCTAGTGACAAGGTTGCCATCAGTATCTACAGAAGCATTTAGGGTAATTTCAAATGCAGGATTATTCAACCTTGCATTGGCCAGTTTAGCATTTAACAATGAATATGGATTTTCTGATGGTATTACAGTATTTATATCACCAGCTATAGCTAGACTTGGAACATCACCCACTCCGTAGAATACAACCTTTGCGCCCGGATCAATAATGTTTTTCTGATTTATTTCATCAATAGAATCATTCAGAACAACAGTACCATTTGCCAAATCGGTGAAATAATTAATCTTTAAAATATCTGCACCTGAATATTGAGGTCTTGTATTTACTGTGTCATTCACAACTACACTACTTGGAAGTAACGTACTAGAGAATAATTCAAGTAATACTACTTGGTTACGTTCATAAATTCGAACCAAATCAAAACCAAAACCATCCGTGGTCTTCACGGTATTTTGAGCAGAAAGAGCAAATCTGAATCTAACAAATCCACTTTGTACAGGATCTACTTCAATTGGCGATATTGCTTCTTGCCAATCACTATTATTCGCCCAACCAACTTCATCAATATTGCTAGCCGTCGCATTACCCGGTGCGGAACTGCCCGGACCACTTGATACACCATCTGAGTTATACCATCCTGGAGTAGATGCCAGGCCTTCAGCCTCAAGATCATCGTCATAAGTACCTACCGTTTGCCAGCTTCTCCCATCATCTACTGAAACCTGAAAAACAACTCCATCTTTATCAGTTTCAAAATCCTCATATCTAAGGAAACTAACAGTAGGTGCAGTAAAGCTACTTAGATCGAATGATGGAGAATAAACGAAGGATACCTCCGATGCTCCATAACCATTAGACCCGTTATTTGATGTAAACACTGCACCGCCTCCATCAATTAAACCTGTAGTTCCTGGGATACCGGTATTACTGCGAGTCCATGAAGTAGCTGTATCGTAGTAGGTCTTACCATCTAGAGAAAGTGAATCTATTAACCAACCACCTGAGGTCAAATCAAAGGATGCAGCTGTTTCGAATGACTCAGAATAAGCAACCGAAGGATTAATTGTTGTAACATGTGGCAATATTCGAATATTTCGACTTAAGGTCACATCGCATCCTGCAGTGGTGTTCATAGTTAAATTCACAACATATTCTCCAGATGTATCGAAATTATAAAGAGCATCATCCGGATCATAATTAAAGGTAAGCGGGAATGTCGGCATTGTTGTACTAAACACAATATCTCCATCAATTTCAAGCTGCACAAGATCTACATCGCCATCCGGTAACGTAGGGTTATCTTCAGTAATTGTAAATTCAGTACCTACCAAAACTCCAGGATTGCCAACCGGATCGATTACAGCACCACCTGCAGTAGTTCCAACCCATGACACTGCAGGAATAGGCTCTGCACCTACTGTAATGGATTGATTCGTAATGCTAGTAACACAACTAGTTGTAAAACTTCCTCCACCTGCTCCAGTATAGGTCGCAGTTACACCGAAATTAGCAGATAATTGACCTGCAAAATCATAAGTGATTCGTTCATCATTATTATTTCCATCTTCATCTATGGCATCAACTCCGTTAACTTCTTGACCATTTATAAACCAAGTAAATGTATAATTGCTCGCGCCATCTGTCATATCTACAAACAATTCAACTGATTCAGTCGCACAGGTACTTGCAGTTTGAATAATATCACCAGAAAACCTTGGTCTAGGATTAATCATAAATGGTCTAAGTACAGTGGTTTCACAACCATTTTCATCTTGATATTCGTACTGTATTGTATGACTTGATTGATCCAAGAATTCATCTCCAGGATTAGTTCCATGATACGTTGCCGCAGCAATTGTAGCAGAACCATTTGATGATACTGGAGTAGAGCAATTTCCACCAAACTCATCACATATCCTTATTCTATTCAGGGTACCTCCGTTTAGTTCTAAACCTGTATTTAGGTCAATACCTTGCAAAGAAATATTATCATCATAACAGAACTCAAGATTATCCGCATCAACGCCATTGAGTGTTATTGCAATATCAGGAGTTGGATTTATAATGATTGTTTCAGTCACAGAATTACTACACATAGTAGCAGTACCTTGATAGTTTCTGCTAGGATCCTGATAAACGATAGTAATCATATGATAAGTAGCATTCCCACCAACTAAGGTTCCTGGCGTAGCTAGTCCAGCATCTGTATGCCAAGCATCTAAATCAACAGCAGGAAATGAACCAGCACCTGATGCTATCTGAACTGCCGCAGCTACCCCATCAACTTCATTGTATGAATCTATAGACCAGCTAACAATGTCTCCAACCGCAATAGCATTAGTCGAACTACTTCCATCTTCAGTTGCATCAGTTAATCCTAAAGTAGAACCACCGTCACTTGGATCGACATCATCAGCACAGTAAGAATCCCCATCAGAAATTCCTACTATATCCAAGGAAGGTAGTTCCTGAAGAAAATGTGTCTCATTGAATGTTTCAAAACATCCATTAATATCTGTCACAACAACTTGAACAACTAAATTAGTTTCACCAGCTCCTAGAGCATAATTCAAGACGTTATCATTATTAACAATAAAATCATTACCGTTAATTGTCCAATCAAATTGATATCCAGTGTAATCATCCTCTTCAATGCTACCCGGGTCTGTATCTAATGGATCTATCATCTGAATCTCCAAATCAACTGCAGTTGCATCTTCACAGAAATTAGTCATTCTAATAAAATTACTAGGTCTTGTTGCCGCTAAATCAGTAGCTGGCAATCCAGTGACTTCCAGAACTTCAGGTTGAGGATCTACATAAAGCGTAGTGCTAATAGAATTATCACATCCATTTGCATCAGTATAATCATAGGTTATTACAATGGTAGATCTATTTAAAAATTCTCCATCGGTACCAGTTACTCCATGAAAAGCATTGTGTTCATCAATAGTATTAAAGTCTGCTCCACCTTCAGCATTGGCAGGTAAAACACCTCGTTCTGAGCTTGTGAACGTTCCACCACTCGGGCTACCTAAAAGTTTAATTATGCCATCCTCATAGCAAAACTGATCTTCTCCAACTCCAAATGATCCAATATCATTTCCATCTACCAAGAAAGAAATCGAAGGATCTGGGTTTATGGTAATTGTTTTAGAAGCAAAGCCTTCACAAAGAGTTGTTGGATCCAAATAAATCATGTTGATTTCATGCACCGTCGGAGAACCTCCCACATCTTGCGAACCATCTACTCCATCATGAAGTAAAATAAAGTTTAGGTCTGGATTTCCGTCAATAAAACCGGTAGTGATCGTATTAATTGTTTCAGAGGTAGAACTAGTTCCACCTGTGATTGTCTCACCAACTAGAAAGCCATTACCTGAAATAGCTGTGACCGTCATTGTAGATCCATCATCAGAGACAACAATTGCTGTTTCACCATTGGTCCCTCCCGTTATCACTTCACCAACCGTAAAGGCTCCAGCAGTGTGATCAATTGTTGCCGTTCTTGTAAATGGTGTTGTTCCAGTATTGTCTAAGTAGGAAACAATCTCAAATTGAACATTCGCAGAACCAGCAGAACCACCATCTGCAAACAAATCGACTTGAATATTCCCAAGGGCTTCATCTCTACAGAATTCATCACCAAAAACAAGATCCGTAGCATCATCTCTGAATTCAATAGCATCTTGAGGTGAGACTTGTACTCTTACTAAGGTGCTTTCACTTTCAGTACCTTCGAAAACATCATTATCAGTAACTTGAACTATTTCAAAATACCTATCTGTAGATGTCGAAATACCACTAAGGGCAGTCAACTGTAACTCTGCTAAACTAGCTGTACCACTTCCATCCGTTGTAAATTCCGTACCTCTTGTCCCAGGTCCAGTTATATCATAATCATACCATCTAAAGACTCTACTAGAGCCTGCATACAACGATTCAGAAGCTACTAGCAGATTTACAGCCTCTAGTCTATCCGTACAAATGGAGAAATAGTAATCAACATCAGGATCTGTGATGACGCTAGCATTTAGATCTGTAAATGCAGTAGTATTAATACCACTCGCAGAATTGTCAGAAACTATATCTGGTTGTCGCTGTATTGAGTGTACAGTAATTGTTACAGCTGTTGGTACATCCGTACTTTCGCAACCATCGAAGCCAAAATCCGAATCCACATTCGAAGTTCTGGTAACATAATACGTGTATACATCATCAACATATGGAGTTGTAACAGTGCTCTGATCGAAACCAGTCAAGTTTGAAGCAAGGAATGAACCTCCACTTGCAACAGGGGTACCCATCATTCCACCAGGCACATTAGTTTCATACCAAGTATATTGATCAGCTAAGGCAGTATGGTCAAAATCTGCAAGAGCAGTCGCATTTTCACCAACGTGATATTCCAGAGTATTTAAATCAAAATCTGCAGCGGTTACCGCAGTTGGCTCTTCAAAACCATAGATAATTACTGAGATTTCACCACCAACACAACCTGTGAATGAAGATGTACCATCTGGATTTATATTATCAACTTTTCGAACCTTATATTCATGACGTTCTCCATCACTAATGGCAATGATTGGAATATCCCTAGAGCTAATTCTAACCGAATCGTCAGAAACCTCAACATTTGCTGAATTAAATCTTGTTACGATATATTCATATTGTTCATTCGTACCTAAAGCTTCCATTTCAAAGGAAACTGGAGAAACAGAAGAGCCATTGTCAGCGCAAAAATCCAAGTGATATTCTCCTGCAAATAAAGTAGCATCTGTATCTGTGATCGTAGGAGCAGGAGCCAAAGGATGCACAGTAACTGTTACTTTTCTGAACTCAGATTCACATCCATTAAGCTGCTGTGTCATAAAGAACTCTATGGTTTCATCGACTGATAGCTCCGTTGCAGTATTCGGTACAGATAGCGCCGCAAAGAATGGCATTCCCGTAGAACTACAACCTAAAAGATCATATTCCATGGTAGCAGCATTATACTCATAATAACAAATATCATCTGCCGTTCCGGCTTCTGCTGCTACCCATGCTTCCTGATTATAGATATTCATAGATGAAATATCCTGTCCTACACAGTATTCCAATAAGTATTCATCAGCATCCACTCCAGCATCTGGCGAAGAATTGTTGATTAAGCCAACGGTGCTTCCAGCTGTCATTGTAGCAGCATCAAGAGTTGGAACACTTGGTTGATTAAATACATCTATTTCAGTATAAATAGTTGTACTACAATTATTAGGACCGGAATCCTCTGATGTATACTCAATCAAATACCTTCCTGATTCATCTTCGACAGTATTTCCATCTTGATCTGGGTTGCCAGGGAAGAATCGATCTCTATCATCAATCATTCCTCCATCATCATGGGTAAAGTCCTGAACTAAATTCCATCCAAACCCATAGGAAGGAGCATCATTAGATACACCATCGTTAATGTATAGAATGTATCCATTAGTAATAGAAGCATCTGTCTCGCTAAAGTAGGTCGCTACTGGTGAATTTGGTTCTGAATCATCCACTGACGAAACATATCTTATGTTTCTATTAATAGTGAACTCACCATCATTTGAACAAAAAGAATCACCTAGTGAAAGGTTAGAGAATCCTAAAGCAGGATCTCCGTATACAAGAAAATAGTTGGTTGCATCTACTCGCTTTACTCCCAATGCATCAATCACAACCCTTAAAAATCGAATATTTTCAAATTCGCCAGCAGGAATACCTAAAGAGTTAAGATCTATATCTACTTCATAAGGCGTATTCGTTCCAGAGAAATTACCAATTTCAAAGTTTGGCCCATCATAATCGATATTCAAACCACCATAATTTTGAGCAGCAGCCTCTACGCGCTGGATATACGGATTTACAAATGATGAAGGTAGATTAAAACCTGTGTTGTCCACCGTAACAGTAATTACTCCTTCCGAGTCACAGTATTCTTTAGCTGGAGGACCAGTAAAGATTTCTGTTTCTGGTTCAACAGTGAAAGTGACAGTTTCAGTCGCCGACTCAAGTGTAGTATTATTTGTTATTGTGTATGTAATTGTATGAGATTGAGGTCCACCTACTCCATTATCCCCAGCTATCGCAGGATCAAAAATTGCTTGAAGCGGATCCGCTCCACCTCCAATAACAGACACACCATTTCCTGTAATGGAAACCGTATGACCTGCTGGATTACTCATAAAAATAGTATCGCGTTCATCAGTTACTACATAAGTCTTTGTAACGAACGTATTTTCATTATTATCAGGGTGAACATCATCGTAGATATGAATATTAAATGGTAGTGGATTACTCTCGCAATTACCTGCAGTAAGTAAACCATCCGAAATTCCATATGTGTACAAACCAGGTGTAGTCGCAGATAATGCGATACTATTGTTTGCACCATTTGAATTTATCAATGCTCCAGCACCATCATACCAATTTGCTTGGACAGCTGGATTTGCATTTAATGTGTAATCAAACAAAATATCCGACACACCAACAGCTGATGTTGACGTAGTACCAATTTCACCACTTGTCTGTCCAGTAACTGTTTCATTGTCTCCAACAGTACCATCGGTTAAGTACATGTCAAATGAAGTTGGACTAAATGTTCCGCTAACAATTGTACCCGAAGCTCCACCGGAAAACACAACATCCTCCCCATCGATAAATACCGGACCAACAGCATGATTAATAGTTACCCTTGGAATAAATCTTGCTGTATAAGAAGTTAACGGAGTGCCTGGTCCTACCAATTCTAGTGAAGTAATATCAGCTGGCGCCGAAAGGCTTGAAAGAGTAGCATAATTTGTATCTGTTGTAGATAATGCGGCAGTACCTCCAGCTCGTTCAAGATTTCCTGAAGCACCTCCAGTAACAGCTTGTACTTCCAGATTCTCAACAATCAAATCATCTATCCCATCATCCGATCCATCATAGGTTACTGTTATTTGAAGCGTGGCTGTACCTATATATGCGTATGCCACCGTAATATCTACCAATGTACTGCTTCCATCAGAAACTGCTGGAATTGATGTGTCAAATTCAAATCCTGCCGGAAGAGTTAGAAGAATCGTTCCAGAACCACCAAAATCTCCATTGCCAGTTTCCAATATTCGAATATCTCCCAATGGCTGATAACCATCAGCAATACATAGTCCAGTTAATGTGGCATTAGTAATATCAGCACCACCATTGATTGTTAATTCTCCAGAAGTAACATCAGTCTCGGTATTACCTGATAAGTCTACACAAATAGCGGTTACTTCTTGACCTGCTCCAAGCGAAAGTCCTGTAATGCTATTATCTGCCAATGTCCATGTACCATCTCCATTATTGGTAGCTGGCACCGTTGAGGTTCCAATATTAACAAGAACTGTTGCATTTGGATCATCTACGCTACCAGTAATTTCCGGGCTTGTATCATTAGTTGCTAATACGTCCACCTCACTGTAAGGAGCTGCACCGTCAGAAGTATTTGTAAACGTTTGAGCAGGTGTAAGTGCACCTGCAGCATCATCACCATATCCTGCAGTTATTGCTACATCAGGAGTAATGTATGTATCCTTACCTAGCACGGCGGCAGGCCAAGTCCCATTTCCAGTAAACGCTCCCTCAGTAATAACTAATGTAACTTCATCTGCACCGGGACCTGGAGTTGCTGAAACCACAGCATAATTATCTCCACCCTCATCCACAGAAAAATTAGCAGCACTTCCATATACATTATCTAAGTCTTCAGAGAAGGTAATTAATATCTCATCAATAAGTCCATCAGGTGTTGCTTCTGTATCTCTTGTTTCTGCATTAAGAATTACAGGACCAGCGCCATCAGTAATAGACGCTGCATTTATTGTACCATCATTGCTAACATTAGCAGCAGTATCCAACAACGACCCCCCTATGGTATATACAAAATCTCCTTCAACACCTGTTCCATTTCCATCGAATAACAGGGTGAAACTTTCATCGTTATCATCATCGTTAGCAATACCTGTAGCCGCAACTCCATTATAGGTAAACTCTGAAGGATCAATGGCTGAATCATCAATATTGTCTTGAGCATCAACTTGAATTCTATCTACGTTTCCGTCAGCATCATCATCTAAGATTGTGGCTGAAAAATTAGCAAATCGAGGAGCAGCACCATCATAATACAATCCACCATTAGTAACCACTTCACCCACCGGAGAATCGTCATTTGTAGATTGGGACTCAATTCTATCGTTCCCTCCAGGGTCATTAATATATGTAAGATTTAAATTCCCAATCGCTGTTCCAGGTTGCGGGTCACCTGTAAACTGTAATGTCACAAATATTCCTGCATTAAAAAATCCATTCGTAGAAAGTGCATCATAATCAACTCCATCTTGAGTAATTAAAGATGCACCATTTCTAATTTCAAAGCACTGTAAACCATCCCCACTATCTCCAGGACCATCTTCATCAATATCCCAATCCACACTAAATGTAATAGCTACTCCATCAATATCTCCATCATTATTTTGATCAACCCATTCAGCAATTGTCAATATTGGGATTGAAGGTGGAGATAAATCATCTTCATTATCGGTAGGATATTGTGTAGCATCGGCACTATTATTCGAGTCATCAAAGATACCTCCATCAGTATCTATAGTTAGTGTTTCACCGCCTGTTGGAGTTCCTGAAAAACTAAAAAATATTCTTATCTCATCTTCTCCTCCCACCAAGGCATTTGGATCAGCTGAATTTTCAACACTTGTAGCATTTATCGCATCTATTGTCTCACCAGTTAGGCTAGCAAGTGTAATAGCAAAATTAGCTGCAGTAACAGGGGCTGAATTTCCAGAATTACCCCAAATAGGTTCGCTAAAAGTGACATCAGCTATTGAATTACCTGTAATTGACACATTCATGATGCGAGGCTTGGCACGATCATCAATATTTTCAGTGACTTCTATCCCAACTAATCCTTGGTCATCATCGAAATTAGCTGCTGCACCCGTACCATCTGCGGCTAAAGCATCTGTTCCTACAGTTGTGTAGCCAGCTGCGTCGACATCCATAACAAGTAGCCCGTAAGTACCATCGTTGGTAAGCGAAACATTTGCATCACCTAAGGCATTTCCACCACCTCCATCAAATGTAGCACCATCAGGCATCGTCAAGGTCCCAATATCTCCATCAATAACTCCTCCTGCAATGTCGAATACAATCTCACTAAACACATAAGTCATTTGATCAATGACTCCATCATTATCAGTATCTTCAATTCTAAGATCTGTAAGGACAGGCGCAGCTAAATCTATTGTTGTAAGTCCTGCATTGTCTGCAGCTTGGTTGCCTACAACATCTGACACATCTGTTACATCATCATTTTGGGTATAAACAATTGTTCGATCATCAGTTGAGTTGAGATCAACAGAAAGTGTAACATACACATCTGTTTCTGTGGCATCAACTCCATTATTGGCAGATGCTGCAGCAAGTACAGAAAATGAAACTGCTCCTAATCCTGCACCTCCAATATCAAAATCTGCTGCATCAAAAGATGATTCATCCATATCCTCAGAAAATTCCAATAGAATTTCATCAACACTACCATCTGTATCATTATCATAAAATGTTGCATCGATAAAAGTGGGTAGCTGAGTGTCAATTAAAAATCCTGGAGAACTATCACCTATATCCGCAATACCCACAACATCTGTAGCTCCACTAGCTGATGCAACATCTGCTGTCTCTGATGCTATTTCTTCTGCTGTACCATCATGCGTATAACTCTCCGTCCAAACTGTATTTCCTACCGTCCAAGCTCCATCTGCATTAGAGGTGAAGTTTAAACTAGAACTAAAAGAAATTGTAGGATTTGTTAATGGATCCATTGCCTCATCATAGGTAACTGTAACTACCTGAACAAGATCCCCTTGGAAAATTGGATCACTATCTACTGTAACTGTAGCCGTTGGGGCTTGTGTATCTAATACAAAACTTGGTGAACTATCTCCAATATCTGGGTTGCCAGCAACGTCTGTAGCTCCACTACTAGATGACACATCTGCTGTTTCAGTAAAGGATTGCTCTGAAGTACCATCATGAGTAAATGACTCGGTCCATACAGTGTTACCAACTGTCCATACTCCATCTGCATTCGAGGTGAAATTACCACTTGAACTAAATGAAATTGTTGGATTGGTCAATGGATCCATCGCTTCATCATAGGTGACTGTAACTACCTGAGTTAAATCACTAGGTGATATTGGATCGCTATCTATTGTTACTGTAGCTGTAGGTGCTTGTGTATCAATTGCAAATGATGGAGAACTATCTCCGACATCAGCATTTCCAGCGGCATCCGTCGCTCCACTTGATGAAGCAACATCTGCTGTCTCTGATGCTATCTCTTCTGCTGTACCATCATGAGTATAACTCTCCGTCCAAACTGTATTTCCTGAAGTCCAAGCACCATCCGCATTCGAGGTGAAATTACCACTCGAACTAAAAGTAATTGTTGGATTGGTCAAAGGGTCCATCGCTTCATCATAGGTAACCGTAACTACCTGCGTAAGATCTCCTAACGTTATTGGATCGCTGTCGATTGTTACCGTAGCAGTCGGTGATTGAGTATCTATTACGAAGCCTGGAGAACTATCACCTATATCCGCAATACCCACAACATCTGTAGCTCCACTAGCTGATGCAACATCTGCTGTCTCTGATGCTATTTCTTCTGCTGTACCATCATGCGTATAACTCTCCGTCCAAACTGTATTTCCTACCGTCCAAGCTCCATCTGCATTAGAGGTGAAGTTTAAACTAGAACTAAAAGAAATTGTAGGATTTGTTAATGGATCCATTGCCTCATCATAGGTAACTGTAACTACCTGAACAAGATCCCCTTGGAAAATTGGATCACTATCTACTGTAACTGTAGCCGTTGGGGCTTGTGTATCTAATACAAAACTTGGTGAACTATCTCCAATATCTGGGTTGCCAGCAACGTCTGTAGCTCCACTACTAGATGACACATCTGCTGTTTCAGTAAAGGATTGCTCTGAAGTACCATCATGAGTAAATGACTCGGTCCATACAGTGTTACCAACTGTCCATACTCCATCTGCATTCGAGGTGAAATTACCACTTGAACTAAATGAAATTGTTGGATTGGTCAATGGATCCATCGCTTCATCATAGGTGACTGTAACTACCTGAGTTAAATCACTAGGTGATATTGGATCGCTATCTATTGTTACTGTAGCTGTAGGTGCTTGTGTATCAATTGCAAATGATGGAGAACTATCTCCGACATCAGCATTTCCAGCGGCATCCGTCGCTCCACTTGATGAAGCAACATCTGCTGTCTCTGATGCTATCTCTTCTGCTGTACCATCATGAGTATAACTCTCCGTCCAAACTGTATTTCCTGAAGTCCAAGCACCATCCGCATTCGAGGTGAAATTACCACTCGAACTAAAAGTAATTGTTGGATTGGTCAAAGGGTCCATCGCTTCATCATAGGTAACCGTAACTACCTGCGTAAGATCTCCTAATGTTATCGGATCGCTGTCGACTGTTACCGTAGCAGTTGGTGATTGGGTATCTATTACAAAGCTAGGTGAGCTATCGCCCACATCTGCAATACCTACAACATCTGTAGCTCCACTAGCCGAAGCAACATCTGCAGTCTCTGATGCTATCTCTTCTGCTGTACCATCATGCGTATAACTCTCCGTCCAAACTGTATTTCCTACCGTCCATGCTCCATCCGAATTAGAGGTGAAATTACCACTCGAACTAAAAGAAATCGCAGGATTGGTTAATGGGTCCATTGCTTCATCATAGGTAACTGTAACTACTTGAACAAGATCCCCTTGGAAAATTGGATCACTATCAACTGTAACTGTAGCCGTTGGGGCTTGGGTATCTAATACAAAACTTGGTGAACTATCTCCAATATCTGGGTTGCCAGCAACGTCGGTAGCTCCACTACTAGATGACACATCTGCTGTTTCGGTAAAAGATTGCTCTGATGTGCCATCATGAGTAAATGACTCGGTCCATACAGTATTACCAACTGTCCAAGCTCCATCTGCATTGGATGTGAAATTACCACTTGAACTAAATGAAATTGCCGGGTTGGTCAACGGATCCATAGCCTCATTATAAGTGACTGTAACTACTTGTGTTAAATCACTAGGTGATATTGGATCGCTATCTACCGTTACTGTAGCCGTTGGATCCGCCTGATCTAATGTAATTGCATAATTATTATTTGTAGCAACAATTGCAGCACCTAAAGGATCATAAACTGCAGCAACAGTAAGAGGCCCATTTGACTCACCTGAAATATCTAAGTCTACAGTCCACGGTCCGTCAGCACCTGAAATTGTGGCGTCGTTTGTGACACCTCCAATAGTTACTCTAACTATTGTCATATCAACAGCACCACCTGTACTAGTTCCCGATATTGTAACAGTACCAGATTCTGAAGCATTTACTATATCATCTACTTCAATGGGTGTATTGATTGTAATACTCTGGGAATAGCCAGAAAATGAGATTAGAAGGATTAAAATAAAAGTAGTTAAGCAGCTGAGTTGTCTCATAGTTGGATCAATTAAGCGATAAAGTCTAAACGGTCTCGACTGGTGGTAATAAGGCATAATTTAATTCAAAACTAACCTAAAAGTGAATTTCCAGAAAGGTTTATTTAATTCAAAAGTCTCTATCATTTTTTCGATATAGACTATGATTATTTGGATAAGAAAATAAGGGGTAATTTTTGTACTTTTCCAAGATGTTAATCAAGTGAACCATCAGGATTCATCTTAATTACTGAAATAAGTTGTACACCACCACCAAAGTCAACATTGGCAACGGCAACTATCTTACCATCTGGCAACGTAACAGCATCTACTATTCTGTCATTTCCATCTGCTAGACCAAAGAAAGATTCAGCCCCTTCAATAGGCTGCGCAGCTTGATCGAATCTAACGAACATTCCTTCAACTCCACGTGATTGACCTTCAGCGATTAAGGACTCATATTGACCCAGTAAAACTATATCATTGCCTAAGGCTTGAGTAACACCAAAACCTTGGGTCTGAACTACACTTACTTCCCCATTATTGTTAGTAGTATTGTAGATAGAATTGTTATGATTAGTACCACTTAGAAATACTCCATCATTACTCAAGTTCATAACAAAAGAAAAGCTTTCATCTTCTGAGGTTACAGAGGTTCCTACAATCGTATAGCCCGATGCCGTACTTATTGCGTTATTAACTTGTTCATTATAGACCACATTATTGTCAGTATTTTCAAACCCATATGAAGCAAAATTTATTGGCGTTCCAGTTGAAGATACTTCAAGGAAATAAACATTAGAACCGTTATTGTTATTATTCTCACCCAAAAGACTTGGTGAATTACTGTATCCAATTAAAACAATATTACCGTTATCTTTTTCAAATGCTCTAACTAACACATCATCCTCGCCAGCAACACCTTGAGTGTTTTCAAATAACACTTCATCGTTATTTAAATTGAATTTGATATAATAATTATCAAAATCAGTAATCCCTCCGCCTCTATCAACTTCTCTAGCTCCTGCCATAAGAATAGCTCCATCTGATAAAATAAGCACATCATTTCCTACAAGATCTAGATCTACATTATCAACTTCTGAGGATAGAACAAGTAAGGAATCCCCGATTATACTTAAATCATCAGCAAGAAATCCTAACGATAAAAGTTGAAAATCAGAAATACCTAATACGGTTTCAGTAATACCCGAGGTACCAATTATAATAAATCCACCGCCCGGTATGGGTTGTATTTGAGCTGATGTTTCTTCACCTCTAAAACTATCTGGATTTCCGTCTCCAGTAAAATCTCTCAATGTTTGATTGACAAAACCAACGGATGTGGAATCAATTAAATTACCATCTAAGTCGGTACGTAATACGTAAAAATCTTTATCCCCTAAATCATTCACTTTTGTACCAAATATCGCCAAACCAATAGGAGTTTCACCTTCAAATATGATTTCAATATCACTAGCTTCGTAAGAAGTTAATTCACCAAAGTATTTAATGAACGTTTCTTCCGGTGCCGGAGCATTGTCATCTTCAATTTGACAAGAAACTACCAAAAAAGTAGCTGCAAAAATTAGTAGTAAGTATCTCATATACTAGCGGTACTGCTTACGTTTTCGTGGAATATATAATGAACGGGTATAACCGAATGATATTGAAAGAGTGTTTAAGGTCAAATCATCTTCAACATGACCAATTCCATAATTCAAATCTTCATTTGCCCACCTGTTATCAGGATTTATATAATTCAATAATGCGTTATCATATCTTAACTCTAAAGAAAAGAAATCTACTTTAGCTCTTCCAACTCTGAATCGAGTTCCGATTCCAGCCATTAAAGAAATATTAGAAGTTCTTACTTGGCTTTCTGCCTTCAAATCATCGCTTCCAACTGGAAGTGTATATGCTGTGCCACCTGTTCTTCTAGCGTCTACATATTTTGCACTTAAGGTAAGATCAAATGAACCTCCTACAAATACATAAGGTAATAATCCAACTCTATTTCCATCACCGTCCTTTTTATCATAATTAAGACTATATCGAACAAGGAGTGGAAACCTTAACATGTTGCTGGTATTTTTTGCAACATAATTAAGATCATTTTGAATCATTTCTCCTTCAATCTCATAAGTCGCAATTCGATACTGAACCCCAGCTGCTACCTCAATACCTTTAGTAATATGTCTTTCAGCTAATATTTCCCCCCAAAAGCCAATCCCAAAACCAGTATCATTTCCTTTTTCATTATAGCGCTTATCACCGGATTGAAAAGTGTTGAAATTTTGAATAACCTTAGGTAAGGACTTATTAAACCCACCTCTGACAGCAACTCTCAATATAGGTTCTGTCTTAAATTTATCTCTTAATAAATAAAGTTCAGCAGGATCCTCTGCAGCTAACTGATGTTCTTTATCTACTTTAAGTAAATTAACAAACATCTCCTCCGCCTTGGCTTCATCATCTTGAAACAAATAAGCCTTCGTTAGTAGCTTATATGCTCTGATCTCCTCATCAACTGAGAAGATCCCATCATTCAAACATTTGGTAAATCCACTACTTGAATTATTATATGTATTAATGATATCAGATAATCTACCTTGTTCAAATGCAAGCTCAGCTTCAGCTAAATTTCTTGCACATTGAGACGAGGTTTGAGCTACTGACCACAAGGAGCATATTGATAAACCAATAGCGATTAGGTGTTTTTTCATATTTAATCCTTACTGTCCTCTTTTTGGTAATCCTTCACAAGTTTCAACGTATTTTATGTCTCCCCCTACATACTGTCTCCACTCATTATCCGACATGTTTCCTAGAGTTATATGAGAGCATATTTCCTCCGCCATTTCATTAGCTAAGGTTGGATATCTTCTAATATTTCCATCACCCGCTGCAGTAACAAAGAATTTTCCGTCTGGGCTAAAATCTGCATCATTAACCCAACCTTGATCTCTAACACCTTTATAATCTTCAAGTACAATAGGTAAATCGAACAAGTTTTCCATATCCCAAACTCTAACTTGACTATTTGTTGAGGTTCCTAATAGTAATCTGTCATCTGGACTAAATTCAATATCAGTGATTGGAGCTCTAAATCCAGTTAAGGTTGGTTGAACCTGTACATCATCAATCATATTCCAGATAACTAATCTACCATCTTCACTTCCATAAGCTAAATATTTACCTCCATTACTGAACTTAACAGACTTAATGGCTCTTTCAGATTTCGAATTATCATTCTCGTCTGATTTATTGATCAACGTTGTTGCTCCTGAACCTATATCCGTTAAATCCCAGATATAAACATTCCCATCTTCTCCACCACCAACTAGAGTTTTAGCATCTGGGGAAAGTGCAATCTTATTGATTTTAACATCAGATTTAGCAATTTCAGTTGATGTCCTAAAATCACTTCTTAGAATTCGATTATCGGCACCCACAGAAATGAAACCAGAATTATCAGGCAAGAAAAGAAGGTCAAAAACAGTACCTCCAATGTGACCTACAATTTTATTAGGTTCTTGATCAATGTTGCGCACATTGAATAACAAGATATTATTCTGATCAGTACCTAAAGCTAAGTATTGCTCATTTGGACTGATATTAACCACACGAGCCACATCATCATTTTGGAAAATCTGACTCCATGCCCTAGATTCTACATTCCACTTTATCACTTCTCCATTTGAATTCGCAGAGTACATGAATTTACCATCATTTGAATAAACAACTGATCTAACACCTACTATGGTGTTCTCTGAATTTGGATCGATTGGCTTATGGTATTGATTGAATATCGAGTCACCCTTTTCAAGTAATAAACCGTTGTTTACAGCTTCTCTTTCATATAACCCTTGAAGTGCATTGTATACCCCAGCGTAAATATCACCGTTGTAATCTTTGCCCTGATCTTTATAATCGTCATAGAATAAATAAGCCTGACGTGCAACGATCGCTTTCAATTGTGCCTGATCATCATCTTCTGGCAAAATATTCTTCGCCTTAATCGCCATAGATTGCGCAATTGCCTGGTAACGTAAACGCTCAGCGTTTTTCCTTGCATCCTCTGCCTCTTTAGCTTGTCTATCCGCCTCTTCTGCATTTCTTTGTGCTTCTTCCGCGTTTAGCTGAGCTTGTGCATTTGCTTCATCCGCTTCCTTTTGACGTTCTTCTGCCAGAGCCTTTTGCCTATTAGCTTCAGCTAAGTTTACCTCAGCTCGCTTAGTAGCTTCCTCCGCTAAATCTCTTTGCTCAAGGGCAGCAGCTTCTTGTCTCTTCGCTTCAGCAGCAGATGCAAGGGCGTCTTCTTTCAATTTATCAGCTTCTTTCTGTAGCCTTACCGCTTCATTCTTTTGAGCCTCGGCTTCTATCCTTGCTTTGTCTGCTTCATCAGCCTTAATAAATGAGTAAATCAAGAAACTTAATGAGACTAATACCGCAATTGCTAACACAACTGCCGTTGTTCTCATCCTTTTAACCTGACGTTTTTGAAGGATTTCTTTATTTCTCTGCTCAGTTAAATATGCCTTCTCAGATGTTTCTAAGAACACCATCGTACGCTCAAAAGCAGGATTATATCTCTGTCCCCAAACAAGTGTCGGTCTATTTTCTTCTCTCCAGTTAAGAGCTAACTGCAAATCAGGCATTTGCCATAATCCGGCCTTACCTTCTTGATATCTTTCAGCAGCCTCAGAAAGTTTGAGATACATTTCAGCGGCTTTGGACTCCTCATCCAACCAGCGTTTCAATCTCACCCAAATACGCATTAAGCTTTCGTGAGATATATCAATTACAGTTTCAGATTCAAGTCTAACACCGAAAGGAGGCATTAATAGTGATCTTCCCGGCTCTCTAAATCTTTCAACTACTCTTGCAACTTCGTCTTCATTCACACCAGCAATTGCCGCTATAGTTGCAAGCTTTGTTGGTCTTCTAATTCCTTGATTTTCAGATCCTCGTTCTGTCAGGGCCTTAAACATTACCTCACAGATTTCTTTCTCCCTCTTAGATAGTGAATCGAATGCTTCATTAGCATGTTGAGAAAGTGCTTCTCTGAGCGTACCAATTGAATTGTAATGACGTAAATCAATTGGCTCTCCAATCTTCCGATTCTCTGTCCAATATGACCAAGTACGCATCAATGCGTGCTGAAGAATAGGAAGTTGATCAGGATTATCTCCAACATCATTTAAAAGTTGTTGGGTCAAACGTGGAGCAATTTTACCGCCTCCAACAGCTACTGGACCTTCAATTGCCGTTCTCTTTTGATCCCTTGTCATTTGGGGTATCAAATAGTGAGAATCATTGATCATCTGAGTAAGATCTGGGAATTGGGCACATTCCCCAATAAAGTCAGATCTCATTGTTAGAGCGATATAAACTGGTTCATCATACTGATGAATTGCCTCAAGCAAAAGGTTTACAAAGGCAGAGGACTCATCTAAATCAGAGGTAGCAGATTCAAGTTTTCGATATCTAAATAATTCTTCAAACTGATCGACCAAAATCAATACATTTTGAAAATCATCAGCTTTGAGCTGTCTAACTACTTCAACAAGCCCTAAGGAACTACTTCTAAGAACAGTACTAATAATTGTCTTTCGGATAAGCTTATCTTCATCCCCTAGATTTGAGAACTCCTTATCTTTAATTAATAGTGCCTCAGCTAAATTATCTATAGGTCCACCACCTGGTCTGGTAACAACTATTCTCCAGTTGGATCCTGCTTCAGTCATGAAACCACCATATAAGGTTGGAATTAAGCCGCAGTACATTAATGAAGACTTACCACTACCTGAAGCTCCAAGTATTGCCACGAATTTATTTTCTGACAACTTGACAAGAACCTCATCACTTTGACCCTCCCTACCAAAGAACAGGTGGCTTTCCTCAATTCCGAATGGTCTTAGACCTGGAAACGGGTTTATAAGTTGGGTAATGTCAACGATATCTTGGGTCTCTTGACCCTGAACATCTATTTCTTTGTCGCTCATTTAGCTTCCAATTTTAGTAAGAAAAGGTTTGAGATGTTCTGGAACGAATGTACCTCCATTATTTCCCAAAACCATAGCGTTATTTTTCTTGTAATGCTCCATGTCTACATCTTTTTGTCCCATGAAGTAAACTGCCTTAGCAGTGATAGGCTTCTCACGACCAAAACCAGGTGCTTTTAACAAGTCCTGTAGTTTTGTTTTAATCCAATCCTCGGTTGCCTTTCCGAAATATATGATTGATGCGTCGCATCTTCTTAAGTTTTCTTGGTGTATATACCTGAGATCAACGAGATCTCCTTCGTAACTTGGAGAAACAACATTGAATCCTTTTTCTTTCAGGTATTTCTGAATATCATCTATTTCACTAACATCTCTTTTGTCAGCGATCAAATAGATCATCTTAGTTTTATCATCTTTCGCAGTCTCGTCTAAGCCCTTAATGTTTTTGCGAACATTAAATCTTCCTCCAGTTACTAATTCTTCCCTGATTATCGTCTTTAACTCTTGCAAGGAAATTTGAAGCACCTCTGCTTCCTCCAGTGCTGCAGCATCACTTTTTAAGTCTTCGATAAAAATCTTTTGTCTTTCAGTGACATTTTTCAGATCTGGAGAGACCCAAATCAAACGACTAAAAAGCTCCTTCTCTCCGTCTTTCGCTTTCTTATTTTTTTCAACCATTTGATATGTATGATCGGAAGCAATTCGATTCTGCATATCTACTACGGAAAGTTCCGAGCCTCTTGGCTTGTAACCGTAATCCTCACCTACAAGGTGAATAGATAGTCGACACCTATCTAGATCGTCTCTAACCATTCTATCCAAAGCTTTTGCCTCTTTTGGCAAACTATGGTCAGGTAAAACTTTATAGCCATGTCTTATCAATTCACGCTTAATAATGTCACGTTGAATCACCATATCTACACCTGTACTTGCCAGGTAAACGGTCTTTTCTCTTGGAATTGTTTCGTAAGAGCCGCTCCCCTCTTCAATTTCTTTAGCGTGAAGAACATGATTGATATCATATGCCATATCAACCAATTTCATCCAATAACTCCTCTCCGCGTCACTGCCAAAAAATCTTGTAAACTCTTGAGGATCACCGGTTAAAGGATCAACTAAATAAAAGTCGTAGGTTAGCAAGTCTTCTAATTCGTCCAAATATTCATCTGGATCAAAAGGTCTCTTGAGTATTTTAAAAACTCTTGCTACACCGTCTGCAATAAGGCCGTTTTTGGCTTTAAGCTTTTTACCATGTGAGTTTAACCCTTTTATTAGCGATTGCTCTTTGACTAAGTTGGGGGTAAGAACGGCAAGTATGGCACTGTAATCATCAAGATCAGATATTGAGAAATCTGATTCATTGATGAGTTTAATTTCAGGATTCTCTCTAGTAATTTGATACATCAAAGTGGATAGGAACTTATGAAAGTTCGAAATCCATCCTTTGACTCCTCCTTCGATCATCGCATCGTCTTTCTCAGAATATATTAATGCTATAGTGCGATTACTACTCATTGGTGCGGTTAGGGTGTTTTTATAGTGAATTAACTTATTTTTTTTTTCTCATCAAAGGACGTTCATCGAAATGTCATCCAAAGAGTACATCTACAATTTCTTTACTTTCCTGATCAATTACTCCATTCATAATATCTACCCAGCAATCTAAAATCTCAATATGTTTAGACATTAAGTTTAGTAATTCTTCTTTTCTCATGAGCAGCAATGTACATTCAGTCCTTGCAAGTGCTGTAAATGTAAACTTGTCTGATTCTGTTATATTTTTCTCTCCAAACACTCCTCCAACTTCTCGTTCTGCTACCTTATTATCCCCCTCATAAATATCAATCGCACCTTCCAGAACTATATACATTGGCTCCATTCCACTATCCCCTTCTCTGATAATGGTTGATCCCAATTTAATTCTTACTTCCTCCAGACTTTCTGCCATATAAGTAATAAGCTCGCCCGGAATACTCTTGAACATATCATTCTTTTTCAATTCAATTACTCTTTCAATAAGTAGTAATTTCTGATGATATTCTTCATCCTCACTTCTAAAAACTGGTGGTAGAATGGCTTTGTCAAGTTCCTTTTTAGTGGCTGGCCTCAATCTTTTTGTATGCTCATGATATGACTCTTTATTTATATTATACATTACAAATGCCGCAGTTTGTAACAAAAGAGTGTCAGGATTGAAAAGGTTGGCAATCAAATCAGCTGTAACATGACTACTTAACTGACTGAAACGATACATGGCCAATGCCTTAGTATATCTGTTTATTCTATTATAATCTCTGTTAATAATTTGAAGAAGCAAGTCTTCGTAAGAATCGAAATCTTCTGGTGGATAATGATTCTGAAGTTTTGCTAACCTTTCTGGTACTTTCAACTCATCCATCACAGGTATTAATTTTGGCTTGAGTTCTTCTTCAACAAAAATATCCATCATCTCAACCGCAAACGTTATACTTTCTGTTGTTCCGTTTTGGATGTTTTCCTTTGCTAACAAAACACTTTGAGGATCATATATCATACCGAGTAGCATGAATATATTGTCGTAATTTTTGATATCCTCTTCAACCATAGCTTCTTTAATCAGAAGGTCTATAGAATTTTCTTCTGGTATCTCCTGGGTTGACTTAATATTCCAAGCGATATCACCAATTTCTCCTTCGACAGCTATCTTGATTCTTGCAGCTTGAAAATCTCTAGCTACAAACCCGATATAACTAAGAGAAAGCAATAATTGGGAAACAATCTTTCGATCTGGATAGTCAATTTTTTTCCATAGAAGTTCGGTAGCACCTCTACCACCGATTCTACCTAAAACTTGGATAATCCTAATCATTGTAGGATGATATTGTCCAGTCTTGTAAAATGCGGTGTCTACTGTGTGGAAGGCAGCTTCTCCGGATGCTTTTAAGGCTGACATTGCTACATTTCCATAGGTGGATAGATGAAGATTTTCTATTAAGATAGGCCACAACTCTGGACGTCTAACTTTACCAGCTGAAATCATTGCAGCGGATCGTACATTAGGGTTAATGTCGCGTAATAATTCAATAATAAAGGCAATGTGACGATCTTCTGTAACCTTAGCTAAAAGTTTAGCTCCTTTTTCACGATCAGCTGCATCTGTAGATCTCACAAGCTCTTTGATGGCTACATCAGTTAATTGAAAACTAGCCGCATCTTGAAGCTTCTTGAAACAACTTTCAGCTACTTTAAGAACCTCTTCATTACCCTCTGTTTTAATGTCTTTTTCAACAATCTCAACTGCTTCCCAACAAAGCCTGTCGCCTAATTTTTGATATGCAAATGTTCTAAGCCTTGGAGATCTATGATTTAGTAGATCTAATAAGACATACTCAAATTCAATAGGTTCAAGTTTTTCAAATAATTTAAGTGCATTTAATACTCTTTCAATATCCTTAGAAGCAACCTCTCCTTTCAGAATATTCAAAGTATTATTCTCGTTTCGTTTTCCTTCTCCTTCTAGCCCTGCTTTTTGTTTTTCTAGCGTTTTCTTAAGTGTTTTCTTATACTCTTCGAAAAGTTTACCTGATAGATAAATCACACCTCCAGCCAAGGCTAATATGAAATACGAGTAGTGAATTAGCTTAAAGAACACTAATAAGCCAAGAGCCATTTGAGCAGCTCCAGCAACAAAGACTGCTATCTCATTAACAACTCCTTCAATTCTAGTTTGAATATCGAATCTTATTTTGATATCGAGAGGTAAGAAGAAAAGTTTGAACGCAGGATTTTCCAAGGCATCTTTAAGGGCTGCGGTAAATAGTTTTCCTACTGCGGTCAATACGAAAAACATTATGTATTCACTTGACTTGGTCTCATATCCGAATATGTGCCCAACAATAATTGCTCCTAATGTAAATAGGATCAAAATTAGAGGCATAGTCATCAACGCAACCTTCAATCCAAACTTTCCGATGATTATATCATTGATAAAACTTTGAATTAAGAATGAAACTACAATTACAGTTCCTGAAAAGAATGAAAGAAAATTAGCTAGATCCTTTTCATCAGGATACATGGTCTCTGTGGCGCTAAGGAATGTATAATCTACGAAAACAGCGGCTCCCATTGAAAAAATAAGGAATACAGAAAGAAGTCGTAGATACTTATCTTTCATCAAACTCACAAAACTTACCTTCTCAACTTCCTCTCCTTCAAGAACCTTAGTTGCTCTATTTAGGTTGTAGTTTATTACTAATAATAAAGTGAATATAAAAACACCAAATGCCGCGATTCCAGAAACAAATAACAAGTCGTAAGTAGCATTGATTATATAAGTTGTTAACACTGGAATACTGAAAAAAGCAATCATTGTTGCCATTAACTGTCCAGTATCAATACCACCTATTATTCTTTTACTGGCACGAAGGTCAAAAACACGACCGAATACTCCCCAAAAACCTAATAAGGTGATTGATGTTACTGGTCCAATCATTACAAATAAAACAAATGGCAATAATTGAAATTGACCAGTAACGCTTTGATCGTAACCTATAAACTCAAAAGCTATTCTAATTCCACCAATGAATACTAGAATCAAAAATGTAGTGGATATTACAAGTGTTGAAAAATTAATCTTACGTTGTAGATATACGAACAATGCTGTGGATACAATACCAGCAGCTCCAGCAGCAAAAAAAGCATCTGCTAAAAACTCATCTCCTAAAACACTTAGAAATAATGTTTCTGCACCAATTTGGTAAGTTGCAAGTAGAATTCCCATAAAGAATCCCTTGCCGAGTAAAAGCAACATTTGCTTTTCTTCTCCTTGCTCTCCACCTAAGAATTTTAAGAATGCTTTTACCACAGTGAGTGAATTTTACAGGCTGAAAGTTTAAGTTAGATATTTACTAGTAATTGTAGGAATAAATCAATAAAAGACATTGTTTCAATACAATATAACTTAGAATAATTACATTAATTCTTCTTTTTCTTCTTTTTATTACTCTCCTTATTGCTACTCTTACCCTTCCTCTTTAATTCACTGTTGTAACCAAACATATAGGCTACCCCTATACTTGTGATATTGTGAGAATATTCAAAATTTTCACTGTAGGTGGTAAAGTTGAAATTAATATTATCAGATGAAGAATTTTCTCCCATGTTGCTATGAACCCATGTATATCTAGCATCAATTAATAGCCGACCACCACCCTGAAGGTCAAAATAAATTCCACCGCCAACTGTCAACCCAAATTGAACCCTATTAGGATTTTGTATTAGAGCAGTATCATCTCCATCCACTTTACTTCTTTTAAAAACAACTTTGTATTCTCTAAAGGCATCTTCTACCATTTCTGGGTCGGGCAATTGCTCAACAAATTCTTCAAGAAACTGAGTGCCCTTACCCGCCAACCAATAACTTACTCTTGGCCCTCCGTTTACATAATAATGAAATGGCACTTTACCCAATGTTATTCTCAACATCGCCGGCATTGAAATAAAATGATTTGTCATGGAGGTTCTTACATTCGCACCATCAGAAGCAATATCTCTAACGGATTTACCAATTCTCTCATATAATAGTTCTATATAAACTGAATATTTATCAGTTGCTGAATAGCTAAAAGCACCACCAACATGGAAATTAAGGTCATTCTTAATATTGAATGTATCCCTATAACTGACATCTTGATAATTATGCTGTATATAGTTAAAACCTACTTTGGGCCCAAACCAATATTGACCATAAGAAATTGTGGAAAATATAACCACCAATAGAACTGATAATAAAACCCTCATAAGTTTACAACCTTATTATATAGTGTAATTATACTAAATCCTGTTGGAGTTCGATAATTGACTTGACTTAAATTATTTAACAATTTCGACAATATTGAGCTTAGCACAGATGAGCATTGATCGAGATATTTGTTACGGGTGATGCAAAATGCAATAAATTCCCTAATTTAGGGTTTAGATCAAGAACCATCAATATTTGAAACAATTAACTCTCTGCTACATGGTTTGTGTTAATAGGGCGTATAAAAGCATCCTAATTTGTGCTTTTGTCTTAGTTTCTTTCTCAGGAAACGCTCAACAACCTCAGGTCTATAATCAATTCTTCATGAACCCTTATATGTACAATCCCGCATATGCGGGTGTGGAGGGACACGCTGCTATTTTTGTAATGTATAGAGATCAATGGACCAACGTTGAAGGTGCTCCCCAAGTATCTCACGTTAGCTTTCACGTGCCGCTCCAAGGAGGAATAGCCATAGGTGGTGCAGCTTTTAATGTTACACAAGGTTTATTGACAACATCTGCTGCTAAAGCAACTGCTTCTTATCTAATAAACATTGATAGAACACACTTTTTAAGATTTGGAATGTCATTGGGGGCAGGAATTAACTCAGTGAATATAACCGAGTTTGATTCACCTGGTGATCTTGCATTTGAAGATTTCCTCGATCAATCTACATTTTTTATTGGTGATGTCGGAGTAGCCTACCATTTCGGTCATTTTAATGTTGGGGTTTCGCTACCTAATCTATTTAGCTACAATCCAATTACTCAAAAAGAAATCGGGGATGTACAATTCTCACCGACTGATAACGCCATCTTTAAGATGAACTATAGAGGCCACGTAAATGATGATTTTGCCTTTGAACCACATATTATTTATCGTTATAGCAATGTTATACCTCATCAATTTGAAGGTGTAATGATTGCACACTTATATCATATAGTTTGGGTTGGTGCTTCATATAGACAAGATGCTGGCATCATAGGTCTTGCCGGAGCAAAAATCAAAGAAAAATTTGCAGTAGGATTCGCTTACGAGCTAGGTAACAACAACATTTCAGCGGATCTAGGCCCTACTCTTGAAGTCAATTTAGGTTACCACCTAGGTACTAAGAAAGATCATGCGGAGCACGTTTCATCATTTATAAAAAGTCATAGACTTTCCGCAGAAGAGAGAGCCAGAAAAGCTGAGTTAGAACGGCAAAAGCAACTTGCTGCCTTACAGCAAAGTAGAGCAACTGAAACTACGGATGAAGATGCATTATCAATAGCCTCTCCTACTGTGCTGGACGCGCCAGACAGTGAAGCTGAAATCCCAACTGAAAAAGCTGATGATTGGGACCACCAAGAAGATCATGAAGAATTAACTAGAGTAAATCAGTTTGGAGAAGAAGAACGGGGAATTCGTCTAGAGAAACCTTCTAGTGATGGTGAGAAAAATGTGGTAATTAGTTGGATACCAAAAGCAGATGCAGGAGGTCTAACTGTATCGGAGGATGGTCACCTTGAAAGAACGCTGCCTGATGGGTCCAAAGAAGTTGGTGTGAAATATGATAAAGTAAATCCTGATGGGACAGTTGAGCATATAGTAAAATGGGATAAAGCAATTAATTCATCTCAAGCAAATGCTATAACTCAAAACCCTGAGCTAACCGAAGAACAGCACGATGAAATTGCTAAAGCTGACCCAGAGCTTACGCAGGACTTTAGAACTCATGAAGAATTAGGTTCCTCAGATGATCATATGGTTACGAAGCGAGGGAACCATTTGTTAGAACTGGCAGCCGGAAATTATGTCATTGCAGGAGCATTCAGTGTATTTGAGCATGCAAGAGACTACAGTGATGAATTGTTTCAATTAGGATATCATGATTCAGCAGTAGGCTTTAACAGTGGTAGAGGATACTATTATGTTGTAGTTTATGAATCCGGAAATCTACAGCAGACCAGATCAAAAAGAGATGAATTTAGAAAAATACCTAAGCTCTCTAAAGCATGGGTACTTCAAGTGACTGAATGATGAGAAATATACTTGCGATATTAATTTTAAGTCCTATTTTCTTAATGGCTCAAAAGCCATTTGTTAACAGCATATCTCCTACTCATGTAGAGGTTGGAGAAACGATTACCATTTCTGGATCTAATTTATCAGGTACTCCACGGGTGTTTTTCGGTAGCGTTGAAGCGACTAGCGTTAATGTGATATCTACCAATTTAATTGAGGCTGTCGTTCCAGCGGGAGCTACGCAAGAATCGATTACTGTTTTAAATAATAATTTAATAGCTCAATCAAGTCAACACTTTTACATTAGTTACATCGGTTCTGATATATCTAATTACGATGCTGAATACGATGATATTTCGACTACAGAGCAAGCTGCCTCGGACATTTGTTTGTGCGATTTAGACTCTGATGGTTTAAATGATATTGTCATTGTTCATCTTGTGGATACTGATGCAAACGAAGCCACAATTTATAGAAATAATACCTCCGGAACTGGAGCATTCGCAGGACCAACAGACTTCCAGCTAGATCAAACGATTAATAACACCATAAATCTATCAGGGTTCAACTCTGTAAGTTGTGTAGACCTCGATAATGACGGAGATAAGGACCTAGCTTTTACTTCAAATTTAGGAACAAATCCTCGTGATATTTATGTATATGAAAATGTAAGCACGCCAGGAACAATTTCTCTCAACGCATTGAATATTAGCCAATTAACCCTACCAAACACATCAAGTGGTGATCAAAGGGCTCCTCGATCAGTTCAAGGAGCAGACATGGATGGAGATGGTAAGTCAGATTTAGTAATTGGTAACAATACGGATGCTACTTTTCATATATTTAGGAATACATCTTCTGGTAGTATTTCATTTGCCTCGGCAGTTGAAATATCAACAGGTGGCGAACCTACCGGAATACTCGAAGTTGGTGATTTCAATAATGACTCGTATTTGGACGTTGTGACCCTAACTTTTAGAGAAAGTAATAGCAGCATTTATTTCCTTAAAAACACAAGTGTAATTGATCAATTTAATTTTGAACAAGAAGAAGTTGTAACTAATAGCGGCCAAAATACTGACGTTGCCATTGGAGACCTAAATGATGATGGTCTTAATGACATTGTAGTTACAAGTAACCTTTCTGGATTATTAACTTTTTTTGAAAATCAAACAACTAGCGGTGCGATCACTTTTGGTTCTTCGAATAACGTTTCAATAACTGGGACCAGTGCAACTGGAGTTAGTCTTGCTGATATGAATGGAGATGGAATGCTAGACATTACTTGTTCAAATGGTGCGGGTAATATTTATGTTTTCGAGAACACATCTTCTGGATCAATTTCATTTGGCAATGAGCAAGAACTTGCTACAGCAAGCACTACCTCATACATTGTAACAGGAGACTTAAATTCAGATGCGAAACCAGATATGGCCTACACTCAAAATGTTGGAAGTACACAAACAGGGAACCTGGGAATAATATTAAATCGTAATTGTGTAGAACCAGTACTTACACCAGGTCCTTCAGATGGAGGTGTGTTTTGTTCTAACCCTGAAACGTTTACTTTATTTGCTACTGCTTCTCCTGGGGCTACCTACGATTGGACGGTTACTGGTAACACTAATGCCGGAGGAAATAGTTTTAGCACCGGCGCAACAAATTCTGCCACCTTCGATTTGGCATCAAATTCAACAACAACTATCCAAGTAACAATAAATCAAGATGCGACGTGTTCAGCGCAATCAGATACAGAAATCTATACAATAGCGGCATCTGTCACTGGTACCCCAACCATAGACATTTCTGAAGCAGGAGTTATTTGTGCAGGTGAAAATGTTACTCTTAGTACAACCACCAGTTTTGAAAACTATTTTTGGACATTGCCAGATGGATCCACGCTTTCTTCGGCTACTGTACAATTAAATAACATTGAAACCTCTGATGCTGGGACGTACTCCTTGAGGGTACAAAACTCAGGTAGCTGTTCAAGTACCGAAGTATCCATAGATGTTGAAGTTAGTCAGGCTCCCCTACTGGAAATATTAAATAATGATCTAGACAACTTTTGTGCTGGCACCAACATTACCCTAGAAGTTCCAGATTTTACAAGCGATTTTACTTACGAGTGGCAACGAAATGGAACTGATTTTGGCGCGGGTAATGTTGCGTCAATTTCAACGAATCAAGGAGGAAACTACACTGTTGAAGTTACCGATGTAAATACTTGCGTAACAGAAACTGCAAGCTATACAATTAATGCAATAGCCTTACCGACTTCAATTGCAAATGGTCCAACCGAAACTTGTGTCGAGTTTTTAACTTCTTTTACTTCAGCATCTACAGGTGAAGGCTCTTTTACATTACAATATGAGTGGGTAGTTGAGGATGCAAGTGATGCTGTTATTCATACGGCAACAACCCAAGATCTAGATTTTACATTTCCTACCACAGGAACTTATGAGGTCATTTTAAATACCAATTATGACCCAACTGAAGTATATGCTGGACCTGGAGCAACAGATATTTGTGTAAGTTCAGATCCAATTACAGTTGTAGTTTCAGATGCCCCTGCTATCGAATTTAACATTGCAGATGGCACTCAAAAATGTCAAGCAGAAACAGTTAATATAATCTTGGATAGTCCAGCCAGTGGGACAATAGCTAGTTACTCTTGGTCCACCAGAAATGCAGCAGCTTCCCCTAACGACACTATAATTTCAAACAACTTTTCTACTGACAGTTCGATAGATCTATCGTTCCCTATTGGAGTTGATTCCGCTTATGCCATTGTTTCAATAAGTACTAACATAGGCTGTGATGTTATTGACAGTGTATTAGTTAGAAACTTTCCATCGAACGCAGATATCACCTCTCCAGACTTTGATGCAAGTACTGATTTAATAACGTTAGAAGAAGACAATTTTGCAAGGCTCACTGCATCTGGATTAACTAATGTAAGCTGGGAGCCAGCTGACATTTTTGACAATCCTTCTGCTATTGATGTGACAGCATTCCCGGATCAACCCAGTACAACAATCATAGTAACAGGAACTGATGATAATAGTTGCACCGTGTCCACCCAATTGACATTGACATTGGACAACTTAAGACCAAAGAGAACTTTTTCTCCAAATGGTGATGGAATGAATGATTGTTGGGAAATTCTTAATTCCTCACAACCTAATACTGAGGGTTGCAAAGTTTACGTCTTTGATTCTAGAGGAAGAAATATAAGAGTTGCAGATGCACCGTTTGAAAACAATTGTGTTTGGGATGGCAATTTTAATGGATCTCCAGTACCAGAAGGTGTTTATTACTTCGTGTTAAAGTGCAATGACAGTCAAATGAGTAAGTCAGGGAGTATTCTATTAGCACGTTGATCCATTAATCTTAATATTTCAACCCTCAAAAAGTTTGGTTCATCTAAAATTACACTTTAAATAATTATATTATTTATTGATATAGTTCATCTTTTGATTATAGGCGTAACTTTATCCTGACCCATTATACCTTTTGATTTTCAGCGGGTTTATCTAGATTGCTAGAGGGTTACATTACGCCTATAAGATGTATCTATGTCAGTATCCATTTCAACTAATACCATGAATAGCTATTGGAAGTCAATACTTATATTAATTATCTCCTTTTCTACCACTATTGCTTCTGCCCAAGAAGACTGCTCAAATGGAACTGACGATGATGGAGATGGCCTCATTGACTGTTTTGACAATGATTGTTCAGATAATGTAGCTTGCGAAGATTTCTTTTTTGGGAATCCGGTCTTGTGCGCAGATGATATCGATGTAAGTACATTTGCGATTAGGCAACAGTGGGGATCTGAAGATGAATCAGCAACCAGCCACGTTACGCCAGCTATTGGTGACTTAGATGGAAACGGAATTCCTGAAGTTGTTTCCGTTAACAATTATGGTTCTTTAGATCTTTTTGTTTTGAATGGTGCCACTGGTGCTACAATCGCTTCCGCTGATATTGGCTTTACACCAGAAAATGCACCAATTATCGCAAAAATTGATGGTGATGAAATTGGTGACATCATCGTCTCTCAAAATAAAGGAGACGATTTGGCATTGTATAATGTAGACATTGTAACTGGTATACTTACCGAAAGATGGAGAGAGAGAGCATCTGTTAATCAGTCTATTGGACTTCCAGGAGTTGCAGACTTTGATGAAGACGGTGATGTAGAAATCTATTACCGAAATGAAGTGATGGATGCCTTAACAGGAACAGTAATAATAGCTGGTGATGGCAATTGGGAAGAAGATTATACTCACGGTTCAATTGCTGTTGATGTATTACCTGATGCAGCATGTGCAGATTGTGCTGGATTAGAATTGGTCAGTGGTAATGAAATTTGGGCAATCAATGAAGCGGCCGGAACACGTACTTTGATTGAGGACATGGATGATGATATTCATGATGATATTGATCCTAATTTAAATTACTATCCAAAATACTATCCAAACTGGGATGATCAGTGGTCGACAGTATCTGCTGCAGATTATAATCTTGATGGGAATATTGACTTAATAATGACTGGGGCGCTCGGAACCGCAAGTGAAGAATACAATGGAGAAACAACTATTTTCTTTTGGGATGTTGCCAATCAAAATGTAATTACATATCACGATCCAACAAACAACTTTGTTAGAGGACCAGGTAGAGTAAACATCGGGGATGTTGATGGAGATGGCCAATTGAATGCCAACTTTGTTATGGACCAAAAGCTTTACTCATTAGATGAAAATTTCAACATTCACTGGATCCATCCAATCAAGGAAGGGTCTTCTGGATTTACTGGCTGTTCGCTTTTTGATTTTGATGGTGATGGTGCGGTAGAAGTTGTATACCGAAGTGAGGAATCTTTATTAATTGTTGACGGAGTAGGCAATGGAGATAATACAACAAACGAAAGAAATGAGATAGCTTGTGTTTCTAGAACACAAGAAGAGTATCCAGTCATCGCTGATGTTGATGGTGATGGTAGTAGTGAAATTTGTGTTTCATGCTATACAAATAATTCGACGCCTTTTAGCCCCTATTCAAACACGCAATTCTCGCAAATTAGAATTTACGAATCAGATGGAGAAGCATGGATGCCTGCAAGAGGAGTTTGGAATCAGCATGGATACTACAACGTTAATATTAACGATGATCTTACAATCCCAACTGAGGTCCAAGACCATTCAGTAATTTTCTCTTTAGCTAATTCCTGTGAATATGCAGATGGAACTACAATCCCTTTTGATAATCGTCCATTAAACACATTCTTAAATCAGGCACCTATCCTTAACGAAGAAGGATGTGTTGAATTCGCATCTCCAGACATTCGTTTTGAAGATATTATTTCTGCGTCAGACGCTCTTTGTCCAGATGCCGAAATCACAGTTCAGTTTGAAATTACCAACCTGGGTGATATAGATATTTCAGGGAGTCTTCCTGTGTCCTATTATGCCGGAAACCCTCAAACTGCTAATGCCACTCTACTTGACACTAAAGTAGCGCTTCTTGTAAATTTTGAAGTTGGCGAAACTCTAACTCTAGAACAAACATTTTCTGGAATTGGAGGGGATTTTATGCTATACGTAGTTATCAATGATAACGGAGGAACTCCTCCATTAGATAACCCACTCCCGACAGCTACAATTCCTGAATGTGAAACTATCAATAACATCGATTCTACACGAGTAGGATTTCAAACTTTTGACTTAACGGTTGAAAAGATATTCGACAACAGGAAGTGTGTTGATTCATATGTAGATGGAGGTGGAAATACAGTTCTTGTTCCTGATAATGGACAGGCCAGAGCTTATTACTTTGGACCTACACCTGGAGGCAATGAAACTTTCTGGGTTGAGAATTTTGAAGACAGGGCTAATGGCGCTCAATCTGATACAGATGACACAGGTTGGTCCTCTGATCCTGGAACAGAAAGCCCAGGTGCCTATGGAGTCACCACTTACAACGGATCAAAAATGTTCCATGGAAATAATACAGGAACGAGTAATGATGTTGGTATTGTGACCTGGACATCTGAAGATATTGACATATCTGGACATACAGATGTAAATGTCACAATGGACATTTTCGAAAACGGTAATCAAGAGGGATCTGGGCAATGGAGAGATTTCGTTCGTGTCACATATGAAGTAAGAGATCGATCAAATGCAGTTTCTGCGACTGGTCAATTCTCGAATGGTTTCCAAATTGATGATTTCACATATGCTCAGGCGTTCTTATCCAATCTAAATACAGATGGCTCAGATTCTATCTTAGTAATAACAGCCGAAATCCATAACACTTCAAGTTCTGAATTTCACTACATTGATAATATATCTATCAATGGAACTGGACCTGATATTACTGCGGAATTCACTGAGCCAGATGGATTCGAATTTTTCTGGTACGATGCTGCTGACGCTACATTTAGTACAATTCTAAATAACTCAAGCACCTTCTCTCAAATGCCTGACGGCACATATAATGTTATTGGGTATTTTGAAACCACGGAATGTTATTCTGACACTGTTGAGGTAGAAATATTAAGAACTACCCCTACTGTACATGTTTGGGCATATGAAATTAGTCCATTAACCCAATGCGATACGCCTGATGGATCAGTTGGCGCGTTTGTATACACTCAAACAGAACAAGGTACTTTCCCAGCAAATGATACAGACAACAGACCGCTGGATACCTTAGAAGTGGCGGACGGTTACGAATTTAACTGGAGAGACAATGATGATATTACCAACACTGTTTTTGCAACCGGCAATGTGATTGAGAATCTCTTAGCTAAAGAATTTGCTGTTGATGTTATTGATCTTCAAACAAGGTGTACGAATACTGCACTTATTGAAGTAACAACAAATACTGAAGCAGTCAATGCTCCTAATATTGCAATAACTCATATAACAGCATGTGGAGGTACTGGAGAACTTTCCGCAGATATTGATGGAGGTACTGCTGGATACACTTTCGATTGGTATGATGGAAACGGGGTTAAGCCTGCTGCTGACTTTACAGGTGCAGTTTATACAGTAACCTCAGATGGAGAATATACAATAGTAGTAACTGATGATGATACAGGCTGTGTATCTGATCCAGTAACGGTTACCTTAAATGATAATTCTATTGCTCCGGACCCTACCCTAACTCTTGTCCAAGATAACTCATCATGTGTTGCTGGAAATGGAATATTAAGTGCTGATGGAGATGGTGCTGGAACTGTTACAGGTTTTACTTTTGAATGGTTTTTAGGAGCTAATACTCTTGCTGGAAATGCTCTTCCTGGTACAGCAGCTCCTGGAGCTTTCTTAGTAAGTGACAATCCATATGAACTTGGAGGGCTTGAAGGAGGAACTTACACTGTGAGAGTTACCGATAATAGTACAAGTTGCTTCAAAGTTGAAACGATTGAGGTAGATGATAACCCTGGTTCACTTACAGTAACTCCAGGTAACTTAATCGTAAATGATATTAATAGCTGTGATGTAGCCGTTTTAGGCTCAATAGATGCATCTGGAGTGGTGCCAACGGATGTTACTACTGTTTCAATAGGTAACATTAATAGCAGTTTTGAAGAATTAGATATTCTCACCAACAATGACCATTCACAGTCTTTTAACGGTGGTAGGATTAAAACATATCAGCAAGATTTTATTAATGGATGGAGTACAACTGCAGGAGATCAAAGAATAGAAATTTGGCACAATAACAATACAATAAGTGGTTCTATTCATGATGCTTTTCATGGAGATCAGTTTGCAGAAATTAATGCAAATCAAACTGCAGCATTGTATTTCGATTTGGCAACGGTTCCAGGATCTTTATTAAACTGGTCATTTGCTCATAAAGGTAGGGCTGGAACTGATGAAATCTCTGTTAACATTGGAGAACCAGGAGCTGAAGTAGTTCAAGGAAGTTTTTCAACTGGAAATACGGCGTGGGCATTTTATGAAGGTGAGTATACTATTCCAACTGATCAATTCACAACGCGATTCCAGTTCGAGGCAGTTTCTACTGCTGGTGGTAATACTTCTGTTGGTAACTTCGTTGACACTGTTTCATTCGTCCTTTTCCCATACAGATTTGAATTGTATGAAGGATCAACAGTTTCTGGCAATGCTGACTTTATAAACACAACTGGTGTTTTTGGAGATCTAGATGACGGAGATTATGTTTTGGTTGTATTTGACAATCTAACAGGTTGTGGTAATGTTGAAATTCCATTCACAATAGATAGATCTCAAGATGAACCAGTTATAGCAACCGTTGTTACTGATGATGCAAATTGTGATAATGATGAAGGCAGTGTCGATGTGACAGCATCAATGCCTACCTCCGAACCAGCTTCATACACATATGAAATTTTTGATGGACATTCATTTAGCTCACAAATCGGAGCAGACGAAACAATTGCTAACGGAGCAGTACCATTCACATTCACAGGACTGGCCCCGGGCGATTACAGAATAAGAGTTACCAATGATGATACACAATGTTCAGCTTTTGAAGATATTGTAGTTGATGATATAACAGTAATACCAGCCTTCGCTGCTGCGCAAACTATTATAGATAATTCTTCTTGTGACCCTGCAGCCCCAAATGGGTTCCTATCAGTAACCATTCAAGGCGACGTAATTAGTAACTACAGCTTTACATGGTATGATGGTGATGATTCTTCAGACCCAATAATCGCAGGACCAACAGTTGGTGATAATGATTTAAGTGACAGAGCAGCAGGAGACTATACAGTTGTTGCTGAGCATATTACAACTGGTTGTGAAACTGTCGAACTCACATTGACAATTGCTGATGATCCTTACATTCCAAACATTGTAATAACAGAGGACGCCGCCCAAACGGATTGTGGAACAGGAAATGGTCAATTAAGTGCCTATGTTGATAATAACCCAGATTTCCCACCAGGCACTAACGATATTACAGGATTCACATTTCAGTGGCAATTAGACGGAGTTGATTTAGTTGATGGTATTGCTGCCGCAAATGGCTCTGTACCATCGGGTTCACAAACTGCCGTCGTATCTGGCCTAGTAGCTGATGAATATACTTTAGTAGTCACTCACACTAATACTGATTGTCCAGCAACAGAAAACTTTATACTTTCTGAAAATCAAACGATACCTACTTTATCATTAAATGGTACTCCTACCGATAACACAAATTGTATGCCTTCAGCATACAATGGTGCCGCATCTGTAACGGTGAGCCCAGCTGGAACTTATGATTATGACTGGTTCTACTCAGATGGAACTCAAGTTGTGGATGGAGCACCTACTGCTGGAAGTAATACAGAAAATCTTTCTGGAGTAATAGATGATACATATAAGGTTGTAGCTACTTCAATCTTAGGATGTTCTTCTGACACATTGGTTGTAGTTATTGGAGCTGCTCCTCCTACCCTTGGCGCTGGAGAATCTGGACTTACGGGTAACTCTGTCTGTGATCCTGCTCTAAACGATGCGGCTAACCCTGACGCTAATGGTGCAGTAACTCTTACTCCTACTGGTGGCACGGGGGCTGGTACTTTCGCTTTCGCTCTCGAAACTTCGGGTGGTACGGCTATCGCTAATGATGGATCTACTGGTGGTTTCGCTGATGTAGCTTACAACAATGCTGCTGTCACTACAACTACCGTATCTGGATTGCCGATTGGTAACTATGTGATGACCATCACGGATGAAAACTCCGGATGTACAATCGACCATCCGTTCGCTATCGTTGATGCTACCGTAGACCCTACGCTCGATGTAGCTACGATCAACGCTAACACTACAGATAATGTATCTTGTACTCCTGGTAGCTTCACAGGTACTGCTACTGTAGCACTCGCTGATATTACTGGACAAGGTTTAGCCCTTTCTGATTACAGCTTCTTCTGGGCTACTGCGGCAGCTCCGGGTACTCAAATCGATGATGATGCGGTACTTGATGATGATGCTTCAGGTAATACAGGCGTAGAAGATGGTGACTACATACTTATCGTTACTGACCTGATCACTGGTTGTGTAACCGCAACGGCTAACGTAACTATCAACTCAGGACAACCTACCCTTGGCGCTGGAGAATCTGGACTTACAGGTAACTCTGTCTGTGATCCTGCTCTAAACGATGCGGCTAACCCTGACGCTAATGGTGCAGTAACTCTTACTCCTACTGGTGGCACTGGGGCTGGCACTTTCGCTTTCGCTCTCGAAACTTCGGGTGGTACGGCTATCGCTAATGATGGATCTACAGGTGGTTTCGCAGATGTAGCTTACAACAATGCTGCTGTCACTACAACTACTGTATCTGGATTGCCGATTGGTAACTATGTGATGACTATCACTGATGAAAACTCCGGATGTACAATCGACCACCCGTTCGCTATCGTTGATGCTACCGTAGACCCTACGCTCGATGTAGCTACGATCAACGCTAACACTACAGATAATACTTCTTGCATTCCTGGCAGCTTCACAGGTACTGCTACTGTGGCTCTCGCTGATATTACTGGACAAGGTTTAGCCCTTTCTGATTACAGCTTCTTCTGGGCTACTGCGGCAGCTCCAGGTACTCAAATCGATGATGATGCGGTACTTGATGATGATGCTTCAGGTAATACAGGCGTAGAAGATGGTGACTACATACTTATCGTTACTGACCTAATCACTGGTTGTGTAACCGCAACGGCTAACGTAACTATCAACTCAGGACAACCTACCCTTGGCGCTGGAGAATCTGGACTTACAGGTAACTCTGTCTGTGATCCTGCTCTAAACGATGCGGCTAACCCTGACGCTAATGGTGCAGTAACTCTTACTCCTACTGGTGGCACTGGGGCTGGCACTTTCGCTTTCGCTCTCGAAACTTCGGGTGGCACGGCTATCGCTAATGATGGATCTACTGGTGGTTTCGCTGATGTAGCTTACAACAATGCTGCTGTCACTACAACTACTGTATCTGGATTGCCGATTGGTAACTATGTGATGACCATCACGGATGAAAACTCCGGATGTACAATCGACCATCCTTTCGCTATCGTTGATGCTACCGTGGACCCTACGCTCGATGTAGCTACGATCAACGCTAACACTACAGATAATACTTCTTGCATTCCTGGCAGTTTCACAGGTACTGCTACTGTTGCTCTTGCTGATATTACTGGACAAGGTTTAGCCCTTTCTGATTACAGCTTCTTCTGGGCTACTGCGGCAGCTCCAGGTACTCAAATCGATGATGATGCAGTACTTGATGATGATGCTTCAGGTAATACAGGCGTAGAAGATGGTGACTACATACTTATCGTTACTGACCTAATCACTGGTTGTGTTACCGCAACGGCTAACGTAACTATCAACTCAGGACAACCTACCCTTGGCGCTGGAGAATCTGGACTTACGGGTAACTCTGTCTGTGATCCTGCTCTAAACGATGCGGCTAACCCTGACGCTAATGGTGCAGTAACTCTTACTCCTACTGGTGGCACGGGGGCTGGTACTTTCGCTTTCGCTCTCGAAACTTCGGGTGGTACGGCTATCGCTAATGATGGATCTACTGGTGGTTTCGCTGATGTAGCTTACAACAATGCTGCTGTCACTACAACTACCGTAGATAATACTTCTTGCATTCCTGGCAGTTTCACAGGTACTGCTACTGTTGCTCTTGCTGATATTACTGGACAAGGTTTAGCCCTTTCTGATTACAGCTTCTTCTGGGCTACTGCGGCAGCTCCAGGTACTCAAATCGATGATGATGCAGTACTTGATGATGATGCTTCAGGTAATACAGGCGTAGAAGATGGTGACTACATACTTATCGTTACTGACCTAATCACTGGTTGTGTTACCGCAACGGCTAACGTAACTATCAACTCAGGACAACCTACCCTTGGCGCTGGAGAATCTGGACTTACGGGTAACTCTGTCTGTGATCCTGCTCTAAACGATGCGGCTAACCCTGACGCTAATGGTGCAGTAACTCTTACTCCTACTGGTGGCACGGGGGCTGGTACTTTCGCTTTCGCTCTCGAAACTTCGGGTGGTACGGCTATCGCTAATGATGGATCTACTGGTGGTTTCGCTGATGTAGCTTACAACAATGCTGCTGTCACTACAACTACCGTATCTGGATTGCCGATTGGTAACTATGTGATGACCATCACTGATGAAAACTCCGGATGTACAATCGACCATCCGTTCGCTATCGTTGATGCTACCGTAGACCCTACGCTCGATGTAGCTACGATCAACGCTAACACTACAGATAATACTTCTTGCATTCCTGGCAGCTTCACAGGTACTGCTACTGTGGCTCTCGCTGATATTACTGGACAAGGTTTAGCCCTTTCTGATTACAGCTTCTTCTGGGCTACTGCGGCAGCTCCAGGTACTCAAATCGATGATGATGCGGTACTTGATGATGATGCTTCAGGTAATACAGGCGTAGAAGATGGTGACTACATTCTTATCGTTACTGACCTAATCACTGGTTGTGTTACCGCAACGGCTAACGTAACTATCAACTCAGGACAACCTACCCTTGGCGCTGGAGAATCTGGACTTACGGGTAACTCTGTCTGTGATCCTGCTCTAAACGATGCGGCTAACCCTGACGCTAATGGTGCAGTAACTCTTACTCCTACTGGTGGTACGGGGGCTGGTACTTTCGCTTTCGCTCTCGAAACTTCGGGTGGCACGGCTATCGCTAATGATGGATCTACTGGTGGTTTCGCTGATGTAGCTTACAACAATGCTGCTGTCACTACAACTACTGTATCTGGATTGCCGATTGGTAACTATGTGATGACTATCACTGATGAAAACTCCGGATGTACAATCGACCATCCTTTCGCTATCGTTGATGCTACCGTGGACCCTACGCTCGATGTAGCTACGATCAACGCTAACACTACAGATAATACTTCTTGCATTCCTGGCAGTTTCACAGGTACTGCTACTGTTGCTCTTGCTGATATTACTGGACAAGGTTTAGCCCTTTCTGATTACAGCTTCTTCTGGGCTACTGCGGCAGCTCCAGGTACTCAAATCGATGATGATGCGGTACTTGATGATGATGCTTCAGGTAATACAGGCGTAGAAGATGGTGACTACATTCTTATCGTTACTGACCTAATCACTGGTTGTGTTACCGCAACGGCTAACGTAACTATCAACTCAGGACAACCTACCCTTGGCGCTGGAGAATCTGGACTTACGGGTAACTCTGTCTGTGATCCTGCTCTAAACGATGCGGCTAACCCTGACGCTAATGGTGCAGTAACTCTTACTCCTACTGGTGGCACGGGGGCTGGTACTTTCGCTTTCGCTCTCGAAACTTCGGGTGGTACGGCTATCGCTAATGATGGATCTACTGGTGGTTTCGCTGATGTAGCTTACAACAATGCTGCTGTCACTACAACTACCGTATCTGGATTGCCGATTGGTAACTATGTGATGACCATCACGGATGAAAACTCCGGATGTACAATCGACCATCCGTTCGCTATCGTTGATGCTACCGTAGACCCTACGCTCGATGTAGCTACGATCAACGCTAACACTACAGATAATGTATCTTGTACTCCTGGTAGCTTCACAGGTACTGCTACTGTAGCACTCGCTGATATTACTGGACAAGGTTTAGCCCTTTCTGATTACAGCTTCTTCTGGGCTACTGCGGCAGCTCCGGGTACTCAAATCGATGATGATGCGGTACTTGATGATGATGCTTCAGGTAATACAGGCGTAGAAGATGGTGACTACATACTTATCGTTACTGACCTGATCACTGGTTGTGTAACCGCAACGGCTAACGTAACTATCAACTCAGGACAACCTACCCTTGGCGCTGGAGAATCTGGACTTACAGGTAACTCTGTCTGTGATCCTGCTCTAAACGATGCGGCTAACCCTGACGCTAATGGTGCAGTAACTCTTACTCCTACTGGTGGCACTGGGGCTGGCACTTTCGCTTTCGCTCTCGAAACTTCGGGTGGTACGGCTATCGCTAATGATGGATCTACAGGTGGTTTCGCAGATGTAGCTTACAACAATGCTGCTGTCACTACAACTACTGTATCTGGATTGCCGATTGGTAACTATGTGATGACTATCACTGATGAAAACTCCGGATGTACAATCGACCACCCGTTCGCTATCGTTGATGCTACCGTGGACCCTACGCTCGATGTAGCTACGATCAACGCTAACACTACAGATAACACTTCTTGTATTCCTGGCAGCTTCACAGGTACTGCTACTGTAGCACTCGCTGATATTACTGGACAAGGTTTAGCCCTTTCTGATTACAGCTTCTTCTGGGCTACTGCGGCAGCTCCGGGTACTCAAATCGATGATGATGCGGTACTTGATGATGATGCTTCAGGTAATACAGGCGTAGAAGATGGTGACTACATACTTATCGTTACTGACCTGATCACTGGTTGTGTAACCGCAACGGCTAACGTAACTATCAACTCAGGACAACCTACCCTTGGCGCTGGAGAATCTGGACTTACAGGTAACTCTGTCTGTGATCCTGCTCTAAACGATGCGGCTAACCCTGACGCTAATGGTGCAGTAACTCTTACTCCTACTGGTGGCACTGGGGCTGGCACTTTCGCTTTCGCTCTCGAAACTTCGGGTGGTACGGCTATCGCTAATGATGGATCTACAGGTGGTTTCGCAGATGTAGCTTACAACAATGCTGCTGTCACTACAACTACTGTATCTGGATTGCCGATTGGTAACTATGTGATGACCATCACGGATGAAAACTCCGGATGTACAATCGACCATCCGTTCGCTATCGTTGATGCTACCGTGGACCCTACGCTCGATGTAGCTACGATCAACGCTAACACTACGGATAATACTTCGTGTGATCCAAACAACTTCACAGGTACTGCTACTGTAGCACTTGCTGATATTACTGGACAAGGTTTAGCCCTTTCTGATTACAGCTTCTTCTGGGCTACTGCGGTAGCTCCGGGTACTCAAATCGATGATGATGCAGTACTTGATGATGATGCTTCAGGTAATACAGGCGTAGAAGATGGTGACTACATACTTATCGTTACTGACCTAATCACTGGTTGTGTAACCGCAACGGCTAACGTAACTATTGGTATTAATCTGCCAACGATAACCCCTACTACGCAAGTATTGCAAGATAATTTTAGTTGTGACGTAGCTAATCCTATAGGAAGCGCTACCCTAACTGTTGCTGAAGGTGCCAATACCAACTATTCTTTTGAATGGTATGCTGGTATTGGAACAGCTGGATCCCCTTTTGATACTGATGATCAAATTGACAATCAATTGCACGGAACATACACTGTTTTAATCACTGATAATGCAACTCTATGTACAGAAACAGCTCAAGTAGTTATTGGAGAATTCGCACCATCGTTGACTGTTGGATCTTCAGCTAGTGGTGATCATTCAGATTGTTATCCTGCAAATGGACAGGTTTCTGTAACCCCTAGCCTTACTTTTACACCTGCTGGACCTCCTATTGGAGTTAGTTCAAACTTTACTTATCAATGGTATTTTGGAACGAGTGCAACTGCTGGTAACGAATTAGTTGAGGGAGTTGACCCAGGTAACTTATCTACACCTACCAATGTCTCTACAAATACAGTTAGTGGTTTAGCTGCTGGAGATTATACGGTTGTTATAACAGAAACCCAAACAGGTTGTGTAAGCGCAATTGAAACGGTAACAGTTGCTGATGAGGTTTCTCCATATAAACCAACTATTGAATTCACTGCCAATATAATACCAAGTAGTTGTGATGGTGAAAATGGAAGAATCACTGCAGAAATTACTGCATTGGGAGCTGGAGCACCAAATGCAGATGGAGGTGGTTTGAACTTCACATTTGAATGGTATGAAGGAGCGCAAGACTATGCAACCTTGGAAACTACAGGATCTGCAGCTGCCCTAATTACGGGAGATTTTCTAGTATCAAACCCTTCTCCAGGAAATTCAGTCATAGTTTCAGATAACGGAGATACAAACGTTGGAGGTACAACTACTCTTGATAGAATAATCTCTGGACTTTATACTGTTGTGATGATCGATCAAGCAACCGGATGTCGATATTTTGAAACCTTTGACTTAGGGTTCTCGGGACAACAGGTAACCACTACGCTTACCATTGACAATGTAACTGAATGTCCTGATAATGGTGCTGCTAGAGTTGGTTTAGCTGATAATATCATCTTAACGGTGGCGCCTCAAAGTGGTCAATTTACTATTGGTGAGGCATTTACCGCTGCACCAAGTGGTGCTACTGGTATCATTGGCGCAGACCAGTTTACAGGCGAGGTTCAAGTTACATTAGACGATGGTTCTGCAGCACTTGTCAATGCTGACGTATTAACTGGAGCAACATCCACAGAAACTGCTACAATAACAGCAATCAATAACCTTGGTTATGCTACTGGCCTCAATGAATTTGATGATATTTCTCAGTATACAATATTCTTGTACGCTGGAAATGGAGTTCCTGCTGATCGATTTGCAGCATACACTTTTGAAGGTCGAGTATTCCCATATACTTATAACCCCCTAACTGGAGACCGTCTTGATGGTAATGGAACTCCTCTTGCAAGTGGTGCCGGACCTGTACTAAATGCAGGTGATGAAGCCGAATTTCCTGACTTACCTGCTGGGGATTATGTAGCTATCGCTCAAGAAATTAATAATCCAGCATTTAACCCTGGGTCGACCTCAAATTGTTGGACTGCTGCATCCGTAGATGAAGAAATTCTAGACCTGGCTTATGAGCCAATCTTAGAAAGTAATATCATTACTAATAACACAAACTGTGATATTACGGCTGGAAATGGAGCACTATCATTAACTGTAATTGAAGATCCTGCGGAAAACTTAAACCCTGCATTAGATCAACAACCAAATGGGTATCGATTTACTTGGGTTAGAGATGCCGATGCGTTTACAGTTTTAACAGAGGACATTTTAACAGAAACTGCGACCTCTAATCCAACAAACTTAAATCCAGGTGACTATACAGTTACAGTTCAACGACTCGGAGGAGCTGGAAATACTCCTAACAGTTGTGAAGTTGCAACAACATTAACAGTAGGCCATAATCCCGAGCAACATGAAATCACTAATGCTACTATTGCACCAAATCAGGATTGTAATCCTTTGGATGGTTCAATCATCATTAATGATGCAGATATAACTGATAATGTGGCCGATTATGAATTCACATGGTATACCACATATATAGATCCGGGAAATGCTGGAAATGTACTTCTAGCAGATGCATTTGTTGACGGAGGTCTAAATAATGGAGACCAAGGAGCCAACAGTGTTTCTGGACTTGCCGCTGGAACTTATTTCGTTGAAGCAACTCAAGTTACCAAAACATGTGAAACTCCGGTATTTGAAATAGAAGTAGAAGATGAAACGGTAATCCCTACGTTCACTGTAGCACAGACTGCTCAGGACATCGTTTGTGATGACGCGACCTTCACTCCTACAGGACAAGCTACGCTTACTATCACTAATGGTTCTGCCGCTCCAGCCGATTACACCATCAGCTGGTTCGAAGATGCAGGCGAAACTCAGCCGCTTGACGGTACAGGTGCCGTTGCCGCTCCGGCATTCTCTGTGAACAACAGCGTCGTAGATCAACTGCCAGCAGGTACTTACTTCGTGAGAATCGAAGACAACACCACTCCTGGTGATGGATGTATCAGTACACTCCAGTCGGTAACTATCGAGCAGTTCAACACTACAATATCTGTAGGTACTACCGCAGGAGTAGATTTCAACATCGAGCCTTCTGATGATTGTAACCCAGATAATGGATCATTTGAAATACTTGACATCACAGAAACTAGACCTGGTGGTGCTACTACTACAATCTCTGGTGGTGACTATGCACTCACTGACTACACGTTCGACTGGTTCGAAAGCGATGGTACTACACCACTGGCCGATGCACTAGTAGTAGGATTTAATAATGGTGATGCTGGTGCTAATGAAGTAGCTGGACTTGCTCCAGATACTTACTACGTACAAATCACTAATACAGCCGCTGTAAACGGTACTGGTTGTGCGCAAGCTGCTGCGGACTTTATCGAGTTTATCATCGAAGATGAAACGGTAATCCCTACGTTCACTGTAGCACAGACTGCTCAGGACATCGTTTGTGATGACGCGACCTTCACTCCTACAGGACAAGCTACGCTTACTATCACTAATGGTTCTGCCGCTCCAGCCGATTACACCATCAGCTGGTTCGAAGATGCAGGCGAAACTCAGCCGCTTGACGGTACAGGTGCCGTTGCCGCTCCGGCATTCTCTGTGAACAACAGCGTCGTAGATCAACTGCCAGCAGGTACTTACTTCGTGAGAATCGAAGACAACACCACTCCTGGTGATGGATGTATCAGTACACTCCAGTCGGTAACTATCGAGCAGTTCAACACTACAATATCTGTAGGTACTACCGCAGGAGTAGATTTCAACATCGAGCCTTCTGATGATTGTAACCCGGATAATGGATCATTTGAAATACTTGACATCACAGAAACTAGACCTGGTGGTGCTACTACTACAATCTCTGGTGGTGACTATGCACTCACTGACTACACGTTCGACTGGTTCGAAAGCGATGGTACTACACCACTGGCCGATGCACTAGTAGTAGGATTTAACAATGGTGATGCTGGTGCTAATGAAGTAGCTGGACTTGCTCCAGATACTTACTACGTACAAATCACTAATACAGCCGCTGTAAACGGTACTGGTTGTGCGCAAGCTGCTGCAGACTTTATCGAGTTTATCATCGAAGATGAAACGGTAATCCCTACGTTCACTGTAGCACAGACTGCTCAGGACATCGTTTGTGATGACGCGACCTTCACTCCTACAGGACAAGCTACGCTTACTATCACTAATGGTTCTGCCGCTCCAGCCGATTACACCATCAGCTGGTTCGAAGATGCAGGCGAAACTCAGCCGCTTGACGGTACAGGTGCCGTTGCCGCTCCGGCATTCTCTGTGAACAACAGCGTCGTAGATCAACTGCCAGCAGGTACTTACTTCGTGAGAATCGAAGACAACACCACTCCTGGTGATGGATGTATCAGTACACTCCAGTCGGTAACTATCGAGCAGTTCAACACTACAATATCTGTAGGTACTACCGCAGGAGTAGATTTCAACATCGAGCCTTCTGATGATTGTAACCCGGATAATGGATCATTTGAAATACTTGACATCACAGAAACTAGACCTGGTGGTGCTACTACTACAATCTCTGGTGGTGACTATGCACTCACAGACTACACGTTCGACTGGTTCGAAAGCGATGGTACTACACCACTGGCCGATGCACTAGTAGTAGGATTTAACAATGGTGATGCTGGTGCTAATGAAGTAGCTGGACTTGCTCCAGATACTTACTACGTACAAATCACTAATACAGCCGCTGTAAACGGTACTGGTTGTGCGCAAGCTGCTGCAGACTTTATCGAGTTTATCATCGAAGATGAAACGGTAATCCCTACGTTCACTGTAGCACAGACTGCTCAGGACATCGTTTGTGATGACGCGACCTTTACTCCTACAGGACAAGCTACGCTTACTATCACTAATGGTTCTGCCGCTCCAGCCGATTACACCATCAGCTGGTTCGAAGATGCAGGCGAAACTCAGCCGCTTGACGGTACAGGTGCCGTTGCCGCTCCGGCATTCTCTGTGAACAACAGCGTCGTAGATCAACTGCCAGCAGGTACTTACTTCGTGAGAATCGAAGACAACACCACTCCTGGTGATGGATGTATCAGTACACTCCAGTCGGTAACTATCGAGCAGTTCAACACTACAATATCTGTAGGTACTACCGCAGGAGTAGATTTCAACATCGAGCCTTCTGATGATTGTAACCCGGATAATGGATCATTCGAAATACTTGACATCACAGAAACTAGACCTGGTGGTGCTACTACTACAATCTCTGGTGGTGACTATGCACTCACAGACTACACGTTCGACTGGTTCGAAAGCGATGGTACTACACCACTGGCCGATGCACTAGTAGTAGGATTTAACAATGGTGACGCTGGAGCGAATGAAGTAGCTGGACTTGCTCCAGATACTTACTACGTACAAATCACTAATACAGCCGCTGTAAACGGTACTGGTTGTGCGCAAGCTGCTGCAGACTTTATCGAGTTTATCATCGAAGATGAAACGGTAATCCCTACGTTCACTGTAGCACAGACTGCTCAGGACATCGTTTGTGATGACGCGACCTTTACTCCTACAGGACAAGCTACGCTTACTATCACTAATGGTTCTGCCGCTCCAGCCGATTACACCATCAGCTGGTTCGAAGATGCAGGCGAAACTCAGCCGCTTGACGGTACAGGTGCCGTTGCCGCTCCGGCATTCTCTGTGAACAACAGCGTCGTAGATCAACTGCCAGCAGGTACTTACTTCGTGAGAATCGAAGACAACACCACTCCTGGTGATGGATGTATCAGCACACTGCAGTCGGTAACTATCGAGCAGTTCAATACTACAATATCTGTAGGTACTACCGCAGGAGTAGATTTCAACATCGAGCCTTCTGATGATTGTAACCCAGATAATGGATCATTTGAAATACTTGACATCACAGAAACTAGACCTGGTGGTGCTACTACTACAATCTCTGGTGGTGACTATGCACTCACTGACTACACGTTCGACTGGTTCGAAAGCGATGGTACTACACCACTGGCCGATGCGCTTGTAGTAGGATTTAATAATGGTGATGCTGGTGCTAATGAAGTAGCTGGACTTGCTCCAGATACTTACTACGTACAAATCACTAATACAGCCGCTGTAAACGGTACTGGTTGTGCGCAAGCTGCTGCGGACTTTATCGAGTTTATCATCGAAGATGAAACGGTAATCCCTACGTTCACTGTAGCACAGACTGCTCAAGACATCGTTTGTGATGACGCGACCTTCACTCCTACAGGACAAGCTACGCTTACTATCACTAATGGTTCTGCCGCTCCAGCCGATTACACCATCAGCTGGTTCGAAGATGCAGGCGAAACTCAGCCGCTTGACGGTACAGGTGCCGTTGCCGCTCCGGCATTCTCTGTGAACAACAGCGTCGTAGATCAACTGCCAGCAGGTACTTACTTCGTGAGAATCGAAGACAACACCACTCCTGGTGATGGATGTATCAGCACACTGCAGTCGGTAACTATCGAGCAGTTCAACACTACAATATCTGTAGGTACTACCGCAGGAGTAGATTTCAACATCGAGCCTTCTGATGATTGTAACCCAGATAATGGATCATTTGAAATACTTGACATCACAGAAACTAGACCTGGTGGTGCTACTACTACAATCTCTGGTGGTGACTATGCACTCACTGACTACACGTTCGACTGGTTCGAAAGCGATGGTACTACACCACTGGCCGATGCACTAGTAGTAGGATTTAACAATGGTGATGCTGGTGCTAATGAAGTAGCTGGACTTGCTCCAGATACTTACTACGTACAAATCACTAATACAGCCGCTGTAAACGGTACTGGTTGTGCGCAAGCTGCTGCGGACTTTATCGAGTTTATCATCGAAGATGAAACGGTAATCCCTACGTTCACTGTAGCACAGACTGCTCAGGACATCGTTTGTGATGACGCGACCTTCACTCCTACAGGACAAGCTACGCTTACTATCACTAATGGTTCTGCCGCTCCAGCCGATTACACCATCAGCTGGTTCGAAGATGCAGGCGAAACTCAGCCGCTTGACGGTACAGGTGCCGTTGCCGCTCCGGCATTCTCTGTGAACAACAGCGTCGTAGATCAACTGCCAGCAGGTACTTACTTCGTGAGAATCGAAGACAACACCACTCCTGGTGATGGATGTATCAGTACACTCCAGTCGGTAACTATCGAGCAGTTCAACACTACAATATCTGTAGGTACTACCGCAGGAGTAGATTTCAACATCGAGCCTTCTGATGATTGTAACCCGGATAATGGATCATTTGAAATACTTGACATCACAGAAACTAGACCTGGTGGTGCTACTACTACAATCTCTGGTGGTGACTATGCACTCACTGACTACACGTTCGACTGGTTCGAAAGCGATGGTACTACACCACTGGCCGATGCACTAGTAGTAGGATTTAACAATGGTGATGCTGGTGCTAATGAAGTAGCTGGACTTGCTCCAGATACTTACTACGTACAAATCACTAATACAGCCGCTGTAAACGGTACTGGTTGTGCGCAAGCTGCTGCAGACTTTATCGAGTTTATCATCGAAGATGAAACGGTAATCCCTACGTTCACTGTAGCACAGACTGCTCAGGACATCGTTTGTGATGACGCGACCTTTACTCCTACAGGACAAGCTACGCTTACTATCACTAATGGTTCTGCCGCTCCAGCCGATTACACCATCAGCTGGTTCGAAGATGCAGGCGAAACTCAGCCGCTTGACGGTACAGGTGCCGTTGCCGCTCCGGCATTCTCTGTGAACAACAGCGTCGTAGATCAACTGCCAGCAGGTACTTACTTCGTGAGAATCGAAGACAACACCACTCCTGGTGATGGATGTATCAGCACACTGCAGTCGGTAACTATCGAGCAGTTCAATACTACAATATCTGTAGGTACTACCGCAGGAGTAGATTTCAACATCGAGCCTTCTGATGATTGTAACCCAGATAATGGATCATTTGAAATACTTGACATCACAGAAACTAGACCTGGTGGTGCTACTACTACAATCTCTGGTGGTGACTATGCACTCACTGACTACACGTTCGACTGGTTCGAAAGCGATGGTACTACACCACTGGCCGATGCGCTTGTAGTAGGATTTAATAATGGTGATGCTGGTGCTAATGAAGTAGCTGGACTTGCTCCAGATACTTACTACGTACAAATCACTAATACAGCCGCTGTAAACGGTACTGGTTGTGCGCAAGCTGCTGCAGACTTTATCGAGTTTATCATCGAAGATGAAACGGTTAATCCAATTATCAATCTTGCAAGCGCAATTGTTCAAGATACTTATTGTGATAACACAGGCAACGTAGGTGATGGATCAGTGGCAATTTCAATTACAGATGATGGAGTTGCTGCCACCCCTACTGATTTTACAATTACTTGGTATAGAGGTGCAATTGCTGCTGGAAATGAAATCTTCCCGGCTGATGCTGGAAGTCGAGGATCAGCAACTGCAAATGGTACATTGACCACCTTATCTGATCTTGCTGAAGGTGATTACTCCGTAGTTATTGTTAAGGATCTGGGAGACACTCCTGGAACAGGTAATGAAGGATGTACTTCTACTGCTGTATTCAATGTAGGTTCGATGGACGACATCCCAACACTTGATGATGTGTCTATTCAAGCTAGAACTGCTCCAGACACTTTATGTATTGGTAACAGCGGTACATTAATTATTAATGATGCAGATGTTTCCACTGGTGACTTGACTGATTTCGAAATTAGAATTACCCAAGGATCTGTTGCTGGTGCTCCTCTAGCTGGTTCACCATTTACAAATCCAGCTGCAACATCTATTTCCTTTACCAATCTTGCAGCTGATGATTACTTTGTAGTTGCTGAAAATACAACTACTGGATGTATATCAACAACAGCAATCATTAACGTGAGCGATTCAGTTAGGAATCCTCAGGTAGCATTGATCGAAATGATACCTGATGAAGATTGTGGTGGCGGAGTAAACGCTGGCGGACTCGAAGTACTGGTAGATAGCCAATTCGACCACACAGACCATTTTACTTTCCTATGGGAAATTGCAGGTGGTGGTGCAGTTGGCGTTACTGATAACGAAGCAACCTTAACTGGTGTAGCTGCAGGAGATTATCAAGTTACGGTAACTAACACTCTAACATCTTGTGATATTGTTAGAACATATACGATTACCAACGTTCCTATTAACCCAAGTATATCTGATTTTGCAGTTGTTGAAAATAACATTTGTGATGACGATAATGATGGAGCACCCGCAGATATAGGATCTTTTGAATTATTAGAAACAACGTTTGATGGAAACACTCTTGATCAGACAGCAATGGCTGGTAATTATCAATTAGAGGTTTATGATAATATTGGAGATGCAACAGCAGGTAATACTGGATCTCAGGTGGCTGATGGAGACGCTGATAACACTAACTTCATTCATACAGAACTTGAGGCTGGAACATATTTCGCTATAGTTAGAAAGATTGATTCAGATTGTTTCTCAGATCCATTAGAATTTGAAATAATTGACAATGTATTACGTCCTATCATAAGTATTTCATTACAAGTTGCAGATTCAACTTGTGCTGCTGGGGCTACTCCAAATGGAACCTTAAGAGGAACTGCTACTGTAGGTACAACATCCGGTATCGATGATACTGATCCAGATTATACATTCCAGTGGTACCTGGGATCTGGAACGGGAACAGCTTTAGTTGATGGAGTTGATCCTGGAAATGGTTCGACGCCTGCTGGAGTAACAACATCTGATATTTCAGGGCTAGCAGCCGATACCTATACTCTAGAGGTTACTAGAATTTCAACTGGCTGTATAAGTCTAGAAGAATTTGAATTACCTAATGTACCAACGGAAGTTTCGATTTTAGCAATTGATATAGTCGATGCTACCAACTGTACCCCTGGAAATGGTACAATTGCAGTAACAAGTGTAGATAGAGATAATGTCTCAGACTATGACTTTGATTACTATGACGTTGATCCTACTGTAGGAAGTCCTGCTCCAATATTTACTGGTAACGCTGGTGCTCCTTACGTGAATGCTGCTGCTGGGGTATATTGGGTGATTGGTACCAACACAATTGTTAATTGTACGACGCTTCCATTCGAAGTTGAGGTTGGTGAAAATCTGACATATCCAGCAATTGATTTAGATGACTTTGATTTCCAAAGCAATTGTGATCCTAGCAATCCAAATGGTAGACTACTTGTTCTAGCAGATGGCCAACCTGAAAATGGCACTTATGACTTTGAATGGTTCTTCGGAAATGATACAAGCGATCCTTTGACTTCCGATGACTATACAGGCGGAAGTAATTTAGCTGGAGAAAACACCAATGAAGTATCTGGACTTGCGGCTGGATTCTACACTGTTGAAGTAACAAACAACACTACTGGATGTATCTCTGTTGAGACTTATGAAATGACAGATGATATTCCAAATCCAATTGCAATTTCAACATCCACTTCAGCGAATACAAGTTGTACCGTTCCAAACGGTAAGGCGGCTGTTTCAGTAATTACTCTTGCCCCTGGCAGAGCAATCTCAGATTACAGTTATTATTGGTTCACTGGAGATCTTGCTACCGTAGGTACCAATCCTAATCCAGCAAACGCGGACTTTACTGGCACCTTGGTTGAAGGGTTAGCTGATGGCCAATATGTGGTATATGTAGTTGATGACATAGACAACTTCTGTCAATCTGAAGCAGTTGAAGTTACTATTGAAGATGGAACAAGTAATCCTGAATACACTCTTTCTAGCAGTGATGTTACAGTTTGCTTTGATGTTAAAGATGGATTTGCTTCAGTAGACGTTCCTGATCTATCAACTGTTAATATTGAGTGGTTTGACGCATCCAATGTTAGATTGGATACTACATTCTTCGTTGACGAATTAGATGCAGGAATGTACAGACTTGTGCTTACACATGTGGTTACAGGTTGTATTTCTGAAGAAATCTTTGAAATTCAGAATCTTGCTGAAACACCTAGCGATCCATTCGTACTTGTGAATAATGGAAGAAATAACTGTCAGTTTGCAAATGGTAGTGCAATTGCCAATGTTGATGGAGTTACCAATAACTTCTTGTTCGAGTGGTTTGATCCAAATGACATGATTAATCCATATGCAACTGGTTCAGAAGTATTCAATTTGGATACAACTACTTACCTAGTAAGAGCAACGAATCTAGCAACTGGATGTGAATCAGCATTTACTTCTGTGGAAATTGGTTATGAAGTTGTTGATCCTGTATATGAAGTAGTACTCAATAATTCAGTTTGTCTAAGAACCGAAGATGGATCAACCAATCAATTTACTGGTACTGCAATAATTAGCTTCGAAGAATTCCAGCTTGCAACAGACTATGTTTGGAAAGATCAAAACGGAAATACTGTTGGCAATGATTCTAGATTGATTGATGCATATCCAGGTGACTATACAGTCACATTTACCGCTGAAAATGGGTGTGAGTATTCAGCGTCTTTCACAATTGAAACATCAATAACAGTTTATAATGGGGTTTCAGCGAATGCTGATGGTAAAAATGATTTCTTCTTGATTGATTGTATAGACTACTTCCCTAACAATAATGTCAAAATATTTAATAGAGCTGGACAACCAATATATGAGACTTCGGGCTACGACAATGTATCTAATAGATTTGAGGGTAATGCAAACTCTGGAAACACACTCGGATCGCAAACATTGCCTGCTGGAACCTACTTCTACATTATTGACTTGGGCAATGGAAGTGACCCAATACAAGGATTTTTGGAATTAGTTAGATAACTTTAGATGTACAAATGAAAAAGATCTTAGTTGCTATATTGATTTTCTGTATTAGTTATGTGGCTTTTGCTCAGCAAAGGCCGGTAATGTCCACATACATGTTTAATGGGCTATCTCTTAATCCAGCCTATGCAGGAAGTTTGAATATTCTGAGTGCTAGTTTTCTACACAGGAAGCAATGGATAAATGTCGATGGTGCACCCGTCTCGAACATTTTTGCTGTACATAGCTCGTTTTATGGAAATCAAATAGGACTAGGGTTACAAGCATCACAAGATGTTATAGGCGTACATAAAGAATCCGCAGTGTACCTCAGCGGAGCCTATAAAATCAAGACAAGTGCAGGTATCTTGGCTATGGGACTTTCTGGAGGGTTTGATAATAGAAGATCCAATTTTGATGAATTAAATATTTTAAATCAAGAAGATGAACTTCTAACAGGAACACCAACAAGATTTACCCCAAATTTTGGAACAGGGATTTATTTTGCTAATCCAAGAATGTATGCTGGTATATCTGTTCCTTATATCTTAGAAAACAGCTTATTTCAAGTTCAAGCTGATGGTACTACCTCGGATGCTAAAGAAAGTAGATATTATTATGCTACTGGAGGAGTAATTTTTGATATTAACCAAAATATAAAATTCAGTCCTTCTGCCTTATTAAGATTTCAAGAACAGAATCCTTTAGGATGGGATCTGAATGCAACAATTATTTTTGATGGCATCGCATATGCTGGAGTTTCTTATAGAAGTGGGGATGCAATAGTATTCTTAACCCAACTAATATTGAATGAAAATTTCAGACTAGGGTATGCTTATGATGCAACTGTAAATGCCTTAAATAACCATTCAAGAGGAACTCACGAAATAATGTTGAACTACCGTGTGAAGCTGAGAAATTATAAGAAAGACCCTCAATGCCCTGTTTACTTCTGATGTTCTTTTCTAAGATCCGAGAACAGTGAATTAATTAGAGACAACAGCAGACTAAAAATAAGCGCCCACCAAAAATTATGGACCACAAAACCTGATATAAGAGAGTCAGCCAATAAAATAATAAGGGCATTTATCACTAGTAGAAATACTCCTAGTGTTAATAATGTAATCGGAAGCGTAAGAAGGATTAATAATGGTTTTACCACTGCATTTAACAATGACAAAACAATAGCAATCACAATAGCAGTGAAAAAACCGTCTACGTATATACCTGGTAAAAGATAAGCTGCAACAATTACGGCCAACGCTGATAACACTATTTTAACTATAACATTCATTTCTTACTTTCTTTAAACCATCCGGCATACATTGAGTAATTGCCTGCTATTCTTGATAGCATTTCTTTGTTCTCAACATCCATTGTTTTTAACTTTTTTCCAGGAATACCTCCGTAAACCGAATTTTCTTCAACGACTGTATTTGCAAGTACTACCGTTCCAGCTCCAATAATTGATCCTGATTTTATCACAGCATTGTCTAAAATTATTGCTCCGATTCCAATAAGCACATTATCTTCAATTGTGCACCCATGAATTACGGCATTATGGCCTATCGAAACATTATTACCTATTGTTGTTCCTGATTTTTGATAAGTCCCATGAATTGTTACATTGTCTTGAATATTAGTATTATTCCCTATACGAATGTAATTGACGTCTCCCCTAACCACAGCTCCAAACCAAACTGTACAGTCATTACCCATTTCTACTTCTCCTATTAATGAACTATTGGGAGCAAACCAACAATCATTACCGTACTTAGGTTTAAATCCCCTTACCTCAATTTCTAATGCCATTTTTCTTTTAAAACTAGACTAAATTCTATTCTAAGAAAGCTGACAAAATGTCACGACTGTTTCTATCTTTGCACGATGCAAGGATTGATAGCAGATATTGACTTACTTGAAGAGGGAAAACAGCAAGAAGAATCTTGTGAGTTTAAAACCACCATTGATGATGATAGTAAGTCCAAGAGAAAACTTTACATAGAAAGTTATGGATGCCAAATGAACTTCTCTGATAGTGAGATAGTTACGTCCATTCTAAAAAAAGAAGGTTTTGGAACCACATCTTCTCCTGAACATGCCGATGTTATTCTAATTAATACCTGCTCTATTAGAGAAAAAGCAGAACAAACAGTTCGAAATAGACTAAACTTTTTTAACGGTGTTAAAAAGAAGAATCGTGACGTTACTGTTGGAGTACTAGGATGCATGGCCGAAAGGCTTAAATCAAAGCTCTTAGAAGAGGAGAAAATTGTAGATCTTGTATTAGGACCAGATGCATATAGAGACTTACCAAAATTGGTAAAGCAAGCTGAGGAAGGACAAAAAGGTATTAATACATTCCTTTCACGAGAAGAAACTTACGCAGACATTTCTCCAGTACGCCTAAATTCTAATGGTGTTTCTGCATTTATATCTATCATGCGTGGATGTGACAATATGTGCTCATTTTGTGTTGTACCGTTTACTCGTGGAAGAGAAAGAAGTCGCGATCCACAATCCATAGTAAACGAGGCAATTGAATTATTTAAAAATGGATACAGAGAAGTTACATTGCTTGGCCAAAACGTTGATTCATATAAATGGTCTGCAGAAGAGAACAACAAAGCTCGGTTGAACAAAAAAGAGGATGTTGACATAGTGACTTTCGCGAATCTAATTGAAATGGTGGCTCAGATAGATCCAGATTTACGAGTTAGATTCTCTACTTCTCACCCAAAAGACATTACTGATGATGTTCTACATACAATGAAAAAGTATGAGAACATTTGCAACTACATTCATCTTCCAGCTCAGAGTGGAAATTCCCGTGTTTTAGAATTGATGAATAGAACATACAGCAGAGAATGGTACATTGATAGAGTTGACGCAATACGTGATATTATAGGTGATGAATGTGGCATAAGCTCTGATATGATTGCAGGTTTTTGCTCCGAAACAGAAGAGGAACATAAGGAAACAATCTCCTTAATGGACTATGTTAAATACGATTTCTCATATATGTTTTTCTATTCAGAAAGACCAGGCACACTAGCTGCTAAAAAATACGAGGATGACATTCCATTAGAAACTAAGAAGCGAAGACTTCAGGAAATTATAGATAAGCAGCAAAAAATCTCATTAGAAAGAAACAAGCTAGATGTAGGCAAGAATTTCAAGGTTCTCGTTGAAGGGACTAGCAAGAGATCAAAAGCCAAGATGCAAGGAAGAAACAGTGCCAATAAGGTTATCATATTTGATGCTGACGTTCCTAAAGGCACTTATGTCAATGTTAAGGTAACAGATTGCACTGCTGCAACACTTTTTGGTGAATTAGTATGAGTTTAAAAATTGATTCTGAAGTTCAAGCTATAAAGCAACGTTTTGAAATTGTCGGAAATTCTGACAAACTCAATAATGCTATTCGTGTCGCAATGCAGGTGGCCCCTACTGACATGAGCGTATTAATTACTGGAGAAAGTGGTGCCGGCAAAGAATCATTCTCTAAAATCATACATAGCCTATCTCATAGAAAGCACGGACAATTTATTGCAATTAATTGTGGGGCAATTCCTGAAGGCACTATTGATTCTGAACTTTTTGGTCATGAAAAAGGTGCATTTACCGGAGCTACTGGAGAACGTAAGGGATACTTTGAAGTAACGAATGGTGGTACAATCTTCCTAGATGAAATCGGAGAAATGCCACAAAGCACACAAGCAAGACTACTTAGAGTACTTGAAAATGGAGAATTTATTAAGGTAGGTTCGTCGAAAGTACAAAAAACAGATGTTCGAGTAATTGCAGCGACTAACGTCAACCTTCTTGACGCTGTCAATAAAGGGAAGTTTAGAGAGGACTTGTATTATAGGTTAAGTACCGTCCCAATTTATGTACCTGCCTTACGTGAACGTGGCGAAGATATTGTACTCTTGTTCAAGAAGTTTGCATATGATTTTTCTGAAAACTATAAGACAGAACCTATTGTCCTATCTGCCGACTCAAAAGGATATCTTAAAGCACATCGATTCCCAGGAAATATAAGACAGCTTAAAAATCTTGTTGAGCAAATAAGTGTATTAAGCATTGACCGAGAAATTACTATAGACCAGCTGCAAACATATCTTCCAAGAACAGGAAGTAATCTCCCGGCTCTAGTAAGTAAAGAGGATGACAAGGATAATTTTACAGAGAGAGACATTTTATACAAAGTTCTCTTTGACATGAAGTCCGATATGGCAGAATTAAAGAAGCTTGTTTTCAAAATGCTTGAAGGAAATGAAAACGATCAAGAAATTTTGGAAGATCATAAATCACTCTTCAAAAACATCGACTCGCAAGCTGCCAATTTAGAAGAATATCAAGCAAACGAAGAGTCTATCGAAGAGCCTACCCTTATCATTTCCTCCAATGATGAAACATTCGACTCAGAAGTAGAGGACATTACCCATGAAATGGAATTAGAGGATTCTCTTTCATTAGAAAAGAAAGAAAAGGAATTGATTATTAGAGCTCTAAAGAAAAATAGGAATAAACGTAAGTACGCGGCAGAGGATTTAGGGATTTCGGAACGAACTTTGTATAGGAAGATTAAGCAATATGAACTGGAGAATCTGTAGCCTTATACTAATAATACTCGCCTTATGTATTCCAACTAGTTGTGGAGTATACAATTTCACGGGAGGAACACTATCTCCAGAGATAAAAACTATATCTATTCAACAATTTTATAATAATGCAGCATTAGGTCCATCGAATATGAGTGCGGTATTCACTGAAACCATTAAGGATTATTTTCAACAAAATACAAGTTTGGAACTTGTCGATAATAATGGCGATTTACAACTTGATGGTTTTATTTCTAACTATACAATAACCCCTGTAGCAGCAACCGCTGGGAGTCAAAATCAGGCAGATTTCTCGGCTCTTTCTCGCATTACAATCACAGTTTCAGCCACTTATACTAATATAAGTGATCCTACTTTTGACTTTGATAAAAGCTTCTCTTTCTTCAAAGACTTTGACAACTCAACTAATTTGGCTTCTAACGAAGAACTGTTTGTAGAAGAAATATTCGATCAAATTGTACTAGATATCTTCAATGCTTCAGTGGCAAATTGGTGATTTTGCTTAATTTTAGCATATACACCGTCATCTAATCCTGTGAATAAAACCGAGTTAATAGCCTTTTTACGCGACCCACATAAGCTTTCAGAAGAGCAGTTGGATGAACTAGAGGCAATTGTTAACGAAAATCCTTATTTCTTAAGTGCCAGACTTTTGCTAGCTAAAGCCAGCAAGGAACAAGGGCATCCCAAAACAAAGAAGAGAATTGCCTCTGCAGCAATTTATTCTACTGATCGAGTGCTTTTGAAGAAGTACTTAAATGGCAATCTGTTTTTTCTAAAAGAACCTGCAAAAATTGAAGAAGAAACAGTATCTAGTAGTGCTACAGAAGTTACTAAAGTTTCAGAAAACAGAGTCACGGGTAAGGAGACTGCTGACAAATCATCCACTTCAGAAAACCTTCAATCTAAAAAATCAGGTCGTCCACCTATTGAGAGTCCTAAAACTGAAGATTCTAAAGTAGTTCGGAAAGAAGAACAAGATAAAAGTGATCGAACTGACAAAAGACCATCTGCATTAAAGTCGAAAGAACAGAAGCCTCAACCAGAGATCCCTGATGTTCCTAGTGGTGAATTAGACTCCATTCTTGACGAATTGCAAAGGGATATGGTAAACCTTAAGGCTTCAAGAGAAAAGTTTGCAGAAGTTCAACAAAAAATTGAAGAAGATGATGCTGTATCAGAAGCTGTGAAAAAAGCTTCAAACAAAGACATAGAGAAAAAACAAGAGGATATACAAATTGAAAAAGAGGCTTCTCCTGAAGATTTAAGTACAACAGAAGCATCTAAAAAATCCGCGTCAGAAATTACTATGCAAATTCTAGACGCAGCTAAAAAAGCTAAAGAAGAAGTCGCAAGAGAGGAAGCTCAAGCAAAGGAGGAAGTAGCAAGAGAAAAGGCGCAAGAAGAAGAACAGTTATTAAAAGAAGATACTAAGGAGACAGAGGAAAAAGAATCTGAAGAATTAGTTAAAACAGAAGAGTCAGTAGAGGAATTTGCGGATGAAGCTGCAGAGATCACCTCAGACAAAAGATCTGATGATACTGATACTAAACCAAAATCACCTAAAGAAGAAGAGGATTCAGACCGTCCTGAACGTGTAATTAGAGAACCAAGATTTTCAAGATTTGCTACGAGAAGCTACTTAAAGCCGCCTGAAAATATTGACCCTTCCGTATTTGAAGATAAAGACGAAGACAAGAAAAGCTCTGAAACAGAAAATGCATCTTCAGCTGAAAAGAAAGATGATGAATCAGATAAGATCAAACTTCCTGATCTATCTAAAGCTAAAGCTGTACCTAGAAAAAATAAGCGAACTAAGAAAAGTAAGGAATCTGACGAAACAGAAAATAGTGATGCCAAAGAGGTAGGTAAGCAAAAGGATAAGCCAAAATCAAGGACCACCAAGAAAAAAGAAGTTGAAGAATCAAAAGAATCTGAAACTCCGGCTAAAGAAGAGGAAAAGAAGTCAACAAAAAAGACCTCAGTAAGTAGCAAAAAGACTACAGTAAAGAAGACTACAACTAAATCAGCTACCAAGAAGGCGACTGCAAAGAAAGATGCAGATAAAAAAACGACTACAAAAAAAGTAGCTGAAAAAAAGTCCTCAGATAAGAAGCCTGTTGCAAAAAAAGCAAGTCCTAAAAAGACTACCACTAAGAAAGAGGGTACCAAAAAATCAACAAAAGCTTCGGGTACGAAATCAAAGTCTACCAAAAACAAAGAAGAGAAGAAAGATGATGGGAAAGGCGAGCCCAAATCTCAAAAGGATCTTATCGACAAATTCATAAAAACTTCTCCAACAATCAAGTATCAGCGCCAGGATGAAAAGACTTCAGAGGATCTTGCAGAACAAAGTGGCGCTTGGGATCCAAACTTAGCTTCTGAGTATTTAGCAGAAATTTATCTCCATCAAGGAAATAAAAAACGTGCAATTGAAATCTATGAGGCATTAAGCTTGAAATATCCAGAAAAAAAATCTTACTTTGCGGACTTAATTTCAAAAATAGAATAGATAGATGTACGGAATAATTGTAACCTTGATAGTTATTGTCGCAGTGTTGTTGATTCTTGTAGTTTTGGCACAAAACCCTAAAGGCGGAGGGCTTTCAAGCCAGTTTGGTGGTTCTGGGACTTCTCAACTTATGGGAGTGAAGAAAACAGGTGACCTTCTTGAGAAACTAACATGGGGCTTTGCAATTGCCTTACTACTACTTTCCGTTTCTACAAACTTTGTGCAGCCAACAGAAAACACGGATGTTTTATCAAGTCCAAATATTGATAATGCTCAGACTTCTCAGCCTGTAATTCCTCAATCTATTCAACCTGCAGAGTCTGGTTCGTCTGATTTGAATGATCTTACTAGTTCTGAAACAGATTCAGTAGAATAAATAGAAACTACTTTTTTATAGGCGCAGAGGTATTGAAATAAAATCCCTCTTTGGAGAAACTTTCAATGCTTAAGCGACCATTCTTTTGCATTGTTTTCTCATTAAACTCATAGTCTTCTCTAATGCTAAATGATAGGTCAGAGACAACAGTAGAGTTAAACTGATCTGACACCTCATTATTGGATAGGCCTATTGTATAGCCAGTAAACTCTCTAAACGAAGGATCAAGTTCTGAATTTGCAACTGGGTATGCTCCACTTTTGGTGTTCACTACTATAATACCTTTCAGAAAGTTTTTACCTATTGCTTTCAATGTTTCTTCGTTGAAAATCGTATTTATAGATTCGATCGAGTCCAAAGGAATTTTAAACAATGGCACCGTACTATTCAGAACATAATTGTCAAGAATAACCAATTGAGGTTTGCCAAAATTACCCTCTGAGTAATTGTAAATTTTTAAAATCTTCTCCCCTTTTCTCTCCGCCACACTAACATTAGCCACAGCTTCTCTTATAAACTCTTCGAAATCCTTTATCCCACTGTAGTAGTCAGAGATCAAAGTTTTCTTATCAAACTTTATATCATCCCAAAAAAATTGCTTCTTAGCCTTTTCAGTAGAATAAGTGGATAGTATGTATTTGAATTCAAGATTCGATTTAATAATTGAATCTGTTAGCGATTTTTCATGAAAACTTAGATTTGAATTATATCTAAACGATTCATATTCATTGAATAATATATTCACTTGTTCAGATATGTCAACAGCGGCATCGTTTAAAACTGTTGCTTTAAAATAATCTTGTCCAGATGGTAAAATTAATTCCACAAAAAACCTACCATCTAAATCAAGTTTCTTCGTAATATCAAGTTGATTTTCAAACAGATGTATTGCAATATTAGATTCAGCGACTATTGTTGAGTCGCCTTCTACCCTACCACTCAGTTGGATATTTTTCTCAGGAAAATGTTGAATATTTGAATCACTACGCAATCCATCAACTACCTCATTCCATCTCGCATAAGAATACTTTGAAAAACCAATCATGGTAGAATCAGCAGTAAGTTCATTAAAAGTCAATTCTTCTAAAGACTGTCCTAATGGAATGTTGAAATAGATTCGATAGAGTCTTTTAAACAGTGATGTTAATTCATCATTGATAGGATTGGATTGGTCCTCTAAATGAATTTTTGTAATCAAATTATCGACAACATCTATTGACACTTTGTTCTCTACATTCTTCTTTCGAAGAATTGGCTTGGAGCTATTCAAATAAAATGGACGAATTGCAACAATTTCCAAATCCGAATTAAGTAGAATGAATCGTTGAAATCCGCCTTTAAATTGACCTCTAGGTAGAGCAAATTGAGTTACTGGACCTTTAGGATTAATCTTGGCGATAAGCTGAACAGATTTAAAGCCCTCACTAACAACAAAAAAATCCTCATTAGTCGGTGTCTGAATTTCCAAGGATATTGCATTAGGCTTTACTGATACATCAACTACATTGGTATTCTCGAAAGCTTTCGTACTTAAATCATCCGGATATCCAATTGCTTTTACAACTTGACTCGTAGACTCATCAAGAACATTTTGCACATAAATTGGTACTCTATGAGCAGAGAAATCTATATCATGATTTCTCATAAAGTGAGTATAGGCAACCATCTGGTAATTGCCAGAAGGGATATCTTGAGGCAAACTGATCTTGCCTTTTGCCTTTCCGGATTCAAGTCTAAATATGTAGTTCCTAGTTACATCTTCATCCTCACTTAAAAGATCAACATGAATGATTCTACTAAGTTTTGAGAGCGAAAAATATTGATTAAAAACAGCCACATCAAAATCTAAACTCTCACCGCTATAATAGATCTTTTTATCAGGCTTGAGATAAGCAAATTCTCTTGAGTTATAATACTGGTAATCCTTATAAAGTTGATTTATTTCCTTCTCACTTGTTTGTGAAAAAAGTGAGAAAAATGAAAGCATTAAAAGTAAGGTGATAGGTTGTTTCATAAGATTCTATTTTCAGTTGCAGTAGTTTCTGCTACTGCCCTAAATATTCCAACTATTTCATTTTCGCATCCATCACAGGTGATATTACCCTCTAAAGGAAAAGGAAAGGTATCGAATATTAATCCATTATTATTGGTTAACTTCTCAATTTGGCTCCAGTACTCAAAAGATGAAACTGACATTGCTTCAACATATACCTTAAACTCAGTAAGATGATCATCTTGTTGAAGACAACATGGAGCAATGCACCCATTGCTAATGTCCACTTCGCCAGTATTACTTCGACAATCCGGTATTAATAAGTTAAAAAACATCCATGACTGTTGAGTAGTAGTACCTACTGGAACTCTTGTTTCATTAAAATTACAATCGATATTTTTATCACATGAATACAAAGCATATTGATCAAAAGTTGTGGTTTCTATTTGTCTAGTTAGCACATTCTCATAAGAATGTTCGAACCTTAATCTGGCTTGACTTTCATTTTCAGAAGTTATTAATGCAATAGCTGCTACAGCATCCACCTTTTGTACCAAATTCAATGGCGGCACTAGTATTGTGATGAAGGTATCCACGGTCACCATACTTAATGGTATCGAATCTGGTATCATATCGAATGAGGATTCGATTGAAATGCTCTCATTAAACGCTTCAAGTCTATATTGACGACCTACTTCACCCTTAAATGCCGATGAGATAGGAATGTACCTACTCGCTTCAAAAGCGAAAGGAAATATTTCTCCATCATCTGCAATTACAGATACATTCAAGCCCGGGATTGGAACTAGAATACTGTCATTAATTTGTTCAAAGATCCTAATGTAAGAAGCTCCTTCAATTGTTGAAATTTTACCATCTACTACATCTAAATGATCACGATTTTTGGTAAGCTCAAAAAAAGGCTCCGTACATCCGAAAATCGTGACTATTGATAAAAATAATATCGTATTTTTCATTCTATTCTAATTAGAGTGATTCAATATTAGAACTCAAACTTATAAGTTATTGTAGGTATCATTCGACCAACATTCACGAGTGCAAATGGCTGCGAGGGTGCGTTATTTTCACTCGAAAAGAAAATCGTAGCAACATTATCTCTACCATATACATTGTACAAAGCAAACACCCATCTATCGTTATTTTTCTTAGTTTTCCTAATTCTACTTTTCAGTGAAACTACTAGATCCAGTCTATGGTAATCTGGTATTCTACTAGAGTTTCGACTTGAGAAGTAAGGGACTCTTACTCCGTCAACCTGAAACACATTTACTGGCGCATTAATTGGTGCTCCAGTGAGGTATGTGAAATTTGAGGAAACCGTCCATTTTTTAGATAGCTTAAAGTCTAATGTAGCTTTAAAATTATGAGGCCTATCAGAATAGAAAGGATATCGTTCTCCATCATTAATTTGAACACCTTGCAATTGATCATCTACTGTTATAAATGTTCTAGAGTAAGTGTAAGAAGCTATTCCGGATAAAAAACCTTGTTCCTTGGACACAAGAAACTCTATTCCATACGATTCTCCTTCTCCTCTTAATGTAGCTTGCTCTAGGTTTTCATTTAAAACCAATTCAGCACCATTTCTGTAGTCCACTAGATCATTCATGATTTTATAGAACCCGTCAATGGATATTGAAATATCTTGTTCAACTAAGTTGTGTGTATATCCGATAGAAAATTGGTCTATCTGCGTCGGAGGTATGAATCTATCGCTTGATTTCCACACAGTGGAAGGATTAACAAGTACTGTATTCGAAATTAAGTGTAGAAACTGATTTACTCTTGAGTATCCAGCATTTATTGAATTATTGCTGACCTTGTACTCAAGACCAATTCTTGGCTCCAAGGTATATTTCGAATAGTTTACATCTCCTTCGTCAATTACTTCCTGCCCAATGACATTTTCTTGAGTAAATGGTGCTCCATTTTCATAAATGTTAATTCTAGAATTTCCAAGATTCATGAAATAGTTAAATCTCAGACCAGTACTAATTTCAAAATTGTCTGACACTTTAATAAGATAACTCGCATGGGCTCCTAAATTTAAAACATCCTCTTCATCAATGCTTTTTTCTTGCACAAGTGAGTTATTCGTAGTTGGTACCACATTACCAAGAGCTATATCAAATTTAGTTACATCTATACCAGCAATAATCTTTTCGCTGCTTAATAAACTTTTGAATGATAACTCAGATATTCCATTCTCAAATTCGAATTCGTCATTGATTATTAAATTCTCTGAATTATTTCTAAGAATACTCGAGGCTATCTCTGATTCTAAAATCCACTCGTCAGATAAAACTCGCGTCCATTTAAGTTGATTATTCAAAGAAGACCATCGGTATATAATTTTGTCTGAAAACCTAAAAAAGTCCTCTCCATAATAGCTTGATAGAAAAATACTGTTTTTATCATCTATTCTATAGCGCGATGATAGATTGACATCTCCAAACTGCGCTGAACTCTGTAGAATATCTTTATCTGGAACGAAGTCTAAAATCCAATTTATGTATGATATCCTTCCTCCTACATGAATATCAAGTTTATCATCAAGGGCCTTAGCTTTTAGACCCAAGTTAGAATTTACGATCCCTAAGCCACCATACACGTTCAATTTCTTCTTCGCCCACTTATTCATTTTTACATCTAGCACCGACGAAGCTCTTATGCCATATTTAGCCGGAATATTGCCTTTTAGGATTGAAACATCTGAAACAAAATCTCCATTAAAAACTGAAAAGAATCCGAGCAAATGACCTGGATTGAAAATTGTGGTATTGTTCATCTGAACAAGAGTTTGATCATTACTACCACCTCGAATATTCAAATAAGATGAACTCTCACCAGAAACAGTCACCCCAGGCAAGGTTGTCATGCTTTTAACTACGTCGATATCACCTGTAACAGAAGCCAACTTTTCAAGTTTGTCAATACCAATTCTCTGAATACCAATCGCGGGGCCAAGGTTATTGTTTGATGACGCATCTTGTTCCACAACTACTTCATCTAATATTCTAGAATCGGAAAAAAGTGAAATACTAAGATTTCCGGAAGAATATAGAGTTACTAGCCGAGTTTCCTTTTCTAAACCTATGTAGCTAAACTCAACAGTATAATTTCCTGATTTAAGTCCTATGTTATATCCACCGTCTGTTCCGCTCTTACTCACAAGTCTTCCATCCACACTTATATTCACACCAATAAGTGGCTCATTGAATTCATCAGTAACTATACCACTCAATACATGATCAGAATCAGTACTCAAGGCATTTGGATTACCGATTCTAATATTTTCTATCAGTTTAGACCCTCTAGAATTGCTTCTAACAATCTCTTTTCTTTCTAACTCAAGCTTGTTGGGATAAATAAATACATAGCGATCATCGCGAACGTTTAGAAGAAATCCAGACTTAGAAAGGGCATTTCTAATGACATTTAAATAGTCTTCATTATCCGTATTCTTAACACTAATAGAGTCTATCCATTCCTTCTGATAAAAAAAACTTTTATCAGTAGAAGCTTCAAGCTGCTCTAAATATTCCGAAAGGGGTTTTTCGACTTGACCATAGGCATAGCCTATCGTCAAACATGCGAATGTTATAAATAATCTCTTCATACAAGGGTCAGGTTTAAAGCTAACAATGCTTTGTCGCTAAACCATTATTCAATTTAGTTTAGCACTTTTAATTCTTACTAAGGAATCATTAATCATAAAATCACAATTTGCTCTTTAACAGTTGTTGAAGAAGCTCTAAGTAATCCAAAAAAATCGCCATCACAGCCTTGACACGTGACATTGCCTTCAAGCGGGAATGGATACGTATCGAAAATGAGTCCATTGCCAGTGGTAAGTCTTTCCAAGTCTTCCCAAAACATAAAGGTCTCTTTAGATAAAGACTCTAATTCCAATTTGAAGACGGTTTCCCATTGGTCTCGGTACTCACAGCATCCCATTGAACCTGCCGGGGTACAGTTTTCAACAAAATTTAGTTGGGTGACAGAAGCAAGTCTATCACAGAATCTACTTCTTAAAATAAAAAACCATTCAAATCGGGTTGTAAATCCTGCTGTCACATCTACCCTATCATCACATTCATTGTTATCATCACAAGAGAAAAGTACGTAATCATTATCTTGAACTATGATCGTGTCTTCCGTGAAAAGCTCCATATATCGATAGTTAAAATCTAGTTTAGAATAAATTGGAGTCCCATCGTTGGTCACACTAGCTATAGCAGTTGTTGCATCTCTAAAAATTGGTTCATTAGCCTGAGAGGTTACTACGACAGTTGTATCTCCAATCTCAAAATCAAAATCTATTGGTTCAACCACATAATCAAAATCAGATTCTAACATTATTCCATCAGAATTGGTCGCAATAACTTTATAGCCTATCCCTTCAAGACCCACAAAACCAAAATCTTCAGGTAGGTATGTATTTGAAAAAGAAGTTTGTGTAATGAATGTTGTCTCTTGCTCATTGGTATCTACGATACGGACGTCAAAATCATTGAATGTAGTCTGCGAACCGTCTGCATTAATCTTATAAATCCGCACAAATGATTGACCTACATTTGACGATACTCTGCCGTCAAGAATCATAACATCTCTCTTATTTTCAACTTCAAAAGGCTCCGTACAAGCTTGAATCATTAAAAGCCATATTGAAGTAAGAATAATATATCTCATTAGTGAGGTTGGAATTTTGGTTAGGTATTGCTGAAGCAAATCTAGTTACCTCAAACTATGTTCTAAACAACAGAATTTTAATTCAACCTTACTATGATTCACTAATTTTTATAACCATGGCAGATACCTTTTAGGCTGAAGCAAGTCTTTGTACCAACATTCGTTTAGCGACAGGTAATAATGTCTCATTTAAAGGAAGTGTTAACTTACTGAATGCTAAATAAGTAGCTGGATTTGGAAGTTCACTAAACTGCTTTGTTAGCTGAATTTTGATATTTTCATATGTCTTACTAACACCATGAATTTCATTCATCAAAAACTGAGTAGTCATGCTTCTAAACTTTTCTTCTGAATGCTCGAAAAAAGTCACTTGATATCGGAAAATAGAAATATCGACAGAAGATTGCTGATTTATGAATAAGTACCCTTCATCTGAATAAATTGGAGAAACCCCAACAGGTTCGAGTTCAATATTTTCCTCTACAAACTCAAATAGCTCTTTACCTTCCTCCAACATTCCTTTCATTTTTGGAATGGCAAAAGCAATGATTTCCTCAATTTGGCCCATCACTTCGTCATCATTTACAACCTTACTATATGTAAGTCTTAACTTATTAAAGTCTGCCTCAGTCAATGATTCAGGAAAGCTTTCAAACATCAGCTTTTTACTTTCTCTTACTTTAATAAGATTTCGATAATGAAAAATTAAATCTGACATAAATGGGTATAACTCGGACCTATTAAAGCGTCTTCCAACATCTTTTAAATATGCCAATAATATGTACTTCTTATACTCGTAATCTATTAATCCTTCTGTCAGCCAATCATGTTTGAGTCTATCCATAAACGAAATTTTAATTAAGAAATTAATGAGCAAATGTCAGTTTGTCAAAATCCAATAAACGTATTTAGAGGAATATTGACATTATGTCTGCAAAAATGTCATAGGTATCTATCAATAACCTGACATTGAGGTATTGGCACACTAAATGTTAAGAAGAAATGCAAAAAAGAAATTCCAATAAACTTAAACGTTTAAATAACATGTCTAAAGTAAATTTCAAACCTCTTGCTGACAGAGTTCTAGTAGAACCTGCTGCGGCTGAAGAAAAAACAGCATCAGGTATTATCATTCCTGATACTGCTAAGGAAAAACCACAGAAAGGACAAATTGTCGCTATCGGTACGGGTAAGAAAGATGAACCAATCAATGTAAAAGTTGGAGATCAAGTATTGTATGGTAAGTACTCTGGTACTGAAGTTACCATCGATGGCAAAGAGTTCTTGATCATGAAAGAATCTGATATTTACGGAATAGTATAATTAATCAACAAACTGAAAAAATTAAAAAGTAATGGCAAAAGATATATTCTTTAATACCGACGCTAGAGACAGCATCAAGAAAGGTGTAGATGTGCTAGCTGATGCGGTAAAAGTTACACTTGGACCAAAAGGAAGAAACGTAATCCTTGATAAGAAATTCGGAGCCCCTAACGTAACAAAAGATGGAGTTTCTGTAGCAAAAGAGATTGAGCTTAAGGAGCCTATCGAAAATATGGGAGCTCAGCTAGTTAAAGAAGTTGCATCTAAGACTGCAGATGACGCTGGAGATGGTACTACTACTGCAACAGTTCTCACTCAAGCAATTTTCGGACATGGCATTAAGAATGTTGCTGCTGGTGCTAACCCAATGGACCTTAAGAGAGGAATTGACAAGGCAGTTTCTGCAATTGTCGAAAACTTACAGAAGCAGTCTAAAAACATCAAGACTAATGACGAAATAGCTCAAGTAGCATCAGTTTCTGCAAATAATGATCCTGAAATCGGAAAGATGATCGCAGATGCGATGGAAAAAGTTGGAAAAGATGGTGTGATCACTGTTGAAGAAGCTAAAGGAACTGAAACTGAAGTGAAAACTGTAGAAGGTATGCAGTTTGATAGAGGTTATCTTTCTCCATACTTTGTAACCAATACTGACAAGATGGAAGCTGAGTTAGAAAGCCCTTACATCTTGATCTATGACAAGAAGGTTTCTAACATGAAAGAATTGCTTCCAATACTTGAAGCAACTGCTCAGACTGGTAAACCATTATTGATTATCGCAGAAGATGTAGAAGGTGAAGCTCTTGCTACACTTGTGGTAAACAAGATTAGAGGATCTCTGAAAATAGCAGCAGTTAAAGCTCCTGGTTTTGGAGACAGAAGAAAGGCTATGCTTGAAGATATTGCTATTCTTACTGGCGGAACTGTAATCTCTGAAGAAAGAGGATATAAGCTAGAAAATGCAACTATCGATTACTTAGGAACAGCTGAGAAAATCAACATTGACAAAGACAACACTACGATTGTTAATGGTGCTGGTAAAAAGGCGGATATCACTGCAAGAGTAAATCAAATCAAGCAACAAATTGAAAATACTACTTCTGATTACGATAAAGAGAAGCTTCAAGAGCGTCTAGCTAAGCTTTCTGGTGGTGTTGCTATTCTATACATTGGAGCAGCCACTGAAGTAGAAATGAAGGAGAAGAAAGATCGAGTTGATGATGCACTTCATGCAACTAGAGCGGCTGTGCAAGAAGGAATCGTTGCAGGTGGAGGCGTTGCTCTTATCAGAGCTATGAAAGCATTGGATGGATTGACATTGGATAATGAAGACCAAAATACGGGTGTTGCTATCATCAAGTCAGCAATTCAAGCTCCTCTAAGAACGATCGTTGAAAACGCTGGTGGAGAAGCATCTGTTGTCGTGAACGAAGTTGCTGCTGGTAAAGCTGATTACGGATTCAATGCAGCAAATGGTGAATATGTAAACATGTTCAAAGCTGGTATCATAGATCCTACTAAAGTAACAAGACTGGCACTTGAGAATGCATCTTCAATTGCTTCTCTTCTATTGACTACAGAATGTGTAGTTGCTGAAGAGCCAGAAAAAGAAGGAGCAGCACCAATGCCTCCAATGCCAGGTGGTGGCATGGGAGGAATGATGTAATTCTTTCTATAACAAAATCTAAAGGCTGTTCATTGAACAGCCTTTTTTTATTGCGTTAGAAATTCCTTAAAATCGTTATAATCATTATTCATAGCAATTGACTCCTTGGCTCTATCAAATAATGGTTTTGTTTCATCTGGTAAAGCAAGCTCTTCATTGATTGCATCATTGACAACATCCAAGAATTTGCAATAATGAGCTGTTCCTAAAAATACACCGCTCTCCCCTTCCATTAATCCATTTTTTAATCCCTCATATGCAATAGCACTGTGAGGATCAAGAATATAGTCTTTATGGGATTTACATTGAGACATGACCAATCTTGTTTCAGAATCATTCAAGACAAAACCGCTCGTGTCATTAAGAATTGCTGCATGAGAGTTGTCGTACAATGATTGCAACCTTGCAAAATTGCTAGGTTTACTCACATCCATAGCATTAGATATTGTTTGGATCGTTTTCCGTGGATCAAAAAGACCATTTTCAAGATATCTCGGAACAACATCATTAACATTAGTCGCAGCTATGAATCGATGAATTGGCAGTCCCATGGATTTAGCTAACATTCCAGAAGTTATGTTTCCGAAATTTCCACTAGGAACACTAAAAACTAAGTTTTCATTTACTCCATCTTCAATAAAAGGAACATAATAGTAGATAGATTGAGGTAACCATCTGGCAATATTTATAGAATTAGCTGAAGAAAGGTTTAAACCTTTTAAATCATTGTCTAGAAATGCTTCTTTCACAATAGATTGACAGTCATCAAAATCCCCATCAATTTCAATGGCTTGAATATTTCCTCCTAAGGTTGTCATTTGCCTTTCTTGCAATGCTGTCACTTTCCCCTTTGGATATAGAATAACAACTTCAATACCAGGCTGATTGTAAAATCCGGAGGCCACTGCCCCACCTGTATCTCCAGAAGTAGCAACCAAGATTGTACTTGATCTATCATCAAACTCTTTAAAATGTGACAATGTGCGAGCCAGGAAACGTGCGCCTACATCTTTGAATGCCATGGTGGGGCCATGAAATAACTCTAAGCAATCAATCCTATCTCCAACATTCTTAAGAGGTATGTCAAAGACAAAAGTCTCAGAACAAATACGCTCTAGTTTATCTCTAGGAATATCCTCAACACAAAATGGCAGCAAAACCTGAACAGCTATTTCATGCAACTTCATTCCTGAAATGGAATCTAAAAATTCATCTTTTAGCTTAGGAATGAGTGACGGAAAATACAATCCATTGTCATCAGGAAGTCCCTTGATTACAGCATCACGAAAATCTGCTGAGTGACGATAATTGTTGGTACTTAAAAACTTCATGATATCACTTTACAACCAGTATGGTCAATTTTAGTCTTATAAATCTTTAAATCGAAATCACATTCTTCGTAAATCGCTAGGATCTTATTTTCCGCTTTCGTCAGCATTGATTTATTTTTAAAGAAGGCAAACATACTAGGCCCCGATCCTGAAATATTAAACCCAACCGCCCCATTTTCATTCACTATTTCTTTGACTTGATCGTACTTAGGAATCGCATTTTTTCTAATTGGTTCAGCGATATAATCAGAAATTGACTTTCTTAGCAACTCTAGATCTGCAGTATTAAAAGCATGTACAAGTCCGGCAACATTTGCCCATTGATTTCTGGCCAATTCAATTGAAACTTCCTTCGGTAGCAACTTCTTGGATTCCGATGTTTTAACCTCTACATCTGGGAATATAAGAAGAACACTTAAGTCTAAATCATCATTAATTCTGAATAGATCCAATGGTTCATAGCTTCTGATAACCTGTAATCCGCCTAACAGGGAAGGAGCTACATTATCAGCATGGTAACACTTGGAAGCAAATGCTTCACCTTCCATTGCGTACTGTAATAAGTCAGATTTACTGAAGGGTCGATCCATTAATTCGTTAACTGCAAAAACAGCACCTGCGGCACTACTCGCACTTGAACCTAATCCACTGCCAGGCTTAATCGATTTATGTATAGATACGTCAAAACCTTGTGTTGAATTAAGCGCATCTAGCAAGGCTTGAATAGCAATAGTTGCAACGTTTTGTAATGGATCTGTAGATAAGTTTGCTCCAATAATTTCTTTAATGACTACTTTCTCATCATTTCTCTTTGAAACTGTGATTTCCTCCCCAATAGAATCCAAGGAAAATCCCATTGTGTCATAGCCACAACCAATATTCGCTACACTAGCGGGTGCAAAAACCGTTACTTCTTCCATATTTAATTATCAGATTGAGCTATTCTTAGAACATCAGCAAAAATTCCAGAAGCAGTAACCTCCGCTCCTGCCCCAGCACCTTTAATTACAAGTGGTTGATCATTGTATCTATCAGTATAAAACAATACTACATTATCCTTGCCTTCCAGGTTGTAGAATGGATGTGAGCTATCAACTTCTTGCAAGGCAACCTTTCCTACTCCATCTTGATACGAAGCTACCACCTTAAGTCTAGACTTATTTTTAATAGATGCATGATATAATGACTTAAAATATGCTTCTTCTTTTTCCACTTTGCTATAGAAGTCATCTAAATCGCTACTGGTAAGGCAAGAAGCAGGAAGAAAGGAATTTATTTTAATTGCATCCATTTCCATTTTATAAGTACTCTCCCTTATTAGAATCAAGAGTTTTCTCATAACATCCTCACCGGAAATATCAAGTCTTGGATCAGGTTCGGTATATCCAAGCTCCTTCGCTTTTTTTATCACGTTGCTAAATGAAACCGATCCATCATATTCATTAAACAAGAAATTCAATGTCCCAGAAAGTACCGCTTCAAGTTTATGAACCCTATCGCCACTTCGTATTAAATCACTTAATGTAGAAAGTACAGGAAGTCCTGCGCAAACATTGGTTTCAATCAAAAACTTACTTCTATACTTTCTGCTTACTTCTTTAAGCTCGAGATAATTATCATAAGATTTTGTAGCAGCTATTTTGTTAGGAGTTACCACTGAGATACTCTTCCTGAGTATATCAGTATACAGATTGGATATATCTTCAGAGGCGGTGATATCAATGAAAATAGCGTTTCTGAAATTTAGATTATCCATCTTCTCTAGGAAGCCTTCCTTTGAAAACATTTCCCCTTCAGCAATATGATTTTCCCATTTAGAAAGTGGGATACCATCTTTTTGAAATGCCATTTTTCTTGAATTTGCAATACCTATGATCTTAACATTCAAATGATGATGCTCCTTCAAATATTTAAACTGCCCTTTTAATTGATCTAGAAAGGCCTTACCTACATTTCCGGTGCCGATTATAAACAAATTCAACCGTATCATTTCTGAAAGAAAGAAACTTTCATGAAGCACATTTAATGCTTTATTCAGATCATCTTTTGGAATGATGGCGGATATATTTCTTTCCGAAGATCCCTGCGAGATTGCTTTAATACTGATACCATTTTTACCGAGAACATTAAACATGGTTCCGCTAATACCAATCTGATCTTTCATTTGTGTACCAATCAAGGCAAGCAGTGAATATCCTTTTTCTAATAATTCAGGTCTTATCACAGTACCATCCTCACTGCTGCTAAACTCAGCTTTTAAACTATTCAACGCATCTTCTGCATCTTTCGATTTAAAGCCCATTGTAACTGTATATTCTGCATTGCTATGGGTCATAAATACAATCTCAATATGGTTATCAGCAAGAGACTTGAAAAGCCTCGGAAAAAAATTCCTTTTATCACGAGAATCGTTACCGCGAATGGAAATGATTGAAATATCATCAATGCTTGAAATCCCCTTGATAAGGCCTCCATTACTATTTCCACTTGCAATTAGCGTTCCTTCCTCATCAGGCTTAAATGTATTTTTTACCTTAACAGATATATCAGCACTGAATACTGGAGCAATACTCTGAGCGTAAATTACTTTAGCTCCAAAGTGAGATAACTCCAATGCCTCTTCATAGGAGACAGTATTTAAAGTTCTCGATCGCTTCACTCGCCTTGGGTCCGCTGTCATTATACCATCTACATCTGTCCATATTTCCAATAGATCAGCTGTTAGTCCGCTTGCTAAGATCGATGCAGTATAGTCGGAACCACCTCTTCCTAAAGTAGTAAACTCATTATCAATTGTTCCAGAAATAAATCCGGGAAATACGTTGATAGCTTTAAAATCTTTGGATATCGCTCGAATATTTTTAGCTGTTAAATCAGATAGTACATTCGCCTCTCCGAATGACGCGTCTGTTTTTATAATGGATCTAGAATCAAACCATTTGGCTCTTGAATTATCTGAATCAAAGAAAGCAGCTATAATCAAAGAAGACAGAAGTTCACCAACACCTAGTATATAATCTAAACTCCTACTCGTTAGCTCTTTTAATAAGTATACACCTTCAAGGATTCTTAAAAGTTTGCCGAATACTTCATCCAACTCAACAATAACTTTTCCACATAAGTTGTTACTCAATTCTTCGTGTCGCTTTCTAATACTTTCATAAGTATTTAAATAATGACTGCTTCCTTCCTTTGCCTCTAAAGCAAGTTTGTGCAACTCATTGGTAGTATCGCCAATTGCTGAAACCACCACTGTTACTGGAAAACCATTGCTATTAACAATCTTTCTAACCTGTCTTATGGACCCTTCACTTCCAAGTGAAGTACCTCCAAATTTTAAAACTTTCATATTAACGCATAAAAAAACGCCATTCCCTTTTTAGAAGAATGGCGTTTCAGTTATCTGAAATAAGCAGCAACTACCATTCTTTCCAGTGGGTTGTCCCAGTGGTTGAATTGATAATGGTTGTTGTGCTTGTTAAATTCATTTGAATATAAAAGTAAGTGTATCGATCAAAAATCAAAATTGTTTAGTAGAAAACATTATTAAAATGGATTAAAAATTAACAAACCTGCATATCTCATAAGGTAATCATTTATTGCGAGATGTTAGTATTATATATTTTAGTCTAATGAAAAGTAAAACTGCTTGGCAAATCTTATTTGAATTTCTCTCCATAGTTTTTGCAGTGCTCCTAGCTCTTGGCTTGAATTCTGCTAAACAAAACATGGACTTTAAAAACGAAGCTCAATTTCTTACTCAAAAAATTATTGAAGAGTGTAAAAGAAATAAACTGGAGCTCGATTCCGTATATCATCTAAACAATGAATATAAGATCTACTTAGATTCACTTCAATCCTTAGATAAAATCGATGGAAATTTCACAATAAGTATTGCTAGTGAATTACTTACCAAGAGTGCATGGGATTTCACAAAAGTCTCAAGATCATTTTCATATTTGGATGAAAACTTCCTTAATGATGTAGCTGAATTATATGAAAAGCAAGATTATTATATGCTGATATCAAATCAGATGTTTCAAAATATGGGCGAGATGCTAATAAGTGATCCTAAGCCAGAAAAGACTGTCAATATATCAGCCTACTATTTACTTAATCTAAATTTCACTGCAGAGGACTTGCAGAAGACCTACTCACAATTCTTAGATAAATATCAATCTTCAGAGTCGATTGATTAGTTATCTTGCAGCGTTTAAAATAATAAGCAACATGACCTACCTAATAGTTACAATTGGCTACATACTAATATTAGCCTGCATAATCATTTATAAGAGCAGATCTGTCAAAAGTGAAGAAGATTTTGTGGTTGCTGGAAGAAATGTACCTGTATATCTATTAGTGGGCACATTAGTAACTACTTGGATAGGCTCAGGAAGTTTATTCGGAACAGCCGGGTTGACTTTTCAAGTAGGGTTTTCTGAATTATGGTTCTCATTAGGTGCATGGATAGGAATACTTGCCGTTTACTTCATTGCAGCGAGAGTAAGACGAATCTCGCAGTATACGCTTACAGATATTCTTGAAAAACGATACTCTCCAGCTGCAAGATTACTAGGAACAATAACAATCATTGTCGCATATTTAATCATTGCTGGATATCAATTTAAAGGTGGTGGTAGATTTCTTTCTATCCTCACAGAAGGATCTATATCAGTGGAGCAAGGAACATTAATAACTTTCCTTATCATTATTGCTTTCACGGCATTAGCTGGAATGGTATCAATTGTTTCTATTGATATTTTTAATGGAATCATTATGATCCTCGCTATAATCCTAGCTGTGCCATTTGCAATTAGTGGTTTTGGCGGATGGGGCAATGTTGTTGACACCATTAACGAGGTAAGCCCGGATCACCTATCTATTTTTGAAGGTCACGAACCTATGTGGTATATCGGTATAATGTTACCTACACTTATACTTCTTTTAAGTGAAAGCAGTGTCTATCAAAAGTTCTCATCAGCCAAGGACGCAAAGTCTGCTAAAAAAGCTGTAATGGGTATGTTTATTGGTGTTGTCGGAATTGAATTTTTAATGTGCTTGCTAGCAGTTGTTGGCTTTGCCATCTATGCGCATGATCCAAGGTTTTTTCTTGCAGACGGTTCCGTAAATGCACCTATGTCTGAAGAAATAATACTTAGAATAGGTTTTGAGCAACTACCTGCGTTTGTTGGATCTTTACTTTTTGCTGGAGGTGCAGCAATTATTTTATCTACAGGCAATACATTTTTAATGGTCACATCTACTAATGTATCTAGAGATATCATTGAAAAGTACTTTGTGAAAAATGCTTCGAATAAATTGAAGCTTGTTATTCAAAGAACTGCAATTGTAATTCTTGGCTTTATCGCATACCTGATAATGACACAATTCGAAGAGATATTAGCGATGGCCTTCATATCGTATACAATGATTGGAGCTGCACTGGCTCCGCCCCTCTTAGCTACGTTCTTCTGGAAACGTGTTACTAAACAAGGTGGAATTGCATCTATTCTTGCTGGCATGCTTTCGGTAATAATTATTGAAGTATTGAACAGGACAGAAACGGTACTTGATTTAGGAATTATTGCATTCCCTTATGATTCAAAAATGGTTGCTATTCCAGCATTGATAGCATCGATAGTTGCTTTGGTTACAGTTAGTCTTTTAACGAAGCCAACACCGAAAGAAATAGTCGATCCTTTTTTTGAGAAAGACTGAGTTAAAGTAACTTCGCGCAAACGTTTGAAATAGCTTTAGTTTTACGATCCTTATAGTTTCTGGATCGTAAAACTTTAGTCTTCAACATTAATTGTAACCCCACAAATAAAAATGCAAGAATTCGGCGTAAAATCCAGCAAAAGTGATCTTTCAGATTTAGGTATAAAGGTAAAAGAAGCTCACTGGAACCTAAGTCAATCAGAACTCATTGAAGAGACACTCAAAAGTGGTGAAGGAGTACTTACTTCTACAGGTGCTTTAATGTGTGATACTGGAAAATTCACAGGTAGGTCTCCAAAAGACAGATTCGTAGTAAAAGATGCTAAAACTGAAGAATCTGTTTGGTGGGGTAACATCAACATTCCGTTTACTGAAGAAAACTTTGATAAGCTTTATCAGAAAATGGTGAAATTTATTGAAGACAAAAAGGTATACGTTAGAGAAGCTTATGCGGGAGCAGATAAAACTCATCGCCTAAGGGTAAGAGTCATTAATACTATGGCATGGCACAACCTGTTTGCATACAACATGTTCTTAAGACCGGAACAATACAAGGTAGAAGAGTTTGACCCTAATTTCACAATCCTTTGTGTTCCGGAATTCAAAGCCGATCCTGAAGTTGATGGAACACGTCAGTCAAACTTCGCAATAATAAATTTCACCAAAAGGATGATTCTTATTGGCGGTACAGCTTATTCAGGAGAAATGAAAAAAGGAATTTTTTCTGTCCTTAACTATATGCTACCGCATGAAGAAAATGTACTTAGCATGCACTGCTCTGCTAACATGGGTATAGAGGATAAAGACACTGCAATTTTCTTCGGATTATCAGGTACTGGCAAGACCACCCTATCTGCAGACCCTAACAGACTACTCATAGGAGATGATGAGCATGGATGGACTGAACAAAACGTGTTCAATTTCGAAGGTGGATGTTACGCAAAAGTGATTGATTTAACGGAAGAAAAGGAACCGGACATCTATAATGCAATTCAATATGGTGCAATCTTAGAGAATACAAGATTTAAAGATGGGTCAAGAGAAGTTGATTACGAAAATTCTTCTGTAACAGAAAATACTCGAGCATCCTACCCTCTTCATCACATTAGAAATGCAATGGATCCTTCGATTGGAGGAATACCTAAAAATATATTTTTCCTTACTTGTGACGCATTCGGGGTTATTCCTCCAATTCAGCGATTGAGTAAAGGACAAGCTATGTACCATTTCATTTCCGGTTATACATCAAAAGTAGCTGGAACAGAAGCTGGTGTTACTGAACCAGAACCAGTATTTTCTGCATGCTTTGGCGCACCTTTCCTTCCTCTTCATCCGACTAAGTATGCTGAAATGCTTGGGGAGAAAATGGATAAATATGATGTAAACGTTTGGTTGATTAACACTGGATGGACCGGTGGACCTTACGGTGTTGGCAATAGAATCAGTCTTAAATACACAAGAGCCATGATTACTGCTGCATTGAATGGCAAACTGGATAACGTGGGTTACAGAACTCATTCAATTTTTGGTGCAGAGATCCCTACTACATGTCCTGACGTTCCTAGTGAAATTTTAAGTCCTAGAGAAACCTGGAAAAATGATACAGCATTCTATGAAAAAGCAAATGATCTAGCATCAAGGTTTGTAGAGAATTTTAAAAAGTTTGAAGACTTCGCAAATGATGACATCATGGGTGGAGCTCCGAAACAAAATACGAGCTACAAGTAATTGCAAGCCCGAAAAAGGTAAAAGCCCTGATCTAACGGTCAGGGCTTTTTTTGTTAAAAAAAATCTACCTTCATACAACCTTTATAAAATCCCCCCATCCTACCCATAGAAACGCTAACAACTAACCTGTGACAGAGACTCAAATTGTTTGGATAAATCAGCTCAAGAAAGGCAATGAGTTAGCGGCATTCAATCTGTATAACAGCTATTCGAAAGCTATGTATAATACATTAATAAGAATGACAAATGATACTGAAATGGCTAAAGACCTTCTTCAAGAAGCATTTATAAAGGCATTTAAAAAAATTGAATACCTGGATGATCCCAAAGCTTTTGGAGGATGGTTAAAAAGAATAGTATTAAATACAGGTTTAGAGCACATTAGAAAAAAGAAATACTTCTTCGAAGACATTGAGGAACAAAATGAGTTGGAAAACGAAGAGGTTGATGAATCAATGATTGATAGCAAAGTACTGCATGAAGCAATCAAATCACTTCCAGATGGCTGCAGAACAGTACTTTGTCTACATCTACTTGAAGGATTTAAACATAAAGAAATAGCAATTCAAATGGGTATTTCTGAATCTACTTCAAAGACCCAATTTCGTCATGCTAAAAGACTTTTAAAGACCAAACTTCAGCATCATTATGAATATTGAAGAATTAATAAAAAGTAAGAAGAATCAATTGGATGTAGAAGACCCTCCTGCAGAGCTATGGGGGGAAATCAAGAATGATTGGAAACCAGAAAGAAGATTTTCATGGTGGAAGGCGGCTGCTGCTGTTTTCCTGGCAATTTCGATTGGCCTTCTAATTCAAAACCTTTCTCTACAAGATCAAATGAATCAAATGGCATCGCTCGGAGATATTTCTGATGAATATAGAACGATTGAAAGATCATACATAACACAGATTAATGACTTAGAATCACAAATTGAAATTGATCAAGCAAGAAATGAAGAAGACTTCAAATGGATCTTCGAGGAGATGGAGACTTTAGATGAGGTTAATAGCCTCTACCGACAAGACATTGGAAAAATTGATGATGAATTATTGGTAGGCATATTAATCGATCACTATGAAAAGAAAATAAAGCTTTTGAAAAGATTAGATCTAGAAATAAAAAGGACACAAAAATTCAAAACTGATGAAGAAACTAATACTCGCAGCATTAATTTATAGTATTGTATTTCCAATTTTCGCCATAAATGAAGGTGAAACAAGAACGGCAAATGTTAGTATAGAAATAGCCTCAAGTGACAACATAAATATTCAGGCTAAGAATACTGAACTGGTCTTAGAGACATGGGACAAGAATGAAATTTTGATCGAAGCTTCGGTTCGCTTTGATGGAAAAATGACTGACAAAATGCAGAAATTCCTTGACGATTTTGAGCAACAGGTAAAAGACGGTGTTTCAACAGGTGCTGGTGAAGTAAAGATTGATACAGACTTGGACATTCCGAATCGAGTTCAAATTGGAGGAAAGCATGTCGGAATTAACATATCGTACGGTGATGATAAATTGAAAATCCTATACAAGGTAAAGGCGCCGGGCACTAATGATTATGTTATTTCGAACTCATATGAAGATGTTAAAATAATAGGTCGTATGGATAATGTTGATTTCACTCAATATTCGGGGAAGCTTGAAGCTGAAGATATTGGAATTGCTAAACTGAGTCTAAAGTACGGTTCAGCTAAAATTAAGAGTATCGAGCAAGCTGAATTGGAGATTTACGAACAAAAAATGAACATCTCTTACTTGGGGAACCTCGATTTAAATGCAAAATATTCAGATCTCGGATTTGAAGAGGTTAAAATGATGGAAGCGATTTCTTATGAATCAGATTTTGAAATCGGCTCAGGTCTTCAAATTAAAGGCAATTTCAAATACGGAGAAATTGACATTGCAAATAAGATGAATCAAGCTGAGTTCACATTTTATGAAATGAAAATGGATGCCAACGAAATCGGTATGATTAAATTGGTAAATAGTAAATATAGCAAGTTTGAATTTGAAAAAGTAGATAATCTAGAGTTTGAGCAATCTTATGAGGATGAAACTAACATTGGAACTTTAGGGACGTTTTCCAGCAAAAATTCTAAGTATGGTAATCACTCAATTGACAGACTCGAGAAAAAGCTTATACTATTAGCTTATGAAGATGAAATCGAAATTGATGAATTGGGAGATCAGGTAGAATCTATCACGCTAGATGGAAAATATCTTGACGCATTTTTCCGTGTTTCCAATAAAGCATTCGTGTTATCAACGAGTATCAAATATGGGAAAGCGGATTATGATGAATCTGACGTTGAGGTGAGAAGGTATATTAAAGAGAATGATCGATTAGAACTCGAAGTGCACTCAAAAGTACAGTCGGACAACCCAACACACATATCCGTTAAAGGCTATGAGGTTGATGTCAGAATTGATTAATCAAAGCCACTCAAAGCTATCTCAAATACAAGTGGAGTGTTTGGTAGAATATTAGCGTTAGCACTACCTGCTGTACCATAGCAATAAACAGAAGGTGAGTAAAACTTAATAGTTCCTCCAACTTTGGTTTCTAACATCATTATCTGCCAACACTCTATTAGATTCTTTAGACTGAAAGAAAGAGCAACATCGCTCCTATCAAAAACTTGTCCGTTTAATAATGCACCTTCAAATGTCACCGTTATAAAATTATCTAGTTCAGGAAACTCACCGTCACCTTCTTCTATCACAACAAACCTTATCCCTGATGAGTGAACCTGGAAGTCTATATCACTTTCATTTAGAAACTCATCTATTAAAGCAATATCAACATCAAACTGTTCTTCCTCTGAATCAATAACATTCAACAATTCAACTTCAAAAATGATATTCTCATTCGCTGGTATTGTATTATTACCTCTTTCGCCATAAGCATAGCCAGAAGGAGTATACATTATTATGGAGCCTCCCTCCTGTATTTCTGGGAGAACAAGTCTCCATGCTTCAACAACCAATGCATTTAAATCCACAGTGAATCCAATTGTATCTGAAAGCAGAACACTACCACTCAGAGATGACGCAGTAAACTTAACTGCAACTCTATCTCCGGCAGCAGGACTATCTCCCTCACCTTGCTCATTAACAACATATCTTATCCCAGACTGATGAATCTCTGCATCAATTCCATTATTATCTAAAAAGTTTCTTATAATCTGAATATCACTGTTAAGCTGATCATTAAATGAAACAGGCTCAGGAATATCACTGGTCAGACATCCTGAGAGAACCAAAGTGAAAGAAATCGAAGCGATTAAAAATATTTTTTTCATAATGTCATCCAAATAAAGCCCCCGCAATTGTTGCTGTCATCATAGTTGCTAAAGTAGCGGCCACTAAAGCTCTTAAACCAAGTTTTGATAAATCCGCTTGTCTATTAGGAGCCATTCCACCTATGCCACCAATCTGAATGGCTATAGAACTAAAATTAGCAAAACCGCATAACGCGTATGTTGAGATAATTATTGCTTTTTCTGATAGTAATCCATTTGCTTTCATATCCGCAAGTGATAAATAAGCTACAAACTCATTAATGACAGTTTTTTGTCCTAATAAACTACCTACTTTAACAGTTTCAGTCCAGTCTACCCCCATTATAAAAGCAAAGACTCTAAAAATTTGTCCAAGTATATATTGCAATGAGAATCCATCAAAGGCACCATCAGTAGAACGTACGACAAATTCATTTAGCCCAGTTAGCTCACCGATTCCATCTACCAATATCCAGTTGATAGCAAAAATCACGGCAATAAAAGCCAGTAGCATTCCTGCAATATTAAGCGCTAGTTTTACTCCATCAGATGCACCGCTTGCAAGTGCATCAACAAGATTCACACCTATATTTTCCTTATTTACTTTGAGGCTTCCGTCTATTTTATCAGGCTCTGTTTCAGGTAAAAATATCTTTGCCATTACGATAGCTGCTGGAGCATTCATAATTGAAGCACTGAGCAAGTAGGTAGCAAAGATTTGCTGTTGCTCAGGGTCTCCTCCACCAAGAAAAGAGACGTAAGCTCCTAAAACACTTCCAGCAATAGTTGCCATTCCTCCGGTCATTAGACAATTCAATTCAGAATTTGTCATTTTACCAATAAAAGGCCTTACTAACAAAGGAGCCTCAGTTTGACCTAAAAATATATTCCCAGCGGCAGAAAGGCTCTCCGCACCAGACAGCCTCATTGTTTTGGCCATGAGCCATGCAAATCCGTAAACTATTTTTTGAAGTAGGCCTAGATAATAAAGACCTGCGGTCACAGCAGAAAAGAAAATAACAGTAGGTAGCGCTTGAAATACAAAGAGGAATCCTAAACTATGCTTTGCATCAACCGCATCACTATTTTTCGCTAAATCACCATAAAGAAACTCAGCACCTTTAAGTCCGAAGTTGAGGAACTTAACAAATCCAGCACTCACCCAAGTAAACAGCTGATTAATAAAATCAACATTAGCAATCATTAAACCAATGACAACCTGAATAGCAATCCCTATCCCTACAAGTCTGAAATCTATTTGTTTCTTATTGCCAGAAAGTGCCCACGCTATCCCTACTAACCCAATTAAACCGGCTATTCCTCTTAGGTAATCCATAATTAGTTACGCTTATTAAGCACATCCCTTATTCGGGCGGCCTTCTCATAATCTTCCTGATCAAGTGCTTCTGTCAGTAGTTTTTCTAATTCAGTGGAAGAAAGATCTTCTATGCTCGTCTTCTCCATTTTAGGAGTATCCGTCTGAGCAATTTCTTCCTCAAACTCATCTGTTAGTACAATCCCAGCTTCGGTAAGAATGTTTTCATTAGTGTAGAAGTCGACATTAAAACGCAGGCCTATAGCAATGGCATCTGAAGGTCTTGAATCGATTTCAAATACTTTGCCATTGTGCTCACAGATGATTCGAGCGAAGAAAACGCCTTCTTTTAAGTCAGATATATAGACTTCTTTTATGTCGATATCGAAATTGTGAGAGAATGCCTTAAATAGATCATGAGTCATAGGTCTATTCGGGACAATTTTCTCAATCTCTATTGCGATCGCTTGTGCCTCGAACATACCAATGATGATAGGAAGTCTTCTATTTCCTCCTGCTTCACCCAAGACCAGCGCAAAAGAGCCTGATTGGGACTGACTTGAAGACAGCCCCAATATCTCTAACTTTATTTTATCATTGGCCATTAACCTTGTGCCTTCTTGATTGCTTCTGTAAGTTTTGGAACCACATCAAATGCATCCCCAACAACACCATAGTCAGCAGCCTTAAAGAAAGGCGCTTCTGGATCTTTGTTTACTACTAAGATATATTTAGAAGAGTTAACTCCTGCTAAGTGTTGAATAGCTCCTGAAATTCCGATTGCGATGTATAGAGATGGACTCACTTTAATTCCAGTTTGTCCTACGTGCTCGTGATGAGGCCTCCAATCCATATCAGAAACAGGTTTACTACATCCTGTAGCTGCACCTAAAGTCTTCGCAAGATCTTCAATCATTCCCCAGTTTTCAGGACCTTTAAGACCTCGACCTCCTGAAACTACCAGATCAGCTTCCGGCAAAAGGATATCGCCTTCAGCCTTTTCAACCTTAGTAGTTTTCACAGTAAAATCCGAATCATTCAACGAAGGAGCAAATGCTACTACCTCTGCACTTCCACCATCTTCTTTAACCGCTATAGCGTTCTTTTTTATTATGATGATTTTCTTATCGCCTTCTAAATCTGTGTTTGCGAATGCCTTACCAGTGTAAATGCTTTTCTTAACAGCATATCCAGATGATGTATTTGGAAGATCAGCAACGTTAGCCGCTAATGCTGCATCTACTTTAATCGAAACTCTTGCTGATACAGGATCGCCTAAAGAGCTTTTGGCTAGAACCAATAGATCAGAACCTTCTTGATTCATTGCTTCCGCAATCGCTGAAGCGTAGGCCATAATATTTGGAGTAGCTAATTTTTCGTCCGTAACGTGAAGTACTTTGCTAGCTCCAGCTTTTCCAATCTCATCAATATCAGATACTTGTCCGAAAACTATTGCTGTTACATCACCTGCTGCAGCGTTCGCATAGCTGACAGCTTCTAACGATGATTTCTTTACTTTTCCTTCGTCTGTTTCTACAAATGCTAATGCTGCCATCTTAAATAACTTTTGCTTCGTTTTTCAATAAATTAACTAGTTCATCCATGTTATCTGGATCAATCAACTTCACATCTCCTTTTGCTGGTGGCAATTCAAATTGACTCACTTTAGTCTTAGGTGCATCACCTGTTGGATCTTTTACCTCAAGGGGCTTTGTTCTAGCACTCATAATACCTCGCATATTTGGTATTTTCCATTCTGCGATTGGCTCTTGGCATCCAGCAACGAAAGGCAACGGCAGTTCCATGTACTCTTTACCTCCTTCAATTTCTCTTGAGATTTTAGCTGTACTTCCTTCAATATCTAATGTCATCACTGGAGAGACAGATGGCATACCTAGTAATTCACCTACCATCCCGTGAACTTGTCCTCCATTAAAATCAATGGATTCACGTCCCATTAAAATCAAATCGTATCCTCCATCTTTTGCCACTGCTGCTATTTGCTTAGCCACAAAAAGTCCATCTTCAGGAAACGCATTAATTCTAATTGCATCATCGGCACCAATTGCCAAAGCTTTTCTAATAGTAGGTTCTGTCTCTGCTTCTCCCACATTTAAAACTGTAATACTTCCTCCAGACTGCTCTTTTAACTCTACGGCTCTAGCAAGCGCATAATCATCGTATGGCCCAATAATAAACTGAACACCATTTTTATCAAACTTCGTATCACCATCAGTGAATGCGATGCGTGAAGTGGTATCAGGTACATGCGTTATACAAACTAATATCTTCATTTAACTATCGATTGTTTTTATAGGAAACAAGTGAGAAGCAAAACGGTTCAGCTTCTCATTTTTTCAAACCTCGAAGTTAGTAATATTGACGAATTTGGGAAGCTAAAAATTCTCCTTTATTGAAAATATTAATGAGCTTACTAATTCAGAATATTTATAGTAATTATAAGATTTCTACAATTATGTACAGAATGCAATATGATTACCATTTTTAGAAAATAGCTTGCACTGAGTGTTAAAACGCAGCTCCTTCAATATGACGGGTAAATGACGGGTATATTGCTTTACATTTTATTGTTGAGCAGATAGAATTGCACGTACAATTGCTCCAAAAAAAACATGGAAGACATGAGACAACCCGAATTAGGAAAACGACTTACTGAGCTTCGACAACAAAAAAGCCTAACCCAAGAGGAGCTTGTAGAAGCATGCAATGTAAGTGTCCGAACCATACAACGTATTGAGTCAGGAGAGGTAACTCCACGTACATCAACAATTAAAATATTGCTAGCTGCACTAGATGCCGATTTTGATAGCTTTAAAAGAGCACTAGAACCCAACAAGTCCACAGACAACCTAAGATCTATAGAGACTTGGTTACAAGTAGCTTGGATTTCGGGCATCGCATACTTTGTACTTGGATTCATTGATGGCATATTAGAGTATGACCGATTTGAAAATTCATATGTTGTAGAATCGACAATCTTCTACACCACAGCGAAAGTCCTTTACTTCATCTCCTACTCACTATTTCTTCTTGGTTTTGCTAAGTTGGGAAGTTACTTCTCTAACTATTTGATTAAGATTACTTCATACACATTAATTGGATTATTCACGATTTGGACCTTTCTAGACATATTCACAATATTTTACGAAATGAGTGATACCAATTTAATGTCAGTAGGCGCTGGCGAAGCCATATGCTACGGCGCATTATCTATCGTCTTTGGCATAGGGCTAATGAGACTTCAGGATGGAATGGGCCAATTAGCCAAGATCGCTGGAATATTTGAAATAATAGCTGGATTCTTCTTTGTAGTTGTAATCTTATTTCTTCTTGGATTTCTGATGCTTGTTCCTGCTACCATCATTGAAATCATCCTACTCTATAAAGGATATGAATTCATCAAATCTGAACGCTTAAAAGTCTAAATCATGAAAAAAATCATTTTATTACTTGGGCTTTTAAGCCTAGGGTGGCTAATCTATGCCCTTTTCGAACCGATCTTCAATAATTTTTCCGGATGGGAACAAATACCGGACGAAGTCTATCTTCAAAAATTTGAAGGAACTCAAGATGAAATTTATCTAGCTGAAATCGAGCAATCGAAAAGTTTAATTGACAGTATCCAAAAATCTTCTCAATCGCCATCAATTTCAATTGCTGCCATGATTAACGGTAAAATGGTATGGACATATGCCGTAGGATTTCAAGATATAGCCAATAGGATTAAAGCGGATACAAGTACTCAGTATCGAATAGGTAGTACGTCTAAAGCACTCTCTTCGATTGGACTTGGACTTCTTTTTCAGAATGGAAAACTCAATCCGGATTCATCCATTCAATATTACACTAACAGGTTTAAGGATAAACCGAAAATCTCTATAAGGCAATTAGCCTCTCACCAATCAGGGATTAGGAATTATAGCTCTTGTTTATGTTTTCCAATTTGGGAGTACTATCGAAACAAACACTTCAATTCTATTGAGGAAAGCCTGAATGAATTCGAATCAGACGAACTCCTATTTGAGCCTGGTGAAAACTTTGCTTACAGTTCTTTCAATTTCACAGCTTTAAGCTATGCAATGGATATTGTCAATCCTGAAGGGTATTTAGGATTTATGCAGCAAAAAGTATGTGATGCAATAAAGCTGAATAACACACGGCCCGATGACACGAATAAAACATTAGAGTCAAGATCTATTCCATACGAGATATATGATAACTACTTCAAGAGAACTATTGACGTTGATCTTAGTCATAAATGGGCCAGCGGAGGATTTTTATCCACACCCTCAGACTTGGTAAAAGTGGGGAATGTATTGGTAAGCGGTAATCTTTTAAATGAAAAAACGATTAAAACTATAACTACTCCGCAGCAATTAAATAATGGTAAAATCAATGAACAGAATTACGCAATGGGATGGAGACATGATTATTCTAATAACTATCTAGATGGTGAGATAGAGGTTGAAGTAATCCACCATGGTGGAATGGCAGTTGGAGGTACAACCTTACTGCTTGTATTTCCAGAATATCAGCTAGTCATTGCTTTGTCTACTAACAAAGGTGATCAACAAGGTAACTTCAAATTATTCGATTATGTCGTACCAATAGCAGAGTTATTTATCACAAAACTTAGGATCAGTAACTCGATGTAATAAATTTGCGGAAGTTCAACTTCTCAAATCATGCATCAATCAAGACAAATCAAGTTCACGCTGATTCTATTTCTGACTACCCTGATAATAAGTTCTTGTGGTGATGATGACTCTGGCCCATCTTTCTCTTTCAAGGATCAAAATCTTCAAGGAACGATTGATGGTAAACCATTTGAGTTTGGTGATGGGACTGTGGACACGCTTCAAATTCAAGGTGAAAATCTATACTTCAATTTATTTGATAGTGGAGAGCCAATTGAAAATGTCTGTAACATTTTTGGATTTGGAGAAGAAGTGAACCTATTCTTTTATGTGCCTGTTGCGGTTGGTGTGTACGAACTAGGACCACAAACCCGAACAATAACATTATTTGATCCAGCCCAGACATTGAATATTATTGTATCGAGTGGGGCTGTTGAAATACTTTCAATATCAGAAGATGAAGTCACTGGAAGAATAGACGCACGTTTTGATGGAAATAGTTCAGTAAACGGAAATTTTTCAGCTGTTTATTGTACAAATTGATCCAATAATCCAATGATTTTAGACAAAGTGGATGTATTAATAGTAGGTGCCGGGCCCATCGGATTAGCATGTGGTATAGAAGCTGAGAAAGCTGGTCTATCTTATGTGATAGTAGATAAGGGATGCTTGGTAAACTCACTATATAATTATCCTAAAAACATGACTTTCTTCTCTACTTCTGACCGTTTGGAAATTGGAGAAGTTCCTTTCATTTCGCATAACCCAAAGCCTACTCGTTCAGAAGCTCTAGAGTATTATAGAAGGGTTGCCTCATCTTGGCAATTAAAGACCCGCTTATATGAGCAGATTGAAGAAGTTACGAAAACTAATGCCGGATTTGAACTAAGTTCGAACAAGCAAAAATACCTTGCTAGTAATTTGATAATAGCCACAGGTTTTTATGACCTCCCCTACTTACTAGATGTGCCAGGTGAGAAACTGCCAAAAGTAAAGCACTATTATGACGAACCCCATCCATATTATGATATGAATGTAGTAGTTGTTGGTGCCGCCAACTCTTCGGTTGATGTTGCATTGGAGGTTTATAGAAAGGGCGCTAAAAGTGTCACAATGATTGTACGAGAGGAGGAAATCAATCCAAGAGTTAAATATTGGGTAAGGCCTGATATTGACAATAGAATTAAGGAAGGTTCTATCAAAGCGTATTTCAACAGTAACATTACGCGAATAGATGCTCATTCTGTTGAGGCCACTACTCCAGAAGGGAAAATCAAAATAGAAAACGATTTTGTACTTGCTATGACTGGCTATCAACCTGACTTTTCTTTCCTTGAAAGTATTGGAATTGAGATTGGTAAAGACGAATTCATGACACCAGTGTACAACAAGGCTACAATGCAAACAAATGTTCCTGGGGCATACTTAGCGGGAGTAATTTGCGGCGGACTAAAAACAAATGCATGGTTTATTGAAAACTCAAGAGAACACGCAGACCTTATAATCAATCATATCAATAGTAAATAAGACCTGAAGCATTGGAAGAATTAATAGGTTATATAGCAGCTTTCCTTACTACAGTATCTTTCGCTCCTCAGGCCTTAAAAACGATAAAAACTAAGAGCACTGAAGGGATCTCCTTAGTGATGTATATCCTGTTTACTTCAGGTATTGTTTGCTGGCTTATTTATGGAATATTCCTTGACGAATTACCGATTATCCTGGCCAATTCAATAACTCTTATTTTGAGTATAATAATATTAACCTACAAGGTTAAACACGTTGTTAATTCTTGACTTTCCCTCTCAGTACGCTTATGTTTTGATTGAATGGATTCCCATTGGTTCTCCTAAACGAGATGATTTGTCCAACATGATTAATAGCATCAGCTATTGGACCATTAAGTAAGTTCCAAAAAGGATACTCTACTGTAGAAGAAAAAGTCATATTATAGTTTTGAAAGTTAAGGGCAGTCGACTTTTTTAATATTTCACTCGCATTCTTAATGTTTTCTAATGTCATTTCTCTTTTTTCTTCAAAAGAAATGCTTGTTAAATCTACTTGCTCATATGGCTGTTGATTTACAGCATCTACCAAAATTTTAGAAAGAGCGAAAATATGATCTATTGTCTCTTCAATACTTCTAGAACCTTCTGCCGGTCGGAACTTAAGATCTTCTTCCCTTAATCCTTCTGAAGCCCAGTAATACCTGAATCCTAATCCATCTACAATCCTGGCTGCGACAGTTCCCTCATTGTAAAATTCTGGCACCTCAGGAATTTCATAATAATAGTCATCTGGATTTCCTTGACTAAAGGCATAATCAAATGAAATAATATACAAACAGAAGTAGAGTAGTTTTTTCATTTATCAAACATACACAAGTACAAGATCAATTAGCAAAATGAATGCAATTGATCAAAAATGAATAAGCCATTTAGCGTCGCGTATTCATTAATTTCGCTTAATGAATTTGGAGCGAATACAATTACTTAAGACTTTCATTCAGGACGAACCATTAAATCCTTTCAACAAGTATGCATTGGCAATGGAGTACTACGAGGAAGCACCTGATGATGCACTTGAATTGTTGAGGGATCTCCGAAAAGCTCATCCAGAATACTTGCCCCTTTACTTTAAACTCGCACACCTTCTATGGGAAGAAGAACTTTGGGATGAAGCAAATGATGTATTCAGCGAAGGAATAAAACTCGCAGAGGAACAAAGTGATAGAAAAGCGTTAAGCGAGCTTAAGTCTGCATACCAAAATTTCGAATTCGATAAAGACTAAATTTATGTCATGAAAATGGCTAAATCTCCAGAGGAGTATCTTTCATGGTATCCAGAGTATAATGATCTACTCAGAAAGCTAAGGTCTGTTCTCAACAAAACTGAACTTATTGAAAAAATGAAATGGGGCATTCCTACATATTGTTTGAAAAACAAAAATGTAATTGGAATTGGCGCCTTCAAAACTTATGCAGGCATCTGGTTTTTCAATGGCGTCTTTTTAAAAGATGAGCACCAAGTACTGATAAATGCGCAAGAAGGTAAAACGAAAGGAATGCGTCAATGGAGATTTGAGTCAACAGAAGAGGTTGATGAAAAGTTACTTCTTGCGTACATCAATGAGGCTATTCAAAATCAAAAAGAAGGAAAGGAGATTAAGTCGGAGAAAAAACCACTTTTGATACCTGATGAGCTAAAAGAAGCCTTGGCGTCGGACAGTAAATTATCTGAGACATTCGATGGGCTCTCCCTTTCCTGCAAGCGGGAATATGCTGAATATATTATGGAGGCAAAACGTGCTGTGACAAAGACCAAAAGGCTCGAAAAAATTATTCCTATGATCCTAGAGAAAGTAGGACTGAATGATAAATACAGATAAACTTTTCTTACTTAGACTGTATTATCTCTTTACAACTCTATGCGTATCTATCTGACCTTGATATTTCAAAATCACAATGTAATTTCCTTTCTTCAAGGTGGTCATTTTTAAATCCAGAAAATTTTGCCCTTGCTTCAATTCATCTGTTTGTCGGACTTGAATGATACCAGAAGAATCCAATATTTCAATTTCCACAAATCCAGATTCAGTAGCTTGAATCACCACATTAATCTTTGTATCTGCAACTGTTGGGTAAATAATAGATTTTGAATCTAAATCGAATTCATTTCTGATTATTCCTAAAACTTCTCTAGTACCATCAAAATCTATTTGGGTCAGTCGATAGTATGTGATACCGTCAGATGGATTTTCATCCATGTATTTATATGCCAGCTCTCTCTCTGAATTACCAGCCCCTCCTACTTCTATTAGTAGTTTATAATTTTCACCATCATTAGACTTTTCTAGTATAAAAAAGTCATTGTTAATCTCTATAGATGTCGTCCAAGAAATGGCGACCATATCTGTCAGATTAAAGGATTCTAAACTCAATAATTCAACTGGCAAGGTCTCACATCCATCCATCGGGTCTTGTATTCCATCATCGTTTATTTCTACGCCAAACCTTCCTACCTCAAGTCCCGCAGGAAAGCCAGCTTCGCCGTCCACCAACAAGAAGTATGTAGTATTAGCATTTAGACAAGTCAGTTGTAGGGAGGTATTGTTATTTGCATCATCACCAGCCTCATCCACAAGTGTTAATGTACCAGAACAAGCACCGTTGCTTGATTCATATACTGCCAATTGAATATTTAAATCATCCCCTAACATTTGAGGATCACTGGTAGCTGACAGGCTAACCGTCGAAGAAGGATCTATACCTGTGTTAAATGAGAACCAGACACCAGCATCATTTTCTCCACCCCATGGATTAGGGTCTCCACTGTTCGTTGCACAGATGTTATTATAGTTACTAAGCCCATCGTTCCCAAGAGAACCCGAACTTGGAAGGGTACCTAAGTTAAATGCACTACAAATATCGTCTGGACTACTAATAAAGGAACCTGATGTAGAAAATGTAAAGCTCGCCGAACCCTCCGAATCACCGCCAGTAGTGGCTATTGCATAGGTGACGTCTGATCCCGGACTTGGCACAGTAAAATTCTGACAAACTTCTTCAAGGCAACTTGCATTCACTATGCAGACAGCTCCATCATCTTCAAACGCCCGAAAGCATACCTGAATAGTAGTAGGATAATCTAAAGCACAATCAAAACTCTCTAAATATTGATCATTTGGAAAATTAACGAAACATATACCGGCTTCTGGATAAGTCACATACCCTTGTGCATCAAAATTCATACTCCAATGTACTTCAGGTCCACCACCAAAAGTCCCATCCTCACAAGTGGTAGTTGATGAGCCGGTATTAACAGTTCCAGTCAAGGTGACTTGGCTAAGAACAAGGTGGTTAAGAAAAAACAAAATGCTACAAAAGAGCAGTCTTCTTTCTGTGAACATGGTGAGTGATCATACGTTGTAGTCTTGCAATAATACTTAAAACTTAATCACAATCTTACCAAATGAATCGGGTTCTTTGAAGCGATTAAACGCCCCAATATAATCTTCCGCATTATAGACTTTATCCACAGTAGGTTTAATATTATGTTTATCTACCCATTCCAACATTTCAGTAAACTCATCATCGCTTCCCATAGTTGAACCCATGATATGTGCCTGTGACCAAAACAGCCTAAAAACATCAACTTTCTCTGGATGTCCAGTGGTGCTACCATACATAACTATTCGACCACCAGGCTTTATGATCTTGAGGTAATTATTAAGTTGATTCCCACCAGCACTATCAACAATAGTATCAAACCCTCCTACCTTGGAAGCTCCCTTAAACCATTTTTCATCACGGTAATTAAAGCCATCAATTACCCCAAGGTTTTTAACCTTTTCAATCTTATCCTCACTCCCACTTGTCACATATACTTCAGCACCCGAAGCGTTAGCAAATGCAATAGCAAATTGGCTTACACCACCGCCAGCACCCGTAACAAGTACCTTTTTTCCAGTATTTGAAGCTCCTTTTTTTACTGTAGCTCTAAAGGCTGTTAAGCCTGCCAGAGGCAGTGCAGCAGCCTCTTCAGCACTCAAATGAGCTGGCTTTTCGTGCAATCTGTGCGAAGGAACTTTGATGTATTCAGCCAGCGTTCCGTTAGTTGGCATTCCTAACACAGAATAAGCTGAAGATTGAACCTCAGCATCATCCCCCCAGTCTACATTTGGATTAACAATTACTTCTTTCCCTACCCATTCATCGGGCCCTTCTTCAACCACTCCACAACCATCAGATCCCAAGACTGTTCCAAACTCGATACCTGGATACATTCCTTCTCTAATCCATTGATCTCTCCTATTCAGTGCCGAAGCCGACAGCTTAACTAAACACTCGTCTTTGGAAATTTCTGGCTTTTCGAGATCGATTAATTGAATAGGTTCTGATTCTTGAGTAATTGTAATTGCTCTCATGGAATTAATCACAAGTTTTAACTAATAGTAATTTGTAATAGATATTAGTTCCAGATTAATTCTAGAACGGAGTTTCATCGCTTCCTTCCCCTTCATCATTAGCCTTACTTGGTAAGGTAATGGTGAAATCAGAATTGGATGGTCCAGATGTAGGGAAAGCACCAAAGCCATTTCCTTGATCACCATCCCAATCTGTAAACTTGGTAAACTTTCCGATGAACTTCAGATTAACTGTATCAAGTGAACCATTTCTGTGCTTAGCAATGATAACCTCGCCCAATCCTTGCAACGGCATACCAGACTCATCTGTATCCAAACCGTAGTATTCGGGACGGTACAGGAACATTACCATATCTGCATCCTGCTCAATTGATCCGGATTCTCTCAAATCTGAAAGTTGCGGACGTTTGTCACCACCCCTGGTCTCCACAGCCCTACTCAACTGAGAAAGTGCCAACACTGGAACATTCAATTCTTTCGCTATTCCCTTTAGTGCTCTTGAGATTGAGGCTATTTCTTGTTCACGGTTACCGCCGCCTTTACTGCTATCTCCACTCATCAACTGCAAGTAATCAATGATGATTAGTTTCACTCCATGCTGTGCAGCTAACCTTCTACATTTAGCACGCAGTTCAAGAATACTTAAGGCAGGAGTATCATCGATAAAGATTGGAGCTTCAGACAACTTCCTGGTTTTGTGGATCATTTGCTCCCACTCATAATCTGCAAGATCACCCTTTTTAATTTTCTCACTTGGCAACTCTGCCTCTGCAGATATCAATCGATTAACCAACTGGACTGAAGACATCTCCAAAGAGAATATCGCTACTGGTGTATTAAAATCTATAGATGCATTTCTAAGTGCTGATACTACGAATGCCGTTTTACCCATACCAGGGCGGGCTGCGATGATTACCAAATCAGATGGTTGCCAACCTGAAGTGACTCTATCTAATGCAGAGAAGCCACTTGGCACACCGGTCAATCCATCCTTACGATCTTTTCGTACTTGAATCTCATCAATTGCTTGGTGCATCAATGAGCTCATCTTGTCATAATTCTTTCTAATGTGAGATTCTGAAACATCGAAAAGGGATTGTTCAGCTCTATCTAAAAGTTTGAAGACATCGATGGTGTCCTCATACGCATCTTTTTGAATTTCAGAGGAGATTCTTATCAACTCTCGCTTGATCGATTGCTCTGCAATGATCCTGGAGTGGTACTCAATATTGGCTGCTGAATTGACTTTAGTTGTTAGCTCTGCAACAAAGTGTGCACCTCCAACAAGCTCGAGCTTTGCCTCTTTTCTTAACTGGTGTGTGACCGTTTTAATATCGATCGGCTGACTATCATTGAATAGTGTAACAATGGCAGCATATATTTCTTGATGAGCGTCTTTGTAAAAGCTTTCGGAATGTAGAATGTCTATCACGTTTGATAAAGCATCACGCTCCAACATGAGTGCGCCCAGTACTGCTTCTTCAATTTCAACAGCCTGTGGTGGTAGTTTACCTAAATGCTCAGTGACAGTGGAAAGGCCAATTCGACGACTTTTGGCAGATGTAGTTGATGGTTGCTTAGCTCCTTCCATTCAGCGATTAATTATAGGGTTTGATTCGATTTACAAACATAACTTGAGAAGTTCCATCTTTAGAATAATTTCCTTACTACTTACTAACACTTTCCACCCCACTTATCCACAACGAAAATTCGAATGCTTTGATGCAAAAGATTATCTTTGGTCACTCACGTACTAAACACACAATTTTGTTCAAACTCAACCTCAAAAACCCTTTAGTTGTCTTCGATTTGGAGACTACCGGCACAACTATTTCTCAGGATCGAATTGTCGAAATGGCTATGGTCAAGATTATGCCCGATGGAACCGTAGAAGAAAAGTGTCGGAAGATAAACCCTACTATTCCCATTCCTGCTGAGACAAGTATAATACATGGAATATATGACGAAGATGTAAAGGATGAACCTACGTTTGCACAAGTAGCAAAATCACTTGCTAAGTATTTGGAAGGCTGCGACCTGTCAGGATTTAATGTGTTAGGGTTTGATGTACCAATGCTAGTTGAGGAGTTTCTCCGAGCAAATGTTGATTTTGATACAGACAATCGGAAGATAGTTGACGCACAAAAAATCTTCCATCTAATGGAAAAACGAAATCTGACTGCAGCATACAAGTTTTACTGCGGTAAAGATCTTGAAAACGCACACAGTGCACTGGCCGACACGAAGGCTACGCATGAGGTGCTTGTCTCTCAAATAGAACGATATGAGGGGCAAGATGCTATTGACACACTTGGTAACAAGCTTGCAACAATACAAAATGACATGGGTGTACTTCACGAATTGACCACATCTTCCAGAGTGGATTTTGCAGGTAGAATGATCTATAAAGACGGAATAGAAGTATTTAACTTTGGAAAGCATCGAGGCAAATCAGTAACTGAGATTCTACAAAGAGAACCGAGCTTTTACGATTGGATGATGAAAGGGGATTTCCCGCTCGACACCAAACGTAAGTTGACAAAAATCAAGCTTAGAGGGTTTAACAAGTAGATTTTGTAAGTTTGATATAGTTAAAATTTAGCTTTATCGAATCACTCACTCTACGTAATATTCATAAGTCCTACAACGGTAAATCCGTATTAAATGGAATTTCATTCGAGGTTCGTCCATCAGAGAATATCGTTTTACTTGGACCAAGTGGCTGCGGCAAGACTACCCTCCTAAAATTGATCAATCGAATAATTGATCCAGATTCAGGAACAATCCTAATAGGTTCGAAAAACAATCTTGATATAGAAGGACATACGCTTAGAAGGAATATCGGGTATGTAATTCAAGATGTGGGTCTTTTGCCACACATGACTGTAGAAAAGAATATTTCTATAGTTAATAAAATCACTAATAAACCCTTACAAAAAGAGAGACTAGATGACTTGATGGAGTTAACAGGATTACCTTCTGAGCTTCTGTCAAAGCATCCATCTCAGCTGAGTGGTGGCCAACAGCAGCGAGTAGGGATAGCTCGAGCACTTGCAAATGATCCAGATTTGATATTAATGGACGAACCATTTAGCGCCTTGGACAATATCACGAGAAGCCAACTTCAAGATGATTTCCTAAAACTTAAGATTCTAAAAGATAAGACCATCATTATTGTAACTCATGATGTACAAGAAGCTTTCAAATTAGGTGATCGGATTGTACTTCTAAACCAAGGAGAAGTGCAGCAATTTGACACACCAATGGAGTTGCTTCTCAATCCCGCCAATGAGTTTGTTAGCTCATTTCTCAATAAAGATCGATTAATCTTGTTGCTCCAAAATCAACTTATCGGAGGAAGATCAGCTATGGACGCGCTGAAAGACTCAGAAATAAGCGATACCGAAAAGAACAGCATTTTATCACAGATTCTAAGTTCTTATAAAAGATGAGCCTGTGGGAATTCATATTGTCTCATTGGAATGAGATGTTGGATCAAACAATTCAACATTTAAAACTCACGCTCATTTCTATATTCCTCGCCTCTGTAGTAGGCATACTAATTGGAATTTTGATTACTAGAATTGAAAAACTGACTTCAATTACTCTGGGCTTCATAGGTGTTATACAGACCATCCCGAGCCTAGCCCTACTGGGATTTTTATTACCTGTAGTTGGTATCGGCACCACTCCTGCCATTATCGCACTATTTCTGTATGCATTACTTCCAATAGTAAGAAATACTTACACTGGCATCAAAGGAATAGATCCCTCAATCAAAGAAGCCACAATTGGCATGGGTATGACTAATTATCAGTTGCTTCGATTTGTGGAGCTTCCATTGGCATTTCCAGTAATCTTAGCAGGTATTAGAACTTCGGCTGTTATCAATGTGGGTGTCGCTACGCTTTGCGCATTAATAGCTGCGGGTGGTTTAGGCGAATTTATATTCCGAGGTATTTCACTCAATAATACTAATATGATACTCGCAGGTGCAATTCCAGCATCTATTCTTGCCATTCTCATAGATGGAGTATTAGGAGTTGTCCAGAAATTTCATGGTCAAAAACGAATCTGGATAGTAATAGCAACTATAGTTGGTATTTTTCTAATTGGCCTTCAGCTTAGACCTTCAGCAGAAAAAACAAGGTTAGTGGCCGGCTTCAATTCAGAATTCATTGAAAGAAGCGATGGCTACACTGGACTGGATTCCTTATACGACCTCCCAATGGAGATCAAAGAAATGGAAATTGCACTTATGTATCGAGCCTTATATGAGGAACAAGTCGATGTAATTGATGGTTTTAGCACCGATGGAAGAATAAAAGAATTCAATCTCAAGTCGCTGGAGGACGATAAAGGCTACTTCCCACCCTATTATGCAGTTCCTCTAATAAATGGAGCAACTTTAGAAAAACACCCAGAAATACGTGCTTGTTTTCAATACCTTTCTAACCAGCTAAGCGATTCCCTAATGTCGGCACTCAATTACGAGGTAGATGGTATGAAAAGACCTTTAAATGAAGTTGCTAATGATTTCCTTAAATCGATAAATATATATGCAAACAAAAATGCAGGTTCCTCAAGCAACCCTGACATCACTATTGGCTCTAAAGCTTTCACAGAGAACTTTTTATTGGCATACATATTTGCTCAAATAATTGAAAATAAAACCAAATTAAAAACTAAGCTTAAGCTTGGGTTTGGAGGAACTAAACTCGTATTTGATGCACTGAGGTTCCAAGAGATCGATATTTATCCAGAATATACAGGTACGGCATATCTGGTGCTTCTGAACAAGAAATCTTCGGAAATCGAAAATTTCAATGATCCCCAAATGGTTCTTGAAAGTATCTCGGCAGAATTAAAGGATAAATACAACTTAGAAGTACTAAACCCGCTCGGTTTTAACAACACATTTGCACTGATGATGAGGCAAGCACACGCAGATTCTCTTCAAATTGCTACAATCAGCCAATTATCTGATTATCTTAGGAAAGAATAATGAAAACATCACTATAACTTGAAAGTCACAATACATCTTTAATATGCTATATTTGACTTTTACCTAGCCTATGCCTACTACCTTTAAAAAGAACGCAAGTCTACGCCTATTCCTACTTATTGCGCTCGTGTTAATTGTCTACCTAGCGCTGGTATGGCTGCTGGTATTTGTTGAAAAGGACAGTGATCAATCGGCGCTCAATAATTATGCGAATGCATTTTGGTATTCGCTAGTTACTCTCACCACAGTGGGATATGGTGATATTTTTCCTGCGACAGTGTACGGTAGATATATCTCTCTTATTTTCATCTTAACCAGTATTGGTATTTTCGGTATTTTAATTGGACAACTTACTACGCTTATGACAACAATAAAGGAAAACAAAAAGCTTGGATATTCCGGCACTAACTTCAGCAATCATGCTGTCATTATTGGCTGGAATGAATTTGGTTGGCACGTAGTTGACCAGCTGGTTGGTGTAGGCAGACAGGTAGCTGTTGTTACTAACAAAAAAGATGATGTTGACCTCATCCGTGAAAAATACAATTCTAAAAATGTATTTGTCCTCTTTAGCGATTACAATAATCATGAGATGATCAAAAAAGCAAACATTGAAGGTGCTACAATCATCTTTGTAAATATGCTTGATGATACAGATAAGTTGGTTTATGTGCTTAACCTGAAAAAGGTATTCCCTGAATCAGAATTTGTAGTAACACTAGAGAATGGTGATTTGAAAACCACATTCCTAGCTGCCGGAGTGAGTAATACAATATCTACTCAGGAGATCTCCTCTAAACTGCTAGCCTCATACATGTTTGAACCGGATGTAGCTACCTATAGTGAATCTATTTTATCATACGCTAAGTCAGACAGTGACTATGACATTAAACAGTTATTGATCACACCCAACAACCCCTACAATGGCAAGTCCTATCAAGATGTGTTCTTTGACTTAAAAAAGAGATATAACTCTGTTTTAATCGGAATAACCAAACGAGATAAGTTTGGACAAAAGAAGCTAATAAAAAATCCATTGGGTGACTTAAAAATCCATTCTGGTGACTACTTAATCATCATTTTAAATGGCAAAGCCTTTAAGCTTCTAAAACGGGTATTTGGCGTTGAAGAGGGAACCGTTAAAGACCGAAAAAAATGAAAAATCTATCATGGATCGGAATTTTAATGCTTACCACTTTCTTAGGCTGTGAAAACAAGGATATCAATGAAGGTGAGGAATTCAGACCGAGGGCTGTTAAGGACAGTTTTGAAGATACCCACTTCACAAAAATTGAAGTAGACGGAGTTGAATACATCCTTACTGAAAGAGATAACAACAACCCTCACGAAGGATTCGGGTTTATGGCCTTCAGAGCCAATAAATTGATTGAAAAACAAGATACGCTTTTAGCATATCTAAAAACAATGCAGCACTTTCAAAATAAAGTGTATGCTAAGATGTATAATATTTCAGAGGATTCTGGACAGTCTGAATTTGAAGCTAAATTCTTAGAATTTATTGCCCAAGAAACAAGGGAGTTAGAACAGCTAGAGAGAACTGACCTGATTAATTCGTCAGAGACTGTTAAAGAAGAAGAGTAATCCCTCTCCTTCTTTAAGCCCTTAATATTTTATGAGAAGAAATTTTTAAGCTCGCGTAGTGCATTAGCTAGATCATCATCAATATCTGATCTTTCTATTATTTCTTTACCAACTTTTTCAGCATCAATCAATCCATCCTTATCCTTGAATACCTCACTTAGGATGTTACAATCATCAATGATTGAATATAGAACTGTAAATGCTGCTGAAGGCTTAGCACTTTTAAATACAATCGCTTTCAAATTATTTCTAATTTCCTGTTCGAAGGCATAGTTTGCATTATCCATTCGATCAGACAGTGGAATCCAAAGAAGCTTAGTTTCTTCTTTCTTAAGAATACCTCTTTGCGCCAAAAGAGCGTTTAAGTCTTCCTGAATATCCTTAAACTTATTAGAAAGTGTTTTGATTTGTTCAATTAGTGAAGGACCTGTTTGTAGTTTCTTCAATACATTGTCCAAAATACCGTTTCCGGTTCCAATTGTATCAATTACTGAAATATTACCGCCATCTAGCTTTATTTTCTTTAAAAGATAGAGTTCTAAAATACATGCAGAAATAACTCCTGGAACCACAGTTTTCTCAGCAGCAGCTAGAATTCGTCCCTCTTCATCATCTAAAGCAATTAGATAAAATCCTTCAGCGATACTTAATTTCATAGTTGGTTTTATTAAAAATGTAAAGTTTACTCAATCAGCGAATTTCATAAATTTTACTTAAAAGAGTAAAGTCCATAAGATTATTTTTTCAGTAAAGATCCAATTGTCAAACCCTGTACTAAAATGGAAAACACCACCACACTATAGGTAGAAAACAAAATTGTATCTTTTACATAATCAGGGAAAGCAAGATCTGTAAGTGACAGTGCCAAGGCAACTGAAATACCTCCTCTTAACCCTCCCCAGGTCAATATCTGTATTGTTTTCGGCTCGAAAGTTCTAAATGGCCTCATTGCAGTAATAGGAATACTTACTCCAAGGAATCGTGCCGAAAGTACAATTACAATCGCGACACCACCAATGGCTAGGTTGCTCATCGTGAAAGATTCAGCAATAACAAGCATTTCAAGTCCAATTAGAATGAAGAGAATAGCGTTTAAAGCCTCATCTAGTAAGTGCCAAAATTTGAATACATATTCTCCCGTAGCGTTAGCTAGCTTTTCATCCCTTCCTTGATTTCCGATAAACAGTCCCATCACAACCATTGCTAATGGAGCAGAAACATGAATCATTTCTGAAAGACGACCTCCCACCATTACCAAGGTAAGTGTCACCAATACTTCCAATTCAACATGATCATTATCGATAAAATCGAGCAACTTAAATCCTATAAATCCAAATGCAGCTCCTAGAAGCAAGCCTCCAAATACCTCAACAGTAAATAATAATGCTACGCTAGCAGCAGTAATCTCTTCACTTCCATGCCCTCCTGCATCATGAATACCTGCTTGTGCTTTAGCTATACCTAAAATGGTCAAGAATATCACAACACCCACACCATCATTGAATAAAGATTCTCCAGCAATTTTAATCTCCAGTTTTTTCGAGAGTCCGAATTGTTTGGTAAGCGCAAGTACTGCAATTGGGTCAGTAGGTGAAATTAAAGCTCCAAACAGTAAGCAATAGATTAGATCTATTTCGAAGCCTAATATCAATGGGAATATCTTGTAGACGAGAAAGCCGACAATAAATGTTGACATTAATGTTCCTAAAGTTGCAAGAATAACAACAGGAACACGCTCTTCTATCAGTTTATTAAGGTTGGTCGATAATGCACCCGCAAATAGCAGGAAATTGAGCATTACGTTCATTAAAACCTCTTCAAAGTCAAATTCAGCTATTATATGTTCCGCTCCTTCTGTGATAGAGGGGACGAAATATCCAAGTATCAAAATTGTTACTGACATTATCAGCGCTATAAACATCAAACCAATAGTGGATGGCAGTTTGAGTACAGTAATGTTTATTAACGTGAATGCTGCGGCAAGAAAAATGAGGAGTGTGATTAGTTCTAAAATACTCATTGGTTCAGCGGGTAGAAGTTTCTTTTGGTTTAGATTAGTGAAGCAAAATAAATAAATAAAGAGTACGAAAAAAATAGTACAATCTGAGCGGAAAAATAGCTCTTAAATGCTAAAGTCACCTGAATTACCAATGAATCAACATCTTAAAAGTTTGTCAATCATAAAAAAAATCAAATCAAACTTAACATTACTTACACTGGTATTAGTCATTACTGCTGGATGTGCGAGCGTTAAACAACTAGCTGTAGGTAATGATGCAGAGCAACTGCTTAAACAATCAGAGATATTTTCATCTCAGTTTACTGGATTTAGCTTATATGACATTGAAGCAAATTCATTCATCACAAGTTATAATTCAACATTAAAGTTTACTCCAGCGTCAAATACGAAGCTTTTGACAATGTATGCTTCACTTAAATCATTTCAAGATTCTATTCCATCACTACTCTACTTAAAAGAAGATTCATCAGTGATTGTAGAACCTATAGGTGATCCAACATTCTTGTACAGTCCTTTTAGCCAGCAACCAGCATTAGAGTTTTTAAATGAATTCAACGAGATCTCAATTGCTTGGCCCGAAGAAGATCCAACATCATTTGGATCTGGGTGGGCATGGGATGATTTTTCCTATCAATATCAAACGAACCGTTCATGGTGGCCGATCTATGGGAATATTGTTAACATACAGCAAGTTGATGACTCACTATCTGTTACCCCATCCTTCTTTACTGACAATGTTTCCATCTTTAGTGGAGAAGTTCCTAACAAACTTGTGGATAGAGATATTAAATTCAACATATTCAATGCTTATCATCCTTTAGACAGCAACAGTTTTGATTACACTATCCCATTTGAGTATTCAACTGAACTATTACTTAAGCTGTTGCAAGACACCCTTAAGTCGTCAGTTTCTATTTCGAAGATGGCAATTAGCAATCCTGACACGCTTTACTCGTATCCTATTGACACAGTTTTGATCAAAATGCTTAAACCAAGCGACAATTTTATTGCTGAACAGCTATTATTAATGGCTGCCAGGGAGAATGGATATACGGAAATAGCGCCTTTTATAGAAAAGCTTAAGATATCAGGTCTCGTAAGCTTAACAGATATGGTATGGGTCGATGGTTCCGGCTTATCACGTTACAATCTCATTGCTCCTGTTGATCAAGTACGTCTTCTCAAAATATGCTTAGATGAATTCGGTTGGGATAGAATGACTTCTCTCTTACCAACCGGAGGAGAAGGAACCCTTAAAGAATTATACGTTCCCGACGAAGAAGAAGCACCATACATCTTTGCGAAAACTGGAACACTTAGCAATAACCATAATTTAAGTGGGTATTTAATAACACGTTCTGGTAAGAAAATGATATTCTCCTTTATGAACAATCATTATACCCGACCGACATCAGAAATTAAAAAAGAAATGGAGCAGTTCCTGCTAAAAGTCAGAGATGCTTATTGATTATATTCTCTTATCATTCCTCCAGTCAGCCGCATTAATTCGATTTTTGAATTAATCAAATTATAGATTGCTTGAAGCTTTAAAATTGAGGAAGACAAATAATTATTTTGAACATCTCTATAATCAAAAGAATTAATGCTTCCATTTTTAAATTTCTCCTCTGAAAGATCAAGGTTGGTTTTTGCTGCCTCTTCTCTTCGTGCATTAATTGCAAAAAGCTGTCTCCGATTATTATATCTATCAAGGCCAGAAAGCAAGTCCCTATCAAGTGAATTTTCCAGCTGATCTACTCTTAGCTCACCTACTCGTTCATTTACTACAGCATTCTTAATAGCACGTTTAATTCTTCCTCCATTAAACAAGGTATACGATAATGTGAAGTTTGCTGTGTAGTTATCGGTAACACTATTCAGTCGAGTATCTGGTCCATTTGAAAACCCACTTCCAGTAAAGAAAATAGCGTCAGAAAGATCTAGGCTATTCCGATTTTCAGAAAACGATGCAGCTAGCGAAAGTCTGGGGTACCTATCAGCATTGCTCAGTTTTGTAGCTTGACCCAACAAGGATTGAGTGATGTACTGCTTTTGAAGATCTACATTTTCATGAAACATTTGTTCTCGGAGATCTTCATATGTATACTCCTCATCGGGAATGGTTAGCTCATCTGTAAAAATGTATGTTTTGGTTACATCCTTCTCTGCAAGTAAAACATTCAAATCTCTAATTGAATTTCGAAAAACCAATTGTTGATTAATAAAATTGATTGAATCAGTTAGATAGTTCCCTTCTTCAAGTAATACATCAGTGGTCACTGCTCCTCCCAAGTCGGATTTGACTTTAATATATTCGTATTTATCCCTAGATAGATCCAGCTGCTTTTCAAACTCTCCTAAGCGTTCTTGTTCCAAAACGGCGAGATAATATCCCAAAACAATGCTTTGAAGGCTGTTAGCGATTACAACAGAGGCATTACCTTCTGTCTCAGCCTGTAGCAATTCCAACCTTTTCTTTGTGATTTTCACTCTGAATCCATCAAAAATTGTCCAATTCACATTGACAACAGGGTTTAGCGAATTTGCAAGTGTCTGTCCCTGAGTTGCTGTTGGAAAGGCTACTTTGACATTATCAGTCAAATTATTATTCTGATTCAGATTCAATGATATGGTTGGCCATCTGCCAGCCTCTCCCCAATTGTTATTGTTTTGAGCGACCTCCACATTTCCTTCCTCAATTAAAATATTGTAGTTGCGCTCAAGCCCTATTTGAATTGCATCGCTAAGAGACAATTGCTCTTGCGCATTGGCATGAAAAAGGCATAGTATTCCTAGTGAAAAAAGTATTTTCTTCATGTTGTAGTAGATAATTAGGTTATGCAGATTCCTTGTATTTTTCCATTCTTCGCTCATCAATGAGAACACGCTCTACATCTTCTCTTGTAGGTTTCTCACCAGTCCACAACCACTTAGCTGCTCGTCGAATGTCATTAAACAGCACAATGAACACCGGAAAGAATAACAGTATTATAAATGTCCCTATGAGCACTCCATATGCTACAGAGATCGCCATTGGTATCAAGAATTGAGCTTGGAAGCTGGTTTCTTTTATCAATGGATATAATCCAAGAACGGTAGTCAACGAAGTAAGCATTATTGGTCGGAATCTCGAAAGGCCTGCGTTATACGCTGCCTGATATACCGTCATGCCTTCATCTTTCACAAGTGAGTTGAACTTTGACAAGAAGACCACTGCATCATTGATGATTACTCCGGATAGCGCTACCATCCCCCAGACACTTAATAAGGAAACCGGAAGTTCTTTCGCAGGCGATATCCAATCCTCAATACCATGTCCAAGGATTGCACCAAACCAACCTAATGGAATCATCATGATTATTAGCAATGCCTGATAATAAGATCTGAAGGTGATCATCAGAATAAAAAATATAAGTAAGAAGGCACCTCCAAAATACAAGCCTATCTCTTTTCCAGCTCGCTCACTTTGCTGCGATTGACCTCCATAGTCGACAATAACAGATGGATACTTCTCATTGAGCGCAGGCACAATTTCATCTTTGATCTTATTTAATATCGGAGGTACTTCTCCAAAAGGATCTATCATCTCTGCCTCTACCGTAATGGCTCTTGAAGTATTATAATGTTTGATCCCTGAGACACCTCGTTCAATCTTGTAATTCGCCAATTGAGTAAGTGGGAATTCTTCTCCAGTTGGAGTTTTAATTTTGATATCTTCCAATTGGTTAATGCTCTTACGTCCCGATTCAGGATATCTTACCCAAACCCTGAGCTCGTCATTTCCTTTCATGAAACGCTGTACTTCTTCTCCAAAGAAGCCTTGCCTCATCTGTTTCGTAATGTCATTGTGATTCAATCCAAGGAAGTAAGCTTCAGGTCTCAAATCAAATAACATTTCTCTTCTACCTACTGGCACATTGTCTTCGATTTCTTTGAGATCGGCTATTCCTGCCAATTCGTCTTTCAAAAATTGTTTGGCCTCCCCAAGCTCCTCGTAATTTTTCCCCATTAAACGCATCGAAACAGGCTTCCCAAAACGATTACCACCTCCAATTGCAAATTTTTCGGCTTCCCCTACCGGACCTATTTCGGCTCTGATCTTTTCTATCAAATCGAACTGATTCAACCCATAATCGTCCAACTCTTTATAAAAGATATTGATAGAACCTGTATGAGATCCAGACTCCCATTGTGAAAAACCAATATTGGTAAATGTATTGTTGATGATATTTTCATCCATCGCCAACTCATCCTTCATCTCATCATTTACCTTCCAAATAGCATCTTCAAATTTCTTGAGGTACTGTTCTACTTTCTGTTCTCTCTCACCTGGCTTAAAAGCAATATTTACATTGAAGCTATTGAATGGAATTTGGGGGAAAAATGTTGCTTTTATTTGTCCTCCAGCAAGAAGTCCCCCGATTATGATAAGGAATCCAGCAAGCATTGATAATGACACCCATCTTTTTTGCATGGTAAACCTTAGGCCTTTTCCATAAACATTGTCCCGGAGGTAATCAATTGTACCATTAAGTGTCTTTCTGATCTTATAGCTTCGTGTATTTTCTTTCTTGACCTTAAGTACTTTTTTACTGGCAAGGTGAGCCGGAAGAACAAAGAATGCTTCTAAAAGCGAAAACCCTAAACTAAAGCATACAACGAATGCCATGTCGCGTAGAAATTCAAAACCACCAGTAAGTAACAATAGTGGCATGAATGCAACTATGGTAGTGGTCACAGAGGTGAATACGGCAGGAAGTACTTCAATCGTACCATTAACGGCAGCCTTGATGGGATTGCCATGTTTTTCAAAGTGTGAATAAATATTCTCAGCAATTACAATCCCATCATCTACTAGAATTCCGATTACGAGGATCATTCCAAAAAGTGAGATCATATTAATAGTAAGGCCTACAAAGGCTCCCAAAATGAACATCCCTAAGAAAGATGATGGAATACCCCATGCTACCCAAAACGAAAGTCTTAAGCTTAGAAAGAGCCCAAGAGATACAAGTACGAGTAGTAGACCAACGATTCCATTATTCGTAAGTAAATCAAGTCTTTGATTCAGCATACTCATGAAATCCCATGTCATGTGTAGCTCTACAGCATTGTTTTTTGAATTGAAATCATCAACATATGCATTGACCACATTTGAAATTTCTTCGAGATCTTCAGTCTCTAGCTTTCTTACCTCAATAAATACTGCTTGCTTTCCACTTAAAAGAGCTTTTGATGGAACGTCAGCAAACTGCTCTTTAATATTGGCGATATCCTTAAGTAAGATCTCGCTTCCATCGCTATTACTTCTAACAATGATATTGGAAATGTCTGATGCTTCAGTCTCTTTTGCATTAGATCTAATTAGTATCTCTTCAGTAGATGACTTAACAGACCCTGCAGAAATGTCTCTATTATTTTGCCGTACAGCATTTGCTACCTGATCAAATGTGAGATTGTATCTAAGAAGATTTTGCTCACTAACTTCAATGGACACCTCAAGAGCTGGAAACCCACTCACATTTACTTGGGAAATAGCTTCCATAGCAAGTAAATCATCTTCAATTTCCTCAGAAAATTTCTTTAGCGTTTTTAGATCTACATCTCCTGTTAACCCAAGCCATTGAGCTGTAGATCTTTGCTTCTGCTTAAAGACTATTGGCTTTTCAGCACCTGCAGGAAACGAATTGATGCCATCTACTGCATTTTTAACCTCCGTATAGATATCATCAATATCAAAATTATCGAAGGTTACTAATGTTATATTGGCTGAATTCTCAGAAGAAGTTGATATGATCTCATCAATTCCAGCAATAGAATTGATAGCCTCCTCTACTTTTAGCGTCACCCCTTCTTCCATTTCCTGTGGCGAGGCTCCAGGATATACCACAGTAATATTAATGTTACGATCACTCCTGGTTGGAAAAAATGACTTCTTAGTATTGGCTATGGAAACAACACCACCTATCAGCGTTAATGCTATTAGGATGTTCGCTAGTATTGGAAACTTAACGAAGTACTCAACAAGATTTTTAATAAATGCCATAGTCTTTGTTCGTTTAATTAGTCGCAGCCGGAGACTGACCAGTACTACTTAGCTCTTGACCTACACCAAGTTCTAAATCAATATCTTTATTCTCGCGTTTCTCCACCACCATGTTGTTATATGCACCTATTAATGGCTCAATAACTAAATCCTCGCCACGTTCCAATCCGTTTACTATAGCTTCCTCATTTACTAATCTTATAACATTGATTTTTCTGGCCTTCAACAGTGTGTCTTGAACAACATATACTTCATTGCCATTGTAGATTGCATTTCGAGGCATTATCATGCCGTCTTTAACAGTTCTAGCCGGAATAGCTGCTTGAAAGAACTGACCGTCATAAATCTTTTCACCTGTCGATTTGATAGCGATAAATACATCGACAGATTGCGTATTTTGATTAACAAAATCACTAATTCTGGAGACTTCTCCATCCCAGTATTTATTCATTTCATCAGAATAAATTTTTACTGGAGAATTGGTCTTTATCCATGGAATATCTTTTGTTTCTACAGAGACTTTCAACTCATGAACACCTCTTCTCATAACCTTACCAATACTCACCCCAGGATTGATGAAAGAACCAGATTGTAAATTCACCTCCATAATGCTTCCCGCAAATGGTGCATAGTAGCGATGCTTATCTAATCTTGCCTCAGCGCTTTTTATTGAATAATAAGAACTGTAAATGCCTTTGGTTGCTAGAAATATCTTTTCTTTTTCTGATACAACCTCCGGCAGTTCTGCAAACTTCTTTTCAATGTCTAATGAACTGAAGTAGCCATTCCATGCATCGAAATTGTCACTAAAATCGATTTTTAAATCAGGTAAGATTCCAGCAAGATCTCTGAGGAAATTGCTTTTCTGAGACTTTAAGTTCAATGAAGGCTCCTTGTCATCGATATAAAAAAGAAGATCTCCTTTCCTAAAACTCTGACCTTCTTTTAGCCTTACATTACCCTGATACATCCGTCCTGATACTTCAGAAAGAAGGTCTAACGTCTGTGCTGTTTCAACTCTCCCGTACGATACCACATCTGTTTGCAGTGATTGGTAGTTGACCTTTTTCGTCTGTACTGTTTTCTTTACCGCTTGAGGCCTTTTATCCTTTGGGTCCTCTTTCTGTCCTGCGAAGAAACCAGCAAGCATAAAGGCAAGAATTAAAATCAAAATTGGTGTAAAAACGATGATTAGTTTTCGCTTCATAATAAGTAGTGTAGTGTCAACTACATAATGTTGAAAACATGCTTTTGGTTACATGAATTTTAACATATGTGATAAGTGGCTAATTCAATCCTTGAACTGTTTTATCTTCGTATTAGTTGGTATTACACAGAACCCCCAAAAAGCCTCGCAAGAATGGATAAAATCAATAAATCAGAAGAAGAGTGGAAAAATGAGCTTTCAGACGAGCAATACCACATTTTAAGGGAAAAAGGGACAGAACGACCGTGGACTGGTGCTCTCTTAGAAAATAAAGAAAAAGGTGTCTACGAATGCGCAGCTTGTGGAAATGCATTATACTCATCTGAGACTAAATACGATTCTGGTTCAGGGTGGCCTAGTTTCTATGATCCAATTACTGCTGAAGCTGTTGATTTTGAGAAGGATAAGTCCTTTGGCATGATTCGAACAGAGGTAAAATGTGCCAAATGTGGTAGCCACCTGGGACACATATTTCCAGATGGTCCGCAACCTAGTGGGCAGCGCTATTGCATGAATTCTGCAGCTTTAAAATTTAAGAAGGATTAGGCTACGGTATTGAGCTTAGTGATTCGAATAAAATTGTCATCGATCATCCACAGAAAGTGAGGTGCTATATTCACAACTGCCCCATTTAGTGTGGAGTTTACAAAGAAATTAGTCTTATTGAGCTCATTTTCATTTTCTAAATAAGCATTCACCAACTCCCCTTTCATATTTCGAACGATAGGCACTTCTCCTATTACTTGTACTCCCAGAAATTCAGAAAGAGCGGCAATTGACATATTTGCGATCAAGTTCTCAATTTCCGACATGAAATCATGTTTCATCATCTTGGTATGAGAATTCCTGGAACTGGTAATATCATCTGGTAAGCATACACTGTTGATAAGATCCATTTCATGATTATTGATCACAAAATAGAACGCTCCATTGATTTCGCCATTGAAGGCGACCTTCATTAGGTTAACCTTAAACCTTCCCAGGTCATCAAATTCCCTAATAGCATGTAACTGACCTTCCCCGAACTGGATTAAATCTGGGTTTACACGAATCTTCAACATTTGAGCCATGGACTCAGCTGCCTTGCTAAGCGACTCGGTAATCATTTGCTCAATGATCTGAAGATGTACTTGAGAGAGGTTTCCTTTACTCACAACGAAAAGATGTGATTTTTTTCATTAAAAATATTGATGTCAAAGCTAAAACATTCAAAAAAGTTCCCCACCCCATCCAAATGAATAAATAACCTCTAGTGTAGGTTCCTGAAAAAATCTAATCCCATTATCATTAACTTGAATGAAAACTAAAACCTAAACGTATGAAGAAGATATTATTAGTGCTTCTGATAGTGATGTTTATCGCTGAAGAAGGAGAAGCACAAAGGAGGAAAAAGAATTCTTCCAGCAATACAACAAGCTATAATAGTAAGCTCTACGATGGAATGCAATGGCGAAATATTGGTCCATTTCGTGGAGGAAGATCTGCTGCCGTGACCGGCGTTCCTGGCAAACCCAATCTATACTACATGGGTGCAACCGGAGGAGGAGTTTGGAGAACTAAAGACGCAGGAAGTACATGGGAAAATATATCTGATGGTTTTTTTGGTGGATCTATTGGTGCAGTTGCGGTAAGTGAATGGGATAACAATGTCATTTATGTTGGTGGTGGAGAGGTTACTGTACGAGGTAATGTATCCTCTGGCTGGGGCATGTGGAAATCTGTAGATGCTGGAACTACATGGCAAGAAATAGGAATGAAAAATGCGCGTCATATACCAAGAGTGAGAATACATCCTAAAAATCCAGATCTTGTTTATGCAGCAGTGATGGGTGATTTGTATAAATCATCTCAGGAAAGAGGTGTTTATCGAAGTAAAGATGGAGGTAAGAACTGGGAACGAATTCTTTTTGCCAATGCTGACGCAGGCGCTGTAGATCTAACGTTCGACCCTAACAATCCAAGAATTCTATATGCTTCTACATGGAGAATAAGACGTACACCTTACAGCCTAGAAAGTGGTGGAGATGGCTCAGCTTTATGGAAGAGTACTGATGGTGGCGATACATGGACGAATATTTCAAAAAATGAAGGTCTTCCAGGCGGTACATGGGGCATTTCGGGAGTAACCGTTTCTCCGGTAAACTCCAACAGAGTATGGGCCATTATAGAAAATAATGCCGGAGGTGTTTACAGATCAGATGATGCTGGTAAAACCTGGAAGCTGATCAACAAAGAAAGAAAACTAAGACAGCGTGCTTGGTATTACACACGTATTTATGCTGACACGCAGGATGAAGATGGCGTTTATGTAATGAATGTACGCTATCACAAATCCACAGATGGTGGTAAGACATATAAAACCTACAATGCACCACATGGAGATCATCACGACTTTTGGATTGCACCAGAAGACAATCAAAGAATGGTAATCGGTGATGATGGTGGAGCCCAAGTAAGTTTTGATGCTGGTGAAAACTGGTCTACCTACCAAAATCAACCAACGGCTCAATTCTATCGAGTTACAACCGATGACTCTTTCCCATACAGAATCTATGGAGCGCAACAGGATAATTCGACAGTAAGAATTGATCACAGAACTGGTGGTTGGTTTATTGGCACTGATAATTGGGAATCTACAGCTGGGGGTGAAAGTGCCCACATTGCTCCTAACCCGGACAACAATGATATCGTCTATGGTGGAAGCTATGACGGATTCTTGACTCGAGTGGATCACTCCAACGATCAAGTAAGAGCTGTGAATGTTTGGCCAGACAACCCTATGGGTCACGGAGCAGAAGGTTTCAAATATAGGTTCCAGTGGAACTTCCCTATCTTCTTCTCCCCTCACAATTCCAACAGACTCTATACTGCTTCCAATCAACTTCATGTAACTACTAATGAAGGTCAGACATGGGAAATAATCAGTCCTGATCTTACTAGAAACGATCCTTCTAAGTTGGGTTCTTCAGGAGGTCCTATAACAAAAGACAATACGAGTGTTGAGTATTACTGTACCATTTTTGCAGCTACTGAATCGTATCATGAGGAAGGTGTAATCTGGACGGGTTCGGATGATGGGCTTGTACATATTACACGTGATGGTGGTGATAACTGGACAAATGTCACTCCTGCAGGAATGCCTGAATGGATGATGATTAACAGTGTAGAAATTGACCCATTCAATAAAGGAGGTCTATACATTGCAGGAACTAAGTATAAGCTTGGTGATTATACTCCTTACCTCTACAAAACAGAGGATTATGGAAAAACATGGAAAAAAATAACTAGTGGTATTTCATCTGAGCATTTCACAAGAGTTCTTCGTGCAGATCCAAATAAAAAAGGATTGCTTTATGCAGGTACTGAAGCTGGAATGTATGTTTCATTTGATGATGGAGCAAGCTGGAAGCCTTTCCAAATGAACCTTCCTGTTGTCCCAATTACTGATTTAGCAATAAAGAATAATAACCTAATTGCAGCAACTCAAGGAAGAAGCTTCTGGTTGATAGATGACCTTACACCTTTACATCAATTAGTAGATGCTAACGGGAAGTCTCACTATTTATACAAACCGATGGACAGCTACCGTATGGGTGGAGGAAACGGACGTACCTCAAGAACATCAGGTACAAACCACCCTGGCGGGGTATTAGTCAATTATTTCGTGAAAGACACAGTATCATCAGATACCATTTCGATAAGTTTTCATGAAAGTGATGGTGACTTGATAAAGCGATATTCTACTCATCCAAATAAGGAAGAAAAAGAAGAAAAGCTTAAGGTCAAGGAAGGATATAACACCATGAATTGGGGAATGCGATATGATGGAGCAAAAACCTTTGATGGCATGATTCTATGGTGGGCAACCACCAGTGGACCGATGGCTATTCCTGGAGAGTACACCGTGAAGATGACTGTAAATGGTAATGAGACATCTCACGGATTCAAGATTCTTGCAGACCCGAGAGCTGAGGCAACACAAGCAGATTATCAGGCACAGTTTGATTTTCTCATAAAAGTTAGGGACAAACTAACCGAGACTCATGAAGGTATCATCAGCATAAGAAAAGCAAAAAGCCAAATTCAAGATGTAATGAAAAAAGCAGATAATGATGAAATCAGTGAGCTTGGCAAAGCAATCATTAAGGATATGTCTGAGATTGAAAAAGCTTTGTATCAGACGAAGAATGAAAGTGGCCAAGATCCACTTAATTTCCCAATTCGTTTGAATAATAAGCTAGGACATTTGGCCTCTCTATCAGGTGTGGGTAGCTACAGGCCAACAGATTCATCTTTGGAATTCTACAATGAGGTGACAGCTAAAATTGACGAGCAACTCAAAATGTTGGGCGATATCCTAGATTCAAGAATCAAGGAATTCAATCAAAAGGTAAAAGACGCCCAAGTTGATGCTGTTAAACTAGATGACTAAACAATAAATGAAAGCACTTAAGAACGGTATTCTCATTCTCGCACTATCAGGAATGTTATTCATGTATGGCTGCAGTTCAGACGATGGCGAGAGCTTACCATCACAACTGATAATAAATTTTCCGGAAAATTATCTTTTTGATACTCAGATAGGTCATGTATATCTCACTGATGAGTCTGGGAATATTGTTTCTGAAAGTGTCATTCAAAACAACAGTCAAGTCGTATTAGAAGCGGATTTTGGTTTGAGTGGAAAACGATTTGATCTTACTTTTTTTAGAGAATTCACTTTTAGCACTGGATATGTCTCTAAAACGTACAACACATTCATCAATGCTGAAGCGGGCAAACTAGACTTTTCTGATTCAGAACCGACGATTACCACAGGTACAGCCACAATTCAGGTGAATAATACAGGGAGTTCCATAAGTGGTATAAATGGATTATGTTGTTATTCTGGATCAGCAACAATTAGTCCAAATGAGGCGACAATTAATGTTGATTTACGAGAGGGAAATAACATCTATCTACTTCTTCAAAATGAAACTGAAGCTTTCAAAAGATACTATCTTGAAAGAGGAGTTGATAACAATTTCAGTATAGAATTAGAATACTCTGATATACCTATCGTTACCAATCCATTTGAAATCTCTTTTCCTGATGAAGAAATTTTCACAAGCACTGTACGAGGCTATATCATAGACGAATCCAAAGAAAATGAATTTACTATTTCAAGAGAATCTGGCACAACTATTCCAGGACAAAAAATCCAACATTTTATCCCAGAGAATACCTTCGTAATTAGCTCTGTTGATAATAGGATAATTGCAACACCTAATACCTACAGAGTTAGAGAGGAAACAAATGCTATTGATGAAATTTTTAGCATCCCTTCTTTGGATTTCAACTTAGTTAATTCGGATCCTGCGAATGTGGAGATTAGTAGCTCAAGTGATTATTCCTTGTTCAATTTCAGCTTTAGGAATTCCAACGAAGAATACGGTGTGGATTGGATACTCGTGGGAAGACAAAATGATATTGGTAATATTGGTATACCACAAGCAATAGCAAATCGAGTTGAAGAGGAAATAGATGGATTTAGCTTACAAGATTTAGAAATTCGCTTTGGAAACTTATTTAAATATTCTGATGAGCCCACGTTTGAAGAATTGTTTGAAGGAAGGGATTATCAGAAAATAGAATCACTTTCAAGGAATTTAAGGTAAAATACTCAGTTCGAAAAAATATCAAGAGGGGTGTAATAAACACCCCTTTTTTTGTACCTACTCTGTAAAATAACATTGAGATGGTACAATCTATCAATATTAGAAAGATCTTATTTCTTCTTCCTCCTGCCATCATAGTTGGCTGTATTCTTTTAACACAGTCACCTATTTTTATTAATGACCCTACTCAATTTTCATGGGCAATCACGTTTGATTTACTTATCACATCCCCTATCGTTTACTTTCTAATCATTCGGAAAAGTAATGTTCCTAAAACCACAGTTGTACCAGTTTTCATTCTAGGCATCATTGTCGCTTCATCAATTCTTCCAACAGAACATCAAACGTATGTTTCTCTTGTTAGAACTTGGTTTCTGCCTGTTCTTGAGCTTGGTATAGTTACCTATTTAGTTTGCTCTATTGTTAAAGCTTTTAAAAAAATCAAGCAAAACCGCTTAGAGACACCTGACTTCTTTGTAGCAGCAAAAAATGCAGGTGATACCATCTTACCAAAAGGAATAAGTGCAGCACTCGCTACTGAATTATCGGTCTTTTACTATGGATTTATTCATTGGAAAAAGTGTGAAATAAAACAAAATGAATATACCTACCATAAGACCACAAGCACCCAAATGGTATTGGGTGTATTCGTATTCCTTATCATCATTGAAGCATTTGCTGTACATCTTGTTCTACAGAAGTGGAGTCCGTTAGCTGCTTGGATAATGACTATCCTAAGCATTTATGGTTGTTTTCAAGTTTTTGGCATTCTTCGTTCACTAAGCAAGCGTCCAATAACTATTTCCAAAGATGCATTGAATCTTAAGTATGGGCTAATGGGTAATGTAGAGTTACCGCTTCATCAAATAGAAAGTGTGACTAGCCAAACCAAATCTCTTGATCAAATGGATGGCTTGATTCATTTATCTTCTTTCAAGGATATGGAAGGCAATAATGTCTTGTTAGAAGTTAAAAAGGAACATTACATATCCAGGTTTTATGGTTTCAAAAAGCCATTCAAAAAAATAGCCATCTATGTGGATGAGCCTAAAAAATTCATCAAGAACTTGAATTATGAAATTAGTCCATCGACTCAATCCACTCCCTAACGAGTTGGACACCCTCTTCATGGGTTTGACTCCTGCCGAGTTCTGGCATCATTTCACCTGGCTCTAATGACGTTATGCGATGGACTAAAATGGATTGATCGGGATTTCCTGGCACAATACTGTATTTCAAACCTCCAGAGCCTTTCCCAGCTGCTATAGGCGGTTTATTTACCCCCAATCTGTAAGGATCTGATTGCGAAGCCAATAAATAAAGCCCAGAGTTCTTAGCTGGCCCCTCCCTCCGATGACAGTGCGCACAGTTTACTTCTAACCATGCTCTGGCTCTTAATTCAAGAGATTCCTTCTTGTTGGAGTATTCTGCTAGTCTAGGCAATGAAGTATCTGGAGTTGATTCTAGCCATCCTTCGTTTATCCAATGTGATAATTGCTCTCCTCGATTCAATTGGCGAACGGATGGCCCTATGGGAGTCATTTTGCCATTAAGGTCATGACAGCTCTTGCATTGTGGCTGTGAAGGAATGCTATAATTTATGTTTTTCACAATGCCTTCTTCGCTCTTCCACTTGATAGGTATTTGCTCACCTAATAGAATACGTTCTGCATCCGTCTGATCCTCATTCCATTGATAAACAATGGCTTCCCATCCTTGATCTTCTTTGACTAACAACCTAGTCTCCATTATTCTTCTATCTGCAGACAGATCCAAATTCGGATAATAGAAATTCTTAACTAACACTGTCTCGTCTGGGAAGTCTAGCACCTCTGTCTCATGATAGCCAATATTTTGCGATTCGGGGAGCTTTATGAATCTAGCTTTGTGAGCATAGTCAGAAAAAAGTGGGGAATTAATTTCATATGAAAACATTCTATCATTTGCAGGAATTAACTCTCTCAAAGGGTCCTTGAACAAACCCCATTCACTCAACATTTTAGGATAATCCGAAACCTCTGCAACTCCCAAGCTAACTTCTTCGAGAACAATCGGCTTCTTTTCTGGAGTAGAGCAAGAAAAAAAAACTAAGATGAAAAAGACTACTACTATTCTCATTGAAAGATGGGATCTATGGTACCTTCGGCGCATTCATACATTTTCCAATCGGTCGTTCTTCCTTCGAATTCATTCTCTGCGTCAATGTTTGCGAAGTTGAATTCGCCATTATTACTCAAACACATCACAAATTCTTTATCAGGAGGAAAGATTCCGTCCATTGCAAAATCAGGAAGGCTGAATGTAAAGTATCGCATAAAAAGAAGTCCAAAATCATTTTCAAACGTTGGAAACCAATGCTTATTCTTAAATTCATTGTCATGAAAGTAGATCTCATTTGGGTATGGATCGTAACCTTCATTGATTTGATTATTGGCTTCTTCAAGTTGACTTCCCTCCTCTGCTCCTAAAGCTTCCACTAGTACATAGCTTGCCAAAGCAGCTCCTAATGTTCGATTGTTGTGAATGCGATTATCAAACACTTCGATTTTACGAGTTGCCATCATCATGATACCTGTCCCTTGAGGCACAACTGCCACAACATTACCCTCAGGAGCAAAATTTGAAAGGTTGTTAGATATTACATCATTGTCAAACACTCGTGTCGTATGTCCACTTTGTGTTAAACCAGGCATATCGAAAATCAGTATTCCTCCAGTATTATCGTGAGCATAATTGCCATAGATCTCCACCCACCGGCTATTTTCACTTTCGATGCCGGCGACATTGTGATACACTTGATTGTTTCTAATAATCACACTATCAGATTGCCCTACGTAAATGCCTGCATCGGACGATCCAATTGCTTCACAGTTTTCAACCAACACACGTTTGCACAAAACCGGATAAAATGCATAGGCCCCATTTTCAGGTTTAGGTTCTCCGCTCCAGAGCGACCTCACATTTCTAAAGGTAATTCCATCTGTATCCGTAACCTTAATATTATCCCCCGGTGCATCTTGAATGGTGAAATCTTGAAAAGTAAGATTGGTACAATTGGCAGCTCTTATACCCTCAGCTCCACTGACTTGAAGTTCGAATGACAGAATCGTATTTTCCATACCAGCGCCTTGTATAACTACATCTGACAATCCATCTAAAATGAGTGGATTTTTAAACATGAAGTACCCAGCTGGAATATCAATGGTATCACCATTATTGGCTTGGATAATTAGCGTCTGCAAGTCTGCTTCTATCGACTTCCAGTTGATATTGACTTCCTTCTTATTAGGACTGCATGCCAATACCATTATAGTAATTAGTAGAGTTAGGTATTTCATTTATTGAAAAGTAGGTTATATCAAAGTTAGTGGATTAAGACAATTGATTGAAAAAACCCTAACCGGATTAAACCTTTTGACATTACCAATGTCTAAACAGGCAAATAACTAATATACCTACATGAGCTTATTAAAAACTACCGTTTTACTCTTGATTATCACTTTCATCATCACACCTTCTTTTTCACAAACTCCAAATTATGAGTCTCTTGCAGACAGTTTTAATGTCATCAATCCTAATGCAGTTCAAGCTATCAATATTCCTTATGGAGATGCAGATCCTTCAAAACAACTCTTTCATATCTTCCTTCCCAATACAGAGGACACCTTCCCTCTAGTAATTTTCTTTCATGGTGGAGGTTTTACCGATGGCAGTCCAGGCACTGTTTTCAAAGATCCTGAGAGAAGAGAAACAGTAAAATTCTTTTTGGAAAATGATATAGCCTTTATCAGCTTAGGGTATCGTCTGATTGCAAAAGGAGAACCAGACTTAGAAGGAGTCATAAAGTGCCTAAATGATTCCAAGTTAGGCCTGCAGTTTATCAGACACTATGCTGCCAACCTTAATATTGATCCAGATAGGATAGCTCTAATGGGATCCTCAGCAGGTGCAGGCACAAGTATGTGGCTTGGATTTCGAGATGATATGGCTGAACCTGACAACGAAGATCATGTTTTAAGAGAGTCAACACGTGTAAATGCAGTGTTTGCAAGCGGTTCCCAATCAACCTATGACTTATTTAAATGGGAAACGGAAATATTCAACAATTTTGATGATCAAGGAACGAATTTCACGCTCGATAGTATCGCAGAAATTATGACTTATGAGACCACTGAAAACTTTTATGGAGGATTAGATTCACTGTACCAGATTGTTCATGATCCTGAATTAATTCAATACCGTCAGGATGTAGATATGCTTTATCATTTATCCGATGATGATCCTCCACTTTATATTTTCAGTAAAAACACTGCTGATCATCCTAGCGACGATGTGCTACACCACTGGTATCATTCCAGAGAACTTTATGAAGTAGCCACTAATGTAAATCTCTCCGATGTTAAAGCTGATATTAAAGAATACGACTTAGATAATACCGAAGGTGAAAGCGGTAATGAATTCCTATTGAGATACCTTGTTGGAGATGTAGATCCACCTGACAATCCAATTTTGAGCGTTGATGAGCTTTCTGAAGTCAAAGTATTTCCCAATCCTGCAAGCACGCATTTCTTTGTCAACCTAGATAATGATCAAGTGAAAGCTATAGAAGTAATCTCGCTTACAGGAACTGTAATAACAAGAGAAAGTAACTATGATATTTCGCAACCAATTCCTATATCAGGATTAAATAAAGGCGTATATCTAGTTAAAATAATTGGTTCAAAATCAGATATAATGAAGAGATTAGTTGTTAAGTAAAAAGATAGCTTGTAGTACTAATCCATTTCACCTTTAATTAATTCTTCTAACGTATAAACCTCACCATTTTTGATGACCATTCGAGTTGTTCGCGCGTTTCGAATATCATCAAGTGGATTAGCGTCTACAATTACCATATCTGCCAGTTTGCCAACTTCTATTGATCCTAAATCATCTTGAGCATTGAGGGCAATTGCATTATTTATGGTAGCTGTTCTAATTATCTCTAATGGCGTCAATCCAGCATCCTGATAATTCTCAAGCTCAGTATGCAATCCAAATCCTTGAGGGATAATTGGAGCGTCTGTCCCTGCAGTAACTAGACCTCCTTTTTCATGAATATCTTTCACCATTTGCAGGACATTATTATAAAGTTTCTCATAGGTTCCCCTATCGCTCTGAATTTGATCTGCAGAAGCGCTAATACTTGCCAAATACCTCAATTCAGCCAATTCTTGTAACCTAGGATCATTCATGACTGATGGGTCTCGTGCAATTACATATTGATAGCCTAGATAAATAGCAGTTGTAGGTGTAAACCACATACCTGATTTCGCGATAAGATCTGTAACATCAGAATAAGCTTTTCTTGTTTCGGACAACTTAGCTGAATAGCCTCGTCTACTTGTGCCTTTGATATGCTCCACTCCATCGATATTGAATCCTACAGCTGGATAAAGCTCATGAGAGGTGACAGGAATTCCTATTCGATGAGCGCCTTCTACTACCCTTTGTTGCAGTAAATCAGGAAGGCGTACATAGGTTTTGATTAGGTCGTAATCCAACACCTCGGCTCTATTCAACTCTTGATCTACTTGCTCCTCCGATAATGTAGTTGAAGCACCACCGTAAAAAATCCTACTACCATCGATAGGACTTCCGGTAAAATACATCCTAGGCCCGATAGCTTTACCTGATTGAATGGCCTCGCGACGATTGAGTGCATCGTAAGGATCTCCAGAAGGATTTCTGTTTGATGTAATTCCCCATGACAGCCAGGTTCGGCCTAATTTCTCTCCATCCCCACTCCCTTCATGCACATGAATATCTATTAAACCAGGCAGAACAAATGCGTCAGAAGCATCGATCTTTCGATCGGCCACTCTGCTATCATTATGAGGCTCAATCGAATCTATCCGATGGCCATCAATGAGTATATCAACATCCTGTATCAAAGTGTCGCTTACAGCATCGATCAAACCTCCAGCATGGATTAGCGTTGTACCTTTTGGATGCTTCCTGGACCAACTTAAATCAACAGGAATCAAACTGGAAGTCTCGTTTTCAACATCATAAACCTTTAATTCATCAGTTGCCATGTACAGTAATCTTTTTGAATCAGCAGTCCATGTTGGAGCATCAGCTAACTCCTCAGTAAGACGGACAGGGTCTCCAGTAGCATTTCCGTATTTGTCTACTGGTAAGAGCCACAAACTTCCTCTTGAAATCATAGCCATAAACTTGCCATCGGGAGACCATAATGGACCATCATTATTTCTCACACCAAAAGACCAATGTTCCGGAGCTTTTTGTACTCTCTGACGTTTTCCATCGGCAGAATAAAGCATGATCCTATTTACACCCTCACGATACAGAGATGAATAAGGAGCTAAAACAGAAAGTGCGATAATCTTTCCATCGGCAGACCATGAAGGACTACCCACACTGCTTCCTATTCGAGAGGCTACTTCACTTTGATTGCCTGTTTTTAAATCCAGGACACTAAGTTTTCCAAATCGAGGGCCAAAGCTCTGCGCGTAGGCAATGGACTGACCATCTGGTGACCATGCCATACCTGATATACTTCCACCAGTACTTAAGACTTTTTTCAAATCACTACCTCCAGCACTCATCGTCCAAATTCCAAACTCACCGTCCTGATCTGAACTAAAAGCAATCTGTTGCCCATCAGGAGACCAAATCGGAAGCATTTGAACATATTGATCATCTGTTAGTTGATGAATACTACCATCATTTTTCCTCAACCATAAATCTTGTAATGCCACAAATACAATTGATTCGCCATCTGGTGATATTACTGGCGAGACTATTCCTTTGACTGATTGAGGGCTTACACTATCAAAATCTCTGGTCTTTCTCTGGTAAGGTGTGCGATCTAGCTCTACTTTTACTGAAAATGGTATCTCATTTTTTGTTCCATTCTCTAAAACTTGGTAAATACTACCTGAACTAGTATACATGAGTGAATGATTAGAAATCCAGCTATGTCGGAATGGGAAAACGTCTTCGCCTTCATCTGAGACTACCTTAATGCTACCTGACTCTAAATCTATCTGTTTCAATTGTGCAGTTGCATTTTTAATATCATTGAAAATGATTTTACTTCCATCAGGAGACCATGACGCTCCAGATATGGAACCAGATGACGTTAGCAATACTCCGGATTCAGTCTCAGACTTGATTCTAAGTTCGGATTCTCCTCCTTCTTTTGTTACGTAAGCTAACTCTTGACCATCCGGAGACCACGCTGGTCCATACTCATTGCCAGCACCTGATGTAATAGCTTCCATCTTTTCACCAATGAGATTGAGTTTCCAGATGTCATATGTACCATTACGATCCGAAGAAAATGCCAATGTTATACCGTCAGGTGACCAATGTGGTTCCCTATGATCAAAGTCACCAGAAGTAATTTGCTTGAGGCCAGTACCATCAGCATTTATGGTATAAATGTGCCAGTTGCCATCCCAATAAGCTTGAAAAGCGATTTGTTTTCCATCAGGAGACCACGATGGCTGTCTTGCATTTCCAAAAGCATCAGTTAGAGGCTGTCCTTCCACTCCTTCAATTGGCATCAGCCAAATTTGTCCTAATAAGTCATATGCCAGCGTATTGCCGTCAGGAGAAATTACCACTGCCATGTTTGTACCTTTCGTTAAGGTGAGCGACTGAATATTATTCTTAGATATCTGCTTAGGTGGTGGGGATTGGCAATAGCATAGAATGAAGCAAGTTGCAATCGCTGCAATTGAATTTCTCATAATTAGGTTAAGTAGGTCTTATCTTAAAGATACTCCTGAGAAATGAAAAAGAAGAACACCAAGGAGCATAACCCAAGTAAACTTATAATTAGTTTAAGGTCATGAAATTTGTATCGCCATTGCGACATTTTGAAAGATCTTGCTATTCAATTCATCTCTATAACCATGTTTTCCCAAACAATTGAATTAACCTTATCGTTTATCGACAAAAAATAGAATCATGAGGTTATCTTTTATTTTAATTCTTAGCATAGCATATATCACTGGTGCTTGTCAATCTAAATCTGGATCTAAAGAAGAGGTATATACATATCCCATTGAAAAGACTGATGCTGAATGGAAGAAAATTCTCACTGACGAAGAATTTTATATACTTCGACAACAGGGCACAGAATATGCATTTTCAGGTGAGTATTGGGACAACAAAAAAAAAGGAACATACTATTCCAGAGCTACTGGCCAACCACTATTTAGCTCTGAACATAAGTATAAATCCGGTACAGGATGGCCAAGTTTCTATAAGCCAATTAACGAAAATGCTGTTAAAGAATTAGTAGACAAAAGTCACGGAATGGTCAGAACTGAAGTAGTTGACAGTGGAAGTGGATCACACTTAGGCCATGTCTTTAATGATGGTCCTGCTCCTACAGGCTTACGTTATTGCATGAATTCGGCTTCAATGATTTTCGTGGCAGATGGCGAAGAACTGCCAAGCATAGTTAAAGAATGGAAAGAGAAGTATGATAAATAGCTCTTTACTTATTTTGACATTCAAGGGAAAAGATAGAATTATCAGATAGTTCAAATTTCAGCTTCCGCATTGTTTACCAAACAAACAACTCACAAGTTCAACCAATAAGTAATCTTGAATGTAAGCGCTCGTGTACGTGGTTGTCCAATATTGAACCCGCCTTCATGAGTAGCGAAGTAATTGTCTGTATATACCAAGAAAATATCTGAAACAGGTTTAAAGCGCCATTGAAACCGGGTATTGATATTTAAGTTATCAATCTGACTATTGTATTGAACAAATGTGGTCCAGAAGATCTTTTTAGTAAAGGTAAAATCAAACCTGGGACCTATTAAATACAAAGTAGTCGTAGTGTAAGGTTCTGGAAGAATAATTCTATTAAAGGCAAAGTCAATGGATGTAAATCCTAGTGGCTGGTATCGGTACCCAATGGAACCCTGCAGATTGAGTCGATCTCCATTAAAGTATTGTCCGGAGCGAGTTCGTAGATTATAGAAAAATTTCTTTCGTTGATCCGATTGATATGAAGCAATGAATTGAAAATTGGTGTAATCTGTATCTGCAGCTAGCTCTACACCGCCCGAACCACTTGGATCAAATGAATTAAACAAGAAGGTGTATTGCCTCCTCAATCTCATGCTAAAAGTGGCAGTATTTCTAAAATCAATATTGTAAAGGATATTATAGTCCCAATCCAAGAATCCGAATTCATCATTACCCACCATATCAAAATCAAAACCAGGTCCATGTCTTTGAATTTTTCCTCCTGTTGGAAACCATCGATATTGGACAGTGGTTGCTAATTGTCGAATGTCATTTCTTCTAACAAACCCCACCTCTGGATTGTACCCTTCACCTACTAACTGAGAAAACACATCAACTGACCATTCCGGCGTGTTATAGCTGACACTAGCTCCTCCTGCAAAGGGCTTATCTTGCCTTACCACATCAAAAGACCTGTGATAAAAAAACCGACCATTCCACACATTATTTGCACTCGCTAGCACATATTCCAAACCTAACGTACGATTGTACCTACTTAAAGTGTTGCTCGCATATTCTTCCTCCGCTTCAAACGTCTGCTTGTTAACCACAAACATGTTTACGTTAGACCTATTAAACACCTTTTGCTGTAAACTCAGCATGGAATAATTGTAAGAAGGCAGTCCAATCGATTCATCACGTGCAGCCTGCATAGACAAAACACCTACTCTTAAGTCATTATTAATTTTCCCACTAAGCCGTGTACCAACAGGAATACGATTTTGAATATTCTGCCCAGTAGTTGTATCAATTGCTATTCCAATTCTTCTTGAAAAGAATGGACGTGTTCCTCTGTTTCCAAATCCAGAAAATAGATCTGCATTCTCCAAAAAGAATTGTCTTCGCTCTGGAAAAAATATTTCGAAGCGATCCAGATTTGTAACTTGCTGATCAACCTCAACCTGTGAGAAATCTGGATTAACGGTAACATCTAAATTCAAACCGGCAGTAACTGCATATTTTAAATCGAAACCTACGGAGGGATCAAAATCATCGCCAGTACCTTCCTCAAAATCTCGATCGGTATTAGAAGCCAAATAAGGAATTACAGAGATGTTAGTACCAGGCTTATTAGTAGGTTCGTCCCAAACCAATTTACGGTTATTTGCTAGGTTGAAAATCGGAAATCCAAGCCTAACAGGTGCCCATGCACTTCGCTCTGCATATTCGCTATCTACTCGATAGAAATTAACAAGCCAAGAATCAGCTCCTTCAGCATACCGCAATGTTTTGAAAGGGATAGCCATTTCCACGACCCAGTACCCTTCATACTGTTTTGCTTCTGCATACCATTTATTATCCCAATCAAGGCTAAAGCTCCCGTTACCCGATCCTCCATTTGCAATTATGGCTTCTCGCATCACGCCAAATGGATTTACTCCAAATAAAACACCATTTGTTTTGTCAGAGAACGTATCAAATATGACAGAAAAACTATCATTGGCAGCACCTCGAAAATCTCTCCTCAAGGAAGGAGTCACATATTGCCGTGGATCAGGCTTGTTATACATGATCCCTAAGACATATATGCTTTCTTCATCATATAGAATCTTGGCTACCGTTTGCCCAGTGGCCATTAGTGAGTCTGTTGGGAAATTCTGAGTGAACCCATAAGCAGAATCAGCCTTATTCCATGCCATTTCATCCGGAATACCATCGATCTTTATTTGATCTGATACCTGACGAATTTCAATGCTTTGTGAAAAAATCGATGTTGCCGTGCCGCTAATTAGCAGAAAGGCTAATACTAGTTGAATCCTCATACTTTTACGACCGCAAAATTAGCTTTCGGAATTGATCGATTATTACCGTTCATAGAATAATCAGAATGAATCAAGCACCCTCCCACTCGTAAGAGTTTTAGCCTAACTTTAGGCTATCATGGAAAAAGAGCAAGTAGAAATACTACCAGGAATTGGATTGGGTAAGTTGAAGTTTGGAATGACAAGGGATGAAGTGCAAAAGATATTAGGCAAACCCAATCATCAGGAAGTAACCCATTATGGTGAAGATGAATCCGATCAAAGTGATGCATGGGAGTATCATCCGCTACGTCTCGACCTGAGCTTTGAAGAAGCTGAGGATTGGAGACTCGTCATCATATCCGTTTCATCTGAGGATTACACATTCAAGGGCTCATCGTTAATAGGTTTAGATATTGATGAACTAATGGAAGAACTAGATCTACACGGTATTTCTGATTTAGAAATTGAAGACATGTCGTCAGAAGATAACCCCGAACAAAAGTTAATATCATCTGACCTATTAGGATTAAACTTCTGGCTTCACAAAGACATATTGGAAGAAATACAATGGGGTCCTCAGTTTATTGATGACGAAACAATCAAATGGCCAGAGTAAAATACATTCTATTCTTCTTTCTTCTTTTTAAGACTCTTCTACCCTTTGCTCAAAATCCTGAAGAGATCGAAATCATGCGTGATAATTGGGGCGTGCCTCACATATATGCACCAACCGATCCGCAAGTTGCTTACGGTCTGGCATGGGCGCATGCCGAAGATGATTTCTCTACAATCCAATTAACGTTGTTAGGAGCTAAACAAATGCTGGGTCGTCATTTAGGAAAGGAAGGTGCCACGGTAGATTATGTTGTCGGTTTACTTCGCTGTGAAGAAATTGTTGAGACTAATTTATCTAAGGTTTCACCTGAGTTTATGGCTATTGTGGAAGGATATGCTGCTGGCATTAACTCCTATGCAAAGAATCATCCTGATGAACTATTCCTCAAAAATGCTTTTCCTGTTACTGTAAAAGACATCTTCAAAGCATATGTATTACAACTTGCAGTAATGGATGGAGCTGATAAGGTGATCAAAGCACTTTTTGAAAATGAAATACCTAATACGACGCAAACAGGAACAGGTTCAAATGCTATAGCAATCAGCAGAGATAGAACGGATGATGAATATACATATCTGGCAGTTAATTCTCATCAACCCCTTGAAGGACCAGCGGCCTGGTATGAAGCACACCTAGTCAGCGATGAAGGTTGGAACATGCTTGGAGGCCTCTTTCCTGGTGGCCCAGTAGTGTTTCACGGCACCAATGAAAATCTCGGTTGGGCGCATACAGTCAACTATCCTGATAAAATAGATGTATTTGAGCTCGAAATAAATCCTTCAGACAAAAACCTATATAAAGTTGATAATGAATGGGTTAGACTACAATCAAAAAAGATTAAATTAAAAGTAAAGGTCCTATTTGGCTTAAAATTAGGGATTAGCAAAAAAGCATATCATTCTATATACGGCCCAGTGGTCAAAAATGACAGTGGTGTATTTGCATTTCACATGGGAGTATTTGATGAAATTCGTGCGATTGAGCAATGGTACGAAATGAACAAAGCAACTAACCTGGAAGAGTTCAAAACCATCATTTCAGATATTAGAATTCCTAGTTTTAATATCGTTTATGCCGATCGAGAATCAAACATCTTTTATGTGAGCAATGGGCTTCTTCCATTAAGGAATTCTTCATTTGACTGGTCTACTACGCTTCCTGGAAATTCCAGTAAAACAAAACCTGTTGAATACCACAGCTTTAAAGACTTACCCCAAATAACTAACCCAAATAGTGGCTATTTATTCAATATGAACAATGCCCCTTTTCACGCAACCTATGAGGATGAAAACATAAGCTTTGAAGACTATGATCCTACAATGGGTTTTGTCATCAGGGAAAACAATCGAAGCACTCGAATGAAAGAGCTCATGAACATGCATTCCGATAAAATAAGTTGGGAGGTATTTAAAAACATCAAATACGATGCTCAATTGCCAGACTCATTAGTTTACAAAATTGACATCAATCCTATCTTTCATTTGACTGACATTCAACCTAAAAAAGCGAATGACGTCTTAAAAATCATTCAATCTTGGGATCGAATAGCTTTTGCGGAAAAGATTGGACCTGCACATTTGCTTCTTACATACAAGTATCTTGAGGATAAGAAAATTGAATCGCCTAGCAAAGCTGATTTTACAAACGCTTTGAGCTATACCTACGATTATCTCACTGAGCATTTCAATAGGGTAAACATCAAACTTGGAGAATATCAGAAGCTTGTACGAGGCAACAAAGAGCTACCTCTTGATGGCATACCTGATGTTATAACGGCAATGTATAATCAACCCTACAAAGATGGAATGGTCAAAGGAAAGACTGGAGAATCATACATAATGATGATTCGATACCCAGAAGAAGGTTTGCCAATAGTCGAGACGATTAATGTTTATGGGGCTTCAAATAGATCAAATAGCCCACACTATAATGATCAAATGGACTTATTCGTTGAAAGAGAGCTTAAGAAAATGACTTTAGACATTGAAGAAGTCCGTAAAAATGCAAAGAGAGTCTATCACCCTAAATAATTCCTCATTCGTATTTTCTAATATTCCTTCGCTATCCAAATGGAAGCACCGATATTTGCGATCGTTAGTTATTCAGGTATATGTATAATGTTGTTGTGATCGGTGGAGGCATTGTCGGATTAGCCTCTGCACTTAAGATCAAAGAAAAGAATCCAACCTATAAGGTAGCTGTCATTGAAAAAGAGCGAACCATTGCTCAGCATCAAACGGGTCACAATAGCGGAGTAATTCACTCAGGGTTATACTATAAACCTGGAAGTTTTAAAGCTCAGAATTGTGTAGATGGCTATAACATGCTACTAGATTTCTGTAATGAAGAGGAAATACCCTACGAACTTTGTGGGAAAATTGTAGTGGCGACCAAAGAATCGCAGCTTGATGCTTTACAGACACTACATGAACGAGGAAAAGCAAATGGGCTTGATAATATCAAAAGACTAAAGGCGGAGGAATTAAAGGAGTATGAGCCCCACGTTGCAGGCATAGGAGGCCTATATGTACCGCAAACAGGAATCATAGATTACAAACTTGTAGCTGACAAATACGCAGAAAAATTTAAGCATTTCGGTGGTGAGATATTTTCATCAAATAAGCTTATAAACTTTAAAGAAGAACGTGGATTTATTCATGTAAATACCGAAAATGAGCGGCTGACAACTCGTGTTGTTGTGAACTGTTCGGGCCTATATACCGATAAGATTGCAAAACTTTCGGGAGCTAAAATTGATTTTAAGATTGTCCCATTTAGGGGTGAATATTATAAAATCAAACCTGAAAAAGAAAGCCTGGTCAAAAACCTCATCTACCCTGTACCCGATCCTAATTTTCCTTTCTTAGGTGTGCACTTCACACGGCATATAGATGGCGGAATAGAAGCTGGTCCTAACGCTGTTCTTGCATTTGCTAGAGAAGGCTACAAGAAATCACAAATCAACATGAAAGAGTTGCTGGGTACACTCTTCTACCCTGGTTTTATGCGTGTTGCCTATAAGTATTGGAAAACTGGGTTTGGTGAAATGTATCGATCTTACTCCAAGGGAGCTTTCACAAAAGCACTCCAAGAATTGATCCCTGAAATTCAGAAAAAAGACTTAATAAAAGGTGGTGCCGGAGTAAGAGCGCAAGCATGTGATAGAAAAGGTGGACTTATTGACGACTTTTTGGTTGTAGAGCATGACAAGTTTATCAATGTTGGCAACGCCCCCTCGCCCGCTGCAACTTCCTCTTTAGCAATTGGTGAACGAGTAGCACAAATGGTAGTTGAAAAGCTGAAGTAATGTATATCCGTGAAGCCACAGCGGAAGATCTAGACGAAATCTTGAAGCTTTTTGATGAAACTATCAGGAACGTAAATTCAAAAGACTATTCTTCACAGCAAATTCAGGTGTGGTCTTCTGCAAAAAATCGAAACATCTGGACGGAAAAGATTAAGGATCAATCTTTCCTTATCGCAATATCCAATGAAAAAATAGTTGGTTTCAGCTCAATCGATTCCGTTGGCTTCCTTGATTTCATGTACGTACATTATCAGCATTTGAGAAAAGGGATAGCTACAGCTTTGCTAAATAAAATTGAAGCAATAGCAGTAGCTCAATCTAACAAAAGCATATGGTCCTCAGTAAGTATCACAGCCCAGCCTTTCTTTATCAAAAAAGGATACTTACATTTTGATAGCGTGCTGAAAGAAGTGGATGGAGTGAGTTTCACAAATGCCTTAATGAAAAAAGTCCTTTAGTACCCCTTCTGAAGTTTATCTTTATCATATGCAATATGATTTAGACAAATCCATCGAAATACTAGAGAGAACTCCTAAAACACTTACAACCATGCTGTCGGGTTTATCAGAGGATTGGATTTCAAACAATGAAGGAATAGACACCTGGAGTCCATTCGATGTACTAGGACACCTTATTCACGGTGAGAAGACAGATTGGATTCCAAGGGCTAAGCTAATTCTTGAGCATGGTGATTCAATTGCATTTGAGCCATTTGACCGCTTTGCACAATATGAAATAAGCAAGGGAAAATCAATCGAAGAACTTTTAAGTGAATTTGAAGATCTAAGGAAATTCAATCTTAAGGAATTCAAATCTCTGGACATTGAGAACAACCTCGATAAAATAGGTAAACATCCTGAACTCGGTCCTGTTTCGCTCAAAAACCTTTTATCATGCTGGGTTGTTCATGACTTAGGGCATATAGCTCAAATCAGTCGCGTTATGGCTAAGCAATACACCGAAGAAGTAGGAGTTTGGACTAAATATCTTGGGATTTTGAAATAGTTTGATCTATAGCCTTTGATTTTATAACCGTTTCAGATTTTATAGCATGCTCAGAATTGAAATTAGTTGTGCAAGATGCGAGAACACCTTGGCCACGTATTTCCTGATGGTCCTGCTCTAACAGGACTCAGATACTGTATCAATGGAGTTTCTCTGAAATTTGAGGGGAAAGTATAACCTCATTGATAAAATCATCAGCAGCATATTCCATGTAACTCCACTCATCTTTTGGCATGGTAAAACCAACATGCCCTCCCTTCTTTGGTATCTCCAAGAAGATATTATTACTTTTTGAAGCAAGCTCAGTAGGATAGCAAGGATCACCGAGCATAGGATCATTCTGAGCATTAACTATTAATAATGGAATTTTGATGTTCGGTAAAAACTGATCGCTTGTAATTCTTGCATAGAAATCGTGAGCATCCTTGTACTCAGGATGAATTTTTAATGTAAAAGCCTCATCAAGCTCTTCAAAATTTCGAACTCTTTTTATCTCTTCAAGGTCAACCGGGAGCTCTACCTTAGAAGACTTTTCTAAAATCTTCTCTTTAAGCTTAGTTATAAACCTATTTTCATAAATCTTACCAGCTCCAGTCTTCAACATATCAGCACTATTCTGAACATTGCATGGAACAGAAAATGAAATCGCACCTATAATTCTAGAATCAGGATCTCTTTCTCCAAGGTATTTCTGCTGCATTCCGCCACCCATAGAATATCCCATTAGAACGACCTGATCATAACCTTCTTCCATTCCTCGATCAATCACCGCAGCAATATCTTCAGTAGCTCCATGATGATAAAAACGAGGAAGGCGATTCATTTCACCGCTACAACTTCTATTGTTCCACGCCAAAATATCCCAACCTTTTCTCGAAAAGTAAATTGCAGGACGCTTTATATAGTGCCTATCTGCGCTACCTTCAAGACCATGACTTAAAACAATCAGTCTTTTGTTTCCACCTCTAACCCAATCCAGGTCTAAAAAATCACCATCTTCAAGCTCAAGACGTTCTCGCTCGTATGATGCATCACCACCATCGAAGAGTAATGATGGAATTATGGTTTCGAAATGACCATTAAAAAAATACCATGGCCTCTTATGATATTTTGATTTTATTATTGGCATGAACGGCTCAATTTTTGCGTAAAAATGTGAAATTCGCATCCGAAATTAATGATGAATGGAACTTAATCATAGGATTACCTTTCTTCTTCTATTTATTACTACTATTTCCTTTTCTCAAAAAGCTACAATTGTAGATGAGACTACAGGAAAACCAGTAGTAGACGTCTTCATATACCATGAAGACAAAGAATCTGTGTCCTACACAAATGAAAAAGGTGTGGCTGACTTATCCTCATTCCCCAAAGGACTACTTTTCTTCCAACACCCATCCTACCATCAACAATCAATTGCTTACTTAGGCAATGATTTAAATATTGTCATGAAGGAAAAAATCATGTCCTTCAATGAAGTTGTTATTTCTGCTAACAAATGGGAGCAAGAGGAAGAAAGTATTTCTCAGAAAATAATGACAGTAAATAAGAAAACTATTCAATTTCAAAATCCTCAGACAGCTGCAGACCTCTTATCCAATTCTGGTCAGGTCTTTGTGCAAAAAAGTCAGCTGGGTGGCGGATCTCCTAAGATTCGAGGTTTTGCCGCCAATTCAGTTCTGTTAGTGGTTGATGGCGTTCGAATGAATAATGCAATATTTAGAAGTGGCAACCTCCAAAACATTATTAATATCGACCCAAATGCTCTTGAGAGCTCAGAAGTTATTTTTGGTCCAGGGTCTGTCATTTATGGCAGCGATGCGCTTGGAGGTGTTATGGACTTTCATACGATTGAACCAAATTGGTCCACTGATCAGATAACAGATGTCACCTCGAATGGGTTAATTAGATACAGCAGTGCTGCGAATGAGAGAACTGGTCATTTCGACATCTCCGTAAGTCAACAAAAATTTACTTTCTTCCATTCTTCAACCTACACGGCATTCGATGACTTAAAAGCTGGAAGCAGACGTTCCAACAGGTACGAAGGTGAATTTGAAAGAAGGTTTTACGTAAAACGCATTAACGGAGAAGACCAACTAGTTAGAAATAATAACGTCAATGTTCAGCGATTTTCAGGGTACAACCTCTTCAATACCATTTCAAAGATCAAATACAGACTTAGCGAAAATTCTGATATTAGTTACGGTTTCTATTACAGTACGACTTCCGACATTCCACGCTATGACAACTTAACTGAAACGATAAATCAAAACACTGATTCGCTTGCGGCGGCAGAATGGTACTATGGACCTCAAGAATGGCAAATGCATAATTTGAGATACAGTCTTTTCAATAGCAACTCACTTTTTGATCAAGCACGTATAACCTTAGCTTATCAAAAATTCAATGAGAGTAGGAATGATAGAAATTTTGGAGACGACAGACTTCGGACCAGAACTGAGAAGGTTAATATGCTCTCAATTTCTTTAGATTTTGACAAAGCATACACCAACTCTAATCTGTACTATGGGGTAGATTTCTATCACAATGATATTCAATCAAGTGCATTTAGGAGGAATATAGAAACTAATGAAATTACTAGCACTGCTAGTCGATATCCAGATGGTGGCAGTGATTTTAGCTCCTTTTCTATTTATGGTAGCTATGTTTCTAAGCTTACAGAAAAAATCACATTCAATAGCGGAGTAAGGTTCAATTCCTTCAACTTAAAAGCGGAGACTACCAATGCACAAGCATTAGCAACTAACTCGGCAGAACTTGATCTAAACAATACTGCAGTCAATGGGTCAGTCGGGATGGCAATGAACCTGAATGACAATAATAAAATTAGCTTCAATATCTCTACAGGCTTTCGCGCACCGAATGTGGATGACATAGGAAAAGTCTTTGATGTAGGTAACAGTATCGTAGTACCTAATCCTGACTTAGAACCCGAATACTCTTTGAGTTATGAATTTGCTTACCAGAGAAAAACGGATAGATCTCTTTTTAAGATAGTAGCATTCCATAGTCGTCTTTTTGATGCTATTATAGATGGACCCTTCCTTCTGAACGGTAGTCCCACAGCTGAAATTGATGGAGAAACCTTGGAGGTATTTGCAAAAGTCAATACCGGAGATGCAGAGATTTATGGAGGAAGCTTAATATTTACTGCAGAAGTAGCCGATAACTGGGCTATATCTAAAACAATAAGTTTTACTGATGGAAAGGATATTTCTAACAATGAACCACTTAGACATACTACCCCGTTTTTTGGCAAAGCATCAGTAACCTACAGATACAAAAAAATTAGATCTGAATTTTATATTGAATACAATACCGATCGGGATCGTGAGGATATTCCGACTTCAGAAATTGATAGAAAATCTTATTTGTACACATCTTCAGGTACACCTGGCTGGTATACAATGAATCTGAAATCAAGCTATCAAATAAATGAGCATTTCAAAGTTAATGTTGGATTGGAGAATATTCTGGACCAACATTATCGTCCATATACATCAGGGATTAGCGCACCAGGACGAAATTTCATCCTGGCGCTTAGAGCCAACTTCTAACCTTTCTTGGGTCTTAAATCAAAGACTCTTGTAATATTAAAGCCATAGTGGATGTCACCATCCCAAAAACTGTCTGTAGTCTCTCCTATAAATCCTCTTTCATTCATCTCTACAGCGTTAGTAAAATGAAGCTGGAACACGTGCCCTCCAGTCTCAATATCTACACCAATCGCAAATGAATCTTCAAACTGAGACGACTTACTTGAGAGTTGAGGATAATATTCAGAAACGATAGCAATCCTATTGGACAGTTTGTATCTTCCTCCCAAACCTATAGCAATCAATAAATTATCGTCATCAAAAGTTCTTACAAGGTTTCTCTGAATAATAGTGGGAGATATTTGGAAACTAAAATTAGAATTGAACTTTCGTGCAATATGAAGCTGTCCAGTATACGTATTTCGATCTAAACCACTCAAACCCTCTTGTTCTGCCGTTTTGCGAGTGATACTCGTGAAGGCAGTAACTGTGACAGGGGTACTCTTTGATTGCCGAACAAAACGATATTTCAGAAAGGCGTCCACCACTTTACCCAAAGATGCTCTACCGAGTCCGACATTCAAATTATCAGTCAATCCATACTCCAGTCCCAATCTAATCGTAGAAAAATCTAGTCCATAGAAATCTTTATAGCCAGAATTAAGCGTTCCAAACCTATGACTAATGATGAATTCAAGAGATCCATTCGATCTTGTCTCAATTGAATGTCCGTTGATGACACGAGTACTTTTAAAAGTCGCTGTCGTATAGCCTTTATCATCACTTGATGACAGTAGCTCTAACAATTCTTGATCCTGAGCAAAAATCCCAGTCCCAATGAAAAGTAGCAGTATTAAATTAATTACTCTCATGAGGTGCATACTCTAGATTTGCTGTTACTTCTACCTCTTCTGCAATCTTATAAAGACAGCCTTTGGAATCTTGATTTTATAATCTTCAATCTTGATTTTAAATACTGTAGATAACTTCAGAGAGTTATTAGACTTAGATATGTCACCCTCGATAGTCACATCCCTAGTCACACCATGGAGTTCTAAAGTACCTTCTGCTTTTGCTTTTGCATCTCCGTCCGAACCATCCCAATCTATAAGTTTCCCTTTGAAAATAGCATTAGGATAATCATCAGACTCTAAATAATTCTCGTTAAAATGTTCTTGCATTAACTCTTTCTTAAAGTCGAAAGATTTAATAGGAACAACAATCACAATGGCTTTAGATTCAACATTGACAATGCTTGTAGCATTTTTATTGATCGCTTCTATATCTTCTAAAGGAGCATCAGAATAAAATTTTATATCTGTGCTTGTGCTCTTAAATTTTTGAGCTTCTCCTACGTAGGAAAGCAATATGAAAGTAATAAATATGATATTCTTCATAATGAATATAGTGTAGTTTAAATGATAGTAAAATGTACTTAAATAGCGTTCGTGATATATTAAAAATTAATTGTCCAGCGCTCCATCATCTACCCAGCAAGCAATTAGATCTATTTCAGCCTGTGTTAGAGTCCTATTTCTAGGCATGCTTCCCGATTGAGTTTCAGATTTGATTCTTCTAGCATTTGAAATAACCTCTGCATTCGTAGTTAATCTCGGAGAGATACTTCCGTTGTGGCAGCCAGTAATTGCACAATCATTGGTTATGATAGGCATAATATCACTTGAAAGACTTGTATTTGTAACAATCTGAAGAGACTTAGTCACTTCACAATCTTCTTCATCCCTTACGGTGACCGAATGTTCCCCCGGTCCTACCTCAGTGAAACTGCTTGTAGTTGAAAATGATCCTCCATCTAGCGAATATAGCAGCTGTCCCTCTCCACCAGAAGCATTGGCATTTATTGAGCCTGTGTTTGAGGTGCAATTTGATTTTTCACCCTCAAGATTTAAAGTAATTCCTGAAGCCTCCGACTCTAATGTAAAGGAGATACTAGCAGTACATCCAAGATTATCAGTAACGGAAAATGTGAAATTACCTGCAAATAGATTGTCAAAAATTGGAGACTCTCGAAGAGATCCATTGTTAATAGAATAGCGATAATCAGAATCAGAAACAACTTCACCTCCAGAAGCTTCGACTGTAACGGACCCTGGAATTGAACAATCAGATTTTTCAAAATCAATTACTCTGATTGATATATCGGATTGACTGCAATCGATTCGGGTTTCTTCAACATTGTTTTCACACCCGTAAAAAAGGAAAGAAATGGAAATTATGAGAATTAATAATCTACTCATGGTATTATTTTAACTTTTGTTCTGAGACTTGAATAAATTATTCATGCCTTTTCTCACCGAACGACAACAAAGTTTAAAATGGTTGCGTCAAGAAAATTAAAATTTAATTTCTTATTGTCTCAACCATTAAAATACCAGACAATCAAAAAAGAAATTACTTCAAGAGGCTACATATACCATATAAAAATTTCTAATCTGAAACAGACATTATTTATTAATTATCTCTGGCACCATCATCTACCCAACAAGCAATGAAGTCTATTTCTTCCTGAGAAAGAGTTCTATCTCTAGGCATGCTACCGGATTGAGTCTCTGATTTTATTCTAAGCGCATTTGTAATAACCTCTTCATTTGTGGTAAGCCTAGGAGATATACTTCCATTATGACATCCGGAAATAGCACAATCCTTCCTTATTATAGGCAAAACATTCCCTCTCAAAGTGGCCCTTGTAAACACTTGAAAAAATTTGGTAATCTCGCAATTCTCAATGTCTTTTACAGTTATACTATGTTCACCGGCACCAACATTAGAAAAACTATTATTAGTAATAAAGGCACCGCCATCTAAAGAATACCTTAACGACCCTGTGCCTCCTAAAGCTGAAACGGAGACAATCCCAGTATTATTTCCACACTCGGAATCTTCAGTTGTGATATCAAGTGATATTCCTGATGGTTCAGATTCCAAAACAAAGGAAACATTTGCTAGGCAGCCTAGTTTATCTTTTACAGAAAAAGTATACGCCCCCGCAAAGATGTTATCAAAGATTGGAGAATCTTGAAATGTGGTCTGATCGAGTGTGAATCTATAATCGGATTCAGACTCTACATCTCCGCCAGAAGCTTCAAGTGTTACAGATCCAGGTATACCACAATCAGATTTCGTGAAATCAACTACACGTATTTTCAAATCCGACCCGCTACAATCGACTCCAACATCTTCAGATTCACTATTACTACATGCACCTATGAAAAGCATAACCACAATCAATTGAACTATTCTTCTTATCATATTTTCAGTAATTATACTTTTCATTTTCTGTTTCAACTACTTCCCAGGTATGATCTGAAAGTAATCGTACTTCTGCCTCAAATATCTCATAAGGGAAGCTTTTACCCCATTCATCAGGGCTAACCATAGATAAAAGATCGGTTCCGTCTTTTTTCTTGTACAAGAAATACACTTTACCAATAACTGGCTGAAAAGGAACAGTTGCCTGGTAAATACGCTCAGACACTTCGACCCTACTTTTTAGATATTTAGCTTGTCCAATAAGCGTTTGCATTTGTTCATAAAGCTGTCTGAATTGCCTGTCTGTTTGGTCGTGCATGGCAGCTACAGCATTTCCTTTGATCCTACCTTTATCTTCAGGCTTAATTATGGCACTACCAGCGTGATGTGCATATTCAATTAATCCTGGCAAATCAGTGATTTTATCCTTATCCTTCTCAAGGTCAATTTGAGACACATCAACCTTTTTCTTATCCATTATTTTGTTCTTGTTTTGATTTTTCCCAAGGAGCCACTGTCCTATTACTTATGTCAACAGCAATAATTATCATGATTACTACGAAAATGATTGCCCCAATCAAGAAATATTTCTTAGACTTTGTCATACTTGCAGATTGAACTACCAAATTTGTTAAATAGTTTAGAAAATTCACATGATAGTAGAAGGTAAGATTATCGAGAAATACGATACACAAACCATTAAGGACTCTTTTAAGAAAAGAGAATTCGTATTAGAGTATGCTGAAAATCCTCAATACCCTGAGTATGTAAAGTTTGAATTGATCCAAAGTAATTGCGATCAATTGGATGCATTAAATGTCGGCGATGAAGTGACTGTCAATTTTAACTTGAAGGGCAGAAAGTGGACGGATCCTCAAGGTGAGATCAAATACTTCAATAGTCTTCAGGCGTGGCGTATAGATAAAAAAGCTAGTGCAGCAAGTGATGATGCTCCTCCTCCACCGACACAAGAATGGGCAAAGGAGGATTTTTCACAAGATGATGATCTACCCTTTTAGCGTCGTTTTCTAAAAGTAATTGGGATGTAATCGTCAGTTGGTAATCCTATATGGGCTAGGTCCCACCTATCATCATATCCATTTACAAGCTGACGTATACATTCTACGCGATCTTCAGTTGGATATGGACAATCATCCCAGTGAAAGATTTCTACTCGGTATTGATATTGCTTTTTTATTCCGTTTACTCGAACCTCAACTTCAATATCTTGTTCTTCATTAAGCTGTGGTATTTCGATACCTATTATTCCCATATTATTATTAGTTTTTCGCATTAAGATGGCAAATAATATACCTAAAACTGTAACCTGCTATTTCTCAGTGCGTTATCGTCTAACCCAATGAAAGCAAATTTTCAATTTCGGACATTATTACGTTCAAAAACAACCATTAACTACATACTCCCATTGTGTTGTTTGATGGCTATTAGATGCACATCAGACCCTCAGAAAAGGCCCTCACCTTTACGATCAGATAGCTCTTCTGTGCATAATGTGGCTACATATATTGAATTTAGTAGTCCTGCGGTGAGAGGACGGGAAATATTTGGTGAAGGAACTGACTTTTTAGTTCCCCATGGTGAAATTTGGAGAACAGGAGCAAATAATGCGACATTCTTAAGTATAGCTGGAGACCTATCTATAGATACATTTAATTTGGATAGCGGAAGCTATTCCATTTTCACAATCCCTGAAAAAGATGAGTGGGTATTAATCTTCAACAAGGAATGGGATCAATGGGGCTCTTACAATTACCAAGACTCTCTTGACGAATTTAGGATGAAAGTAAAAGCGAAATACGCTGACCAAGTTCAGGAACGTATGCTTTTCTATTTTGCTGACGATTCTTTAAAATTTCGATGGGATAAGGTTAGGTGGGCTATTCCAATTAACCGTCCCTAAGGGCTTCATTCACGACCCTAATCTTAAGACGCGACATACTTGATATAATATCATCACATTCTTGTAACATGAAGCGCTTTTTCATCACTTTCGGATCAAAAAATCCAATGTAAACATCCTCGTTTTCTTCCCAAACCAAGATCTTCATAGGAAGGTCTAAGGCAGTTGTTTGCCTACAAGAAATTAACTCAATCATCAAGTTTGGATCTTCAAACAAGATCATTCTTGTAGGTGGGATATCTACTCCATACTCTAACGCGACCTTATCATGTTCAACGGTCTCAAAGTAAGCGAGCTTTTTATTTTTAATAATTTCTACGATTCGATTTACAGTTTCATCAACAGATCTAGAGCTACGATATATTGTCATATTTTGGGCATCTAAACCAAGTGTTACTGAAATAACGAAGGCGAAAAGGAAAAATCTCATTGGGCGGTGTATTCTTTAACTGCGCTAAGATAATATGCTCAAATTTAAGAAACCGAATATTGCCTTATCGACTTTCAATCATATCGCATAGATTAGCAAACCGAAAAGATTTATTTTTACCGTAACAACGGTTAAATCCAATATATGAATATATACGCAAAGCTCACCATCCTCTGTTTATTTCTGGTTTTGTTCACTGCGGGTGTATTATCCTTTTTTGCTGATCAGAAGGTAGAGCAAACATTAAAAGAAGAGATTGTGAGTAGTATGACTCAACAATCTAAAGGTATTAGTTCAGATATTGGACGCTTCATGTTCTCAAGGTTAAACGATATAAGGATGGCATCTAAAAATCCTTATTTCAGAAATATCAATGCTAACCCTGAACAATTAACACAGCGACTACAAGAGCTAGAAAATCTGAATGGCCTTTACTATTCCTTTTCATTATTCGATACTGACAGAATAAGAATTGCTGATAGTAAACGAATTTCGATTGGAAAGCAACACTCAGCTAGTTTGTATTGGGAAACACTCATGGATGGAAACGAAACGGCTGTTGATGTATCAAAGTCAGAATCCGTTGGCAGAGTCGTGATACATTATGCATCTAAGGTTACTAGCTTCCCTGACAATAATGAGGTCGGAGTCTTAGTTGGCAGAATATTAGTCAACGAGCTATTCAAAATTGTTGGTGAGTATTCATTGAGCTCTGATACACTTAGAAACCTTGATATCAACTTGATTGATAAAGATGGCTTAGTACTTTACTCAAATAGTGACCCGTCAAAGATTTTAAATTCCACATATGAGAATTTTGAACTCGTGTCTAGTCTACAAGAACCTGGGGTTAATTTCCTTGAAACTCAAGACGCTTTATATTTTGTATCAAGAGAAACTGGTTATCTCTCATTCACAGGCAATGATTGGACATTAATACTGAGTATTCCTAAAGAACGTGCATTTTTACCTTTAGCCCAAATACGAGAACAGATCTTATTGGCAGTATTACCAGTATTGATTCTTACAATTGTTTTGGCTCTTATTGCTGCGAATGTATTCGTTAAGCCAATTGTGAAACTAAGTCAGGCTGCTGAGGAGCTAAGTAAGGGCAATCTTGACATTGAGCTGCCGACTGGTTCGAAAGATGAGATTGGTAAATTGGCTCAGCAAATGGCCCAAACATCTCAAAGTTTGATTGGTCAAATTGAAGAGCAGCGTCAGACGAATAAGCAGCTCATAGATCAAAAAACACAAATCGAAATGCAGAAGAATCAGCTTGTTTCAGTTTCTTCTCAAATTCGTGATAGTATTAGTTACGCAGAGCGTATACAAAGATCTACTCTCCCACCTCTAAATACGTTGCAATCTGTTTTTCCAGATTCATTTGTGACATATAAACCAAAAGACATTATTGGTGGAGACTTTTATTGGTTTGAGAGAGTTAGAAGAGGAAATAATGAGTATATGATAATAGCCTGTGGTGACTGTACAGGACACGGTGTTCCTGGAGCTATTATGTCCATTATGGGCAGTAATCAGTTGACAAATATCATTTACTATCAAAACTATTTAGACCCTAAGAAGATTATCTCTCGTCTGGATAAAGTAATAAAATTTGAATTGCAGCGTGATACAGACGAAGTGAATAGAGATGGTATGGAAATCGGCATATGCGTAATTGATTTAGATACCTTAAAAATGGAATATGCTGGTGCTGGTATACCTCTCCGTCTGATGAAGCATGGTAGCGAAGAACTAACGATATATAAAAGTCCAAGACAAATGGTTGGAGGAATTGAAGGAGATGAACAAGAGGTATTCGCTCAACTTACTAAAGAGACCATTCAACTTGATGTTAAGGATAGGATATTCTTATCTTCAGATGGTTTCCAAGATCAATTTGGAGGAGAGTTTGACAAGAAATTCATGTCGAAAAATTTCAATCGCCTAATCGAGAGATCATCAAGTGGGACAATTGAAGAACAGAAAAAGACTATAGAGAAAACATTCAGTGAATGGTCTAAGAATACCAGTCAAACAGATGATGTTTGTGTCTTAGGGTTTGAAATAAAATGATATTTAATGGGCAGCTAGTAATGCTTCATCGACTGTCATCTCATATAACTCTGACAGCGCCACATTAAGAGATTCCAAAAGCTCTTCATCAATATCTATATCAGGATTAAGGTCTTCCATTTCTTTAAGAGTATACCCTTTGCCACGGATATCATCTACTCTCTTCAAACATATTCTGGTCCACGATTGCGGACTTATGTTTTCCGAACACCAATTTTTGAAACTACTCGCCTTTGTCGCCATCCAAATATTAGAGTTTAAAGCCCATGATGGAAATATCATCATTAAGGCTTGATCCTGCTTTCCAGGTTTGCAAATTACTCATCAGGAATTCACGTTGTTCTCCCATAGATTTATCTTGAATAGATTTAAGCATCTCCTCAAATTTTTCATAAGTGAACATCGCCCCATCTTCGTTCATCTGATTATAGTAACCATTTGAATACATGTAATAAGAGGCATCTGGTTCAATTCCTATTTTATCTGCAATTGCATCCTCAAAATGATCACCTTCATCACCCTTTAAAAGCGTCGTCTTTTGACCATTGAATACAATCATGTCCTGATTAATCCCGCTAAATTGCAGAGTTCTTGCGTTATGATCAAATACTGCTACAGAAACTTTTAAATCACACTGTAACTCATCCGATCCAGCTGCATCAAGCTCATACTTAAGCTCATTTATTATTTCGCCAGAATGGAATATTTTTCTATCGTGCGTCAGGTAATTAAGAACAGAATCGGCAATTAATGTTTTAAGTGACCCTACTATTCCCTTTCCATCAAATTCAATTAATGCAACAACAGTATAATCTTCCGATCTAAAATTAAGTCTGGTGGTCCAAACAAATTCTTCGCTGAATAGGTACTTGGTTTCAAAGATGACAAAGTGATCTTTGAATTGCCTGCTCAGGTATCTATCATTAGGTAGCATAGACTGCTGCAGTAGTCCTGCATATCTAATACTATCTATTAATCTTTTGTTGATTTTATTAAGCTCTACAGTACGCTCTCTAACCCTACTTTCAAGCTCAACGTTACTATCTTCTAGTTCCTTAATATGCTCCTCACTCTCAGCGGCTTGTTGATACGTATCTATTGCACGTTCAAGCACCCCTTTCATCTCATCAAAATTCCAAGGCTTTGTGATATACTTAAAGATTCCACACCTATTTATGCCATCCTTGATCGCTTCAATGTCTGTGAATCCCGTAAGGATAATCTTAATAACATCAGGGTGATCTGGCAGGATTTTTTCTAAAAACTGTGTGCCAGTCATTTCCGGCATTCGCTGATCAGTCACAATTACCTGGATATCTTCTTGATCTAAGATATCAATAGCTTCTATCGGGTTTGTAGAAGTATGTACATTGAAGTATTTCCTGAAATTGGCTTTAAACACTCTCAGGTTTGTTGCTTCATCATCTACATACAATAAAGAAAATTTCTTCTTCTTTACTGAATTATCTACCTGTGTCTGGTCATGAATTTCTTCCATTCCTTACCCTAGTCTTTAATGTTGTTAATGGTTAATTACTTTCCTCTGCTACCTCTGCTTCCTCTTTCTTGATTGGGGTTATTTTCTTTGGCAAGGTAATTACGAACTCTGTTCCTTTACCTACCTCACTAGCTAAATCAATCTTACCACCGTGCTTCTCAATAATTCCATAGGTAATGGACATACCTAAACCTGTACCTACACCTACCTCTTTAGTGGTAAAGAACGGCTCCCAGATTCTGTTTTTAAGTTCATCAGGGATACCTATTCCATTATCCTTAATTCTAACATAAACTTCACTATCCGCTTCCTCGGTGTAGATTGTAATCTCAGCATCCTTTTTTTCCTCTGGCATAGCCTGAACTGCGTTGTTCAAAATATTCATGAAGACTTGATTTAACTGACCAGGATAGCACTCAATGTCATGCATTCCTTCTTCATAGTGCTTGGTAATCTCAATTTTACCTTTTGTTTTATTTCTAAGTAGCGTAAGTGTTGCATCAATATTCTCATTGACATTTGCATTTTTCGCTTCCTCTTCGTCAAGTCTAGAGAATACACGAAGACCTTTCACAATTTCAATAGTTCTCGTTACACCATAATTGATATCGTTGATCAAATCATCTAATTCGTCAACAATCTCATCATATTCGTGCTCCTCCTTAAGTTCTTTCACCGACTCAAGTACATCATCAGCATCATCGCCGTCATCTATTCTTGTGTATTCTTCTGCAATCTCTCTCATTGCCTCAATCGACATTTTGAGTGATACCATACCACTCGAAATAAAGTTAATTGGATTGTTAATCTCATGAGCAATACCCGCAGTAAGCTGACCAAGCGAAGCCATTTTCTCAGAGTGTACAAGTTGTGACTGAGCACCTTTCAAAGAGTCCAATGCATTGGATAGCTCTTCTTTAGATTTCTGCTCATTTTCAAGCAGTGATTGTAGTTTTTTCTCTGCAAGGAATAATTTCTCATTATCCTGCAATTGCTTATCAGCAAGTTCACGAATTTCAACCTCAGAATCCTGAAGTTTCTTATATGCAAGATTCAACTCATCCTGTGCAGAAATCAAACGTTCGTTAATCTTGATTTGCTCTTCAGATGACTTTAATAGCTTAGACTCAGATTCCTCCAATTTCAAGTTTTTCTCTTCCAATTCCTTCCGCGATAGGTAGAGTTTCTTGTTAATTAATTTCTGCTTTTGGAAGTTAATCTTCAGCTGCTGCTCTGATTTCTTAACCTTTATGAATGCTTTGTTTGCTGATAAGTAGTTATCGCTGGCAAGTTTCACCAAAGGTCGGAATATGAAGAACCCTTGAACAAGGAAAATTCCAACAAATATGGAAAATCCTACATACTCAGCTAATCCAAGACTTGCCCCCCTATTCTGTGCATTACTTACGAAGTAGTCAGTGATATCAGTGGTAGCGGCATCATATTTTCTAATTGTATTAACTAACGCTTCAAACGACCGCTGTAATGACAGGAAGTTTACATCTGTTTTTATAGGAGTATACTTAACATCTAGAATATTTGAAGTATTGGTATTAAGATCAAAAAAGAGAAACTTGAGCTCTTCCTGCAAGGCTAAATACTCATCCGTTTGAGATGGTTGCGTTAGATTCAGATCCGGATCACCATTAATTAAGGCTTGGTGACCTTTCTGCCATTGTGGATAAACTCTTCTTAGTTCATTTCTAAAAAAATCAAAGTTACCCTGACTTTCAGCATATCTCATTCCCATCGCTGCTTTCACCATTTGCTGCCCCATTGTAGATTGATTCGCAGATACCTGTACAACTTTCGGATCTTGATTGAACGAGTTGGTTATTTCTTTCTGCAGTACAAAAACGTAATAGGCAACCGCCCCTATCAGGACCAATGCGGTCAGAAAGTAGACATTGGCGTATAAATCCTTCTTTAACATACCTTAAACATAGTTGGTTTAAACTCTTAACTAGTTAATCTCTCCCTTGCTATAAGAAAAATCCTATTAGCAAGTCCCTCAAATCTATACCAAAAATACTATTATTGGAAATATCACATTTTTATACCGATTTTCCTTTAGGAATGGCTAGCAATAATGCCTACACTGTTTTCAGCGTTGCCCTCCTATACTAAAGTAATAAAGAAAAGCATAATTTGTCATTTGAGAAGGTTTTAATCTTTTATGTGTAGGACATGACATAATTTTACAAACAAAATAATGTTGGGTTGGAATGCTGGCAACCTTAAACGATTGATAATCACTACAAAGTTTTAGGTGATTAAACATTTGGTTTAATTAGTCATTAGTTCTTACTTTTCCAGCCCAAAGAAAATTACCCCCATATAATGGATTATCTGAGGAGCTATAAAAATATTTATGACCAAAACATCATTCTAATGTTCAAAGGTGAATTGACCTTTGACTTGGTTACTGCCATGATCGGGACATTGGAAGAAAGACTGGAAGAGTTGGAAGAAAATAGAAAGGTGAAAAAGAAGTTTTATAATGTCGCAACTGAGTGCATTCAAAACCTATATTATCACCTCGATGAAATCAATGCTGATGACATGAAGGTAAGCAGCTATGATTCTAATTCAGCGCTGATTATGATCTCCGCACGAAAGAGATTTTACAGCTTACAAACAGGTAATTATATCCCTGCTAGTAAAACCAAAGAAATTCAAAAAAGACTGGATGACATCAACGCAGTTGATGCTGATGAGCTTAGAGCTTTGTATAAGAGAGTACTCGCTGAGCAAGAATTTTCAGATAAAGGAACTGGGGGACTTGGCTTTATTGATATTGCGAGAAAAACCGGAGGGCAAAAACTAAGATACAAGTTTCAGCCTGTGACAGATAAAGTGAGTTACTTCACTTTTCAAATTAGATTACCAAGAATTGAAGGATAGCACCAAAAGATTAACGCACAAACCGTAGAGTAATTCATGGAAAAAGTAATCATCGAACCAACACGTACCACTCCTCTGATCAACTTTGATCCAGATGAAGGAATACTGGAAATGAAAGGGAGATCTAGTCCTGAAAATTCTATACAGTTTTACCAACGTGTGTTAGACAATCTGGATGAGTTCGCGGAATCTGATGGTCAGGCATTTACAGCCAATATTGCTTTTGAATATTTTAACACTAGTTCTTCCAAATGTTTGTTTGACATTTTCAAGAGGCTTAGCAAAATAGAGAACGCAGGAAAGACCATTACCATCAATTGGTATTATGAGGAAGGTGATGATGACATGATGGAAGCAGGTGAAGATTATAGTGACTTACTTGATTTAGATTTTAATTTCTTTGAAATAGAGGAAGACGATTTGTGATCGCGATTAATTAAATGGAGAAAAATCAGGAGCTTTACTACGATGAGATTGACAGTCTCAGAAAATTTCGATCCAAGATCGAAACACATGCTATCTACAAAGAAGATCTTGACTCTTTCTCAGATGAATACGAAGAGCTCGTAGCTCAAGCCAAAGTAATTACCCGCGTTTCTGATCGACTTCAGAAAAAACTTGATAACGCTAATCTTCAAATTCGAGAACAAAACGAAGAAATCAAGGATAAGAACATTCAGCTTGCCGACACAGTAGATCAATTGGCAAAAGCAAAAGTTGGAAGAAGAGCATCAACCATCCTATTTTCAATAGCTGTTACGTTGTTCATATTGGAGCAGTTGCTACTAGAACCAATAATCGAACAATATTTTGAAACTCAATTTGTAAGTATTGGAATATTAGGTCTCCTGTTCATTCTTGTTAAGTTCTCTGAAGGTGCAATGGAGTCCTATTTCATGAATAGAGAGAAGCGAAAAATTCTCGAAAAGGAGGACAAAAAGTAATATCGCATGACACTAAATCCTAAACAACAAAAACTTGCAAGTCAGGTCACAAGTGGTTTTAAGTTTCCATTGTACCTGATGAAGAGTCTCCCAATGGGATGGATTGCAGGTTTAAGGGTTAGAGAATTGACGCAGGAAAAATGTACGACATCCGTCCCATTCAAGAACCTAAACAAGAATCCTTTCAAATCAATCTATTTTGCTGTTCAAAGCATGGCGGCAGAACTTTCAACTGCTTCTCCTTGTCTTCTAGCGATCACGGGTCAAAATCCTTCTGTCTCATTTATAATTGTAGATCTGAAGGCGAAATTCACTAAGAAAGCGACAGATCGTGTTTACTTCACTTGCGAGGATGGTGCGAAAGCTTTCGAAGCTGTCCAAAAATGCATTGAAACTGGTGAATCCGCTGAAGCAACATTTAAGACCGTTGGGAAAATGAAAGACGGAACAGTCGTTTCTGAGTTTGAGTTTACCTGGTCTTTCAAACAACGTAGATCATAGATCCTTAATTAAGGAATTACTATCACTATTTTTCCATTTCTCTTCTATGCTTACTAGCGCATGTTCAATGCTCTTAAAAGCTTCAGACTTTCTTGGATCAAAGTCCCCCATTCCTTCGCTTTCATATTTATCCAAAATAGTATGCAGATCCATTTTGTTTATATCAAAGCTTGGATGATAGGCAACATCATCACTATTAACTCGAGTTATTAGTTTAGATTTTTCAAGCTCAAAACATATGTCAACTACATACCTCCTAGGTATATTAACACTGGCAGCTAGATCACTCAAAGCATAAGGACCCTTAGCCTTTTCGAAGTTTTTGACAACTCTATAAAGAAGCAATAGCATTAATTTTTTTCTGTGGCTGAGGCTAATTCTTAGCTTCTCGGAATTCATCTCCCACTGATCAATATACTGCACTCCGTAGCATATCTCAGCTCCAAATAGAACAATGAGCCAACTGATTTGTAGCCATATAAGGAATAATGGTAAGAAAGCAATACTACCATAAATCGCATCATATCTAGCAAATGCAAACTGTAAGGAGATGAAAGCCTGCTGGTTTAATTGATACAAGGTTCCAGCAACTATACCAGCGAAAAGAGCCGGCCAAAATCGCACTCTTGTGTTAGGGAAAATGAGGTAAAGACCAAATAGAAGCAACCAAAGAATGGTATAAGGAAGTAACTTAAGAAGGAAAAATATTCCAGATTTCAACTGTCCCAGAATCTCAACACTAGCAATTAGATCTTGGATTGTGTCTTTAACAAAAATTGTTGCACTACTTGCCACAATGAGCAAGACAGGCCCCAAAAGTATGACAGCTACATAATCTGAGATTTTACGTTCCCACCTTCTATTTTGCTTAATATCCCACATATCATTGAAAGCAGCTTCGATATTCATTAGCAGCCTGATAACAGTGAAGATCAAGAATACAATTGATGCTCCAACAAGCCCACCATTGGAGCTGCTCAGCATTTTATCGGCAAAAGGAAGAACATTCTCCAAGACAGCCTCTTGTCCACTGAAATATTTAGCAAGCTCTTGTTCCATAAGCCCTCTAACTCCAAAAGCATTTGCTATGGCAACCATCATGGCTATCACTGGAACTAGTGATAGCATTGAAAAGTAGGTTAATGCCGATGCTTTTTCAGCACACTTATCACGAATAAACTCCTTAATGGCTATAACCCAAACTCGAATAAATCCATAAAAAATTCTCCTTCGTTTGGATAGAGAACCTAGTCTAAGTCTCCACAGATCGACTTCAATAAACTGGCGTAGTTGATTCAGTTTTTTAATCATTAGGTACCGATTTGAGCGAAAAGATAAAAAGGAAAATTTACGAATCACCCAAATTAGTAATAAACGGAAAAAGGGGCATGAGCCCCTTTTTCACCTAATCACCTGTAAAATCACCTATTGTCCTATGACATGAAAGATGTTATTATAACATCTTAGAAATAGACTCCCCTATTCAAGATCTCTTAAGTTCTAAAATTGTTATTTCAGGTAATATCCCAATCCTTCCTGGATAACCTATAAATCCATACCCTCTATTTACATACAACGACTGATCACCCTCTTGATACAGGTCAGCCCATTGCTTATATCTATACTGTACCGGGCTCCATCTGAAGTTCCCAATTTCAACACCAAACTGCATCCCGTGTGTATGACCAGACAGAGTCAAATCTATATCTCCGAAATCTGGTCTAATCTGAGCATCCCAATGGCTTGGGTCATGAGATAGCAAAATTTTATACTGCTGATCTTCTGAACCTTTTACCGTTTTCTTCAGGTCTCCATATTTGGCAAATCTTCCATTGCCCCAATTTTCACAACCTAGAATAGCTATTTCTTCCCCATCAACTTTCAGTGTCCTATTTTCATTTAAAAGCAAATCATAACCCATATATGCATGCATTTTATGGATGTTTTGGACATCCTTCATCTTCTCTTCTTGAGAAGCCCAACTTGTATAATCACCATAATCGTGATTGCCCATCACAGAGTATACTCCAAGTGGAGCACTTACTTTTTTGAAAATATCCAAATAGTCTTTAGCCTCTTCGCTTTTATTATTCACTAAATCCCCAGTAAAAAATGCCACATCAGGCTTTTGAGCATTGAGCAGATCGACTCCACCTTCAACAGCCACTTTATTAAAGAAACTGCCGGTATGAATATCCGAAATTTGAGCGATTCGAATGCCATCAAATTCTTTAGGCAGATTAGGTGAATAAACTTTCCGATTTCTTACTCGGTAATCATGCGCTCCCGAAATTATCCCAAAGGACATGGTTGCAACTGGGATAGCTCCAGCTATTAGCGCTGATTTTTGCATGAAGTCTGACCTGGAGGTTGAATGCTTTTCTTCAACGAAAGGAAATAGGTCTACTAGCCATGTGATACCTCTTCTAACATCTTCTAACATCAGAAAAACCGTTGAGAAAAGCTTTCCCGTGAAGAGTACAAAAAAGAACGTGGTAATATAAAGTCTTAAATTTCCTAATTGCTTCGGATCTATCTGCCTATATAATAGAACACCAACTAAAGAAACTATGCTAACAAACCAATAGAGAGCGAAAATGGCTCTTCTCCATATTGGATTTAAACCCTCAGTAATCGAGCGAACTGCTATAAAAACATAGATATCCAATATTAGGTAAATGGATACTAGGAAAACGACAAAATAAACTCTACTCATAATAAAAAATCCCCCCGGAATCCGAGGGGAAATTACTATTAACTTAAACCTAACCGATGATATTCTTTAGTAGAAGAATATGTATCTCTATTAACGTATATGTTTCGGAAAGGTTGATACATTTTATGCTGCTTTTTTGCTGTAAGTCATCTCTGCCTCCGCCTCTCTGTTGCCTTTCTTAGCAAACATGCTATACTTCATTCTATAAGAAATTGTAAATAGCACTGGAACAATGATCAACGTAAGGAAGGTTGCTACAATCAAACCGAAGATTACTGTCCATGCTAATGGACCCCAGAAAATCACGTTGTCACCTCCAATATAAATTTTAGGATCAAATTCTGTGAACAGCGAGAAAAAGTCAATATTCAAACCAATAGCAAGCGGTATTAAGCCAAGCACTGTTGTAATCGCTGTTAGCAATACAGGTCTTAGTCTTGCTTTACCTCCTTGAATGGTTAGCTTTATTACCTCATCCTTGCTTAGGAACTGAGACTCATTTAAACCCAACTCTTCTTTCTTCCGATCTATGAGTATCTGGGTGTAATCGAGCAATACCACCCCATTATTTACCACAATTCCTGCCAATGAGATAATTCCCATCATGGTCATCATGATCACAAATGGCCAACCTGTCATCATTAATCCGCCAAATACTCCAATCAAGCTCAAGAAAATCGCAATCATGATAATGAGCGGCTTGGATAAACCACCAAATTGGAATACTAACAGGAGGGCAATCAAACCAAGGCCAGTAAAGAACGCACCCATCAAGAATGCCATTTGCTTATTCTGCTCCTCAATCTGCCCTGTATAGTCGATCTTTACACCTCTAGGTAATTCAGTGAAGCTACCCATCTCCTCCTCTATTTGAGCAACAATAGCTCCAGCATCTGTAAAACCAGGTTTGAGACCTGAATATACAGTTACCACTCGCTTCGTGTCTTTGTGCTTAATGGCACTAAATCCAGAGGTGTTTTTTTGCTTAGCAACAGCCGAAACAGGTACTTCTTTTGTCGTTCCAGAATTTTGATCTTTGAAAGTAATGTTTTGATTGAACAAGGCACTCGTGTTGTATCGCAAATCCTCATTGAATCGAACATTGATATCATAGTCCTCGCCATCCTTTTTGAAAATACCAGCCTTCTCACCGAAAAGTGATCTTCTCAATTGCTGACCTACTTGACCCACGGACACTCCCAATTCTCCAGCCTTTTCACGATCCACCTCAACATTCATAGTAGGCTTGCCTTTGTTCACATCAATCTTTATCTCCTCAATACCTGCTATGTTTTTACTATTGATGAAGTTTCTCATCTTTTCAGCAGTTTGAATCAATTCATCATAATCCTTACCTTCTATTTCAATATTAATCGGATAACCTGCAGGAGGTCCAACCGGATCTTTCTCAACTGAGATGGATACCCCAGGATAAATACCTGTAAGCGCCTCTTGAATACGCTGTCTTAGATTTTCTGAATCTCTACCTTCACGATATTTAAATTCTGTCATGGAGGCTGTGATCTTCCCCCTGTGAGGCATTTCCGCAGAGGAACCTCCGTCGGTAAACGGATTACCTGCTCCTTCTCCTACTTGAGACACTGCAGATTCAACCAATAAGTTCTCACCATTTACGATATATAATTCATCACGAACAATCCCATAAACCTTATTCTCAATCTCTTTAGTTATCGCATTGGTTTTTTCAATTGCAGTTCCCTCAGGATATTCGATATACACGATGATTTGGTTTGGTACATTATCTGGAAAGAACTCAACCTTAGTATTACCACTCATCATCGAACCAAGAAATAGAGCAAATACAAGTATCAAAAGAGCGAATGTGGAACCAAAATACCAATAAACATTGCTGCCTCGTATCGCATGCGAAATTCGTTTTTCGTAGAAATTCTCCAGTCTCGTAAGAATCTTTGTTTGGAATCCTCTCGCTAATCCCTTTATCACGTACTTATATAACCAGAACATGATAGCTGTAAAAATCAACAGGGTTCCTAATCCTCTCATAGGTCCACCTACGATCATAACGAAAATTCCAATAGGCACTAAGATGAAAGTAAGTCTCCATAGCGCTTTGAGCGAAAGATCCTTCTCTCCTGTTTCCATCAATTGAGAAACCAACATTGAATTCATGAAGATGGCCACAAAAAGTGACGATCCTAGTACAATAGAAAGTGTAATCGGGAAATACTGCATGAATTGTCCCATTACTCCCGGCCACAAACCAAGTGGAACGAAAGCTGCGACAGTAGTAGCTGTTGAAATCATGATTGGAAATGCAATCTCAGCAATCCCTTTCTTGGCAGCCTGAATTCTACTAAGCCCTTCTTGTTCCATTAATCGGTAGACATTCTCCACAACCACGATACCATTATCCACTAGCATACCCAGTCCCATGATCAAACCAAATAGAATCATGGTATTCAGCGTATATCCAAATGCATTTATAATCATGAAAGACATGAACATAGACATTGGAATAGCGAAGCCTACGAAAAGTGCATTTCTAAAACCTAGGAAGAACATCAAAACAGTTACCACCAGAATGATCCCAAAAATGATGTTGTTTACAAGGTCACTAACCTGATTTAAAGTTCTTTCGGAAGAATCATTAGAAATCGTGATCTGAAGATCTGATGGAAAATAGTTTTCCTCAGAATCTTTTATGATATCCTTGATACTATTTACTGCCTGGATCATATTAGTTCCAGAACGCTTCTTCACATCCAACATCACCACACTACTTCCAAACTCGCGTGCATATGTAGTGTTGTCTTCCGGCTCGAAGCTTACCGTAGCAATATCCTTTAGATATACGGGATCTCCTTTTTCAGACTTTACCACAAAATTTTCTAGTTCAGAAGGCTCCTCGACTTCTCCTAATATTCGAATAGTTCTTCTCTGTCCACTTGCCTTAATGTTACCTGCTGACATGGTTTGATTACCATTTCTGATTCCACTGAGTACATCTTCGAAACTCACCTTTGCTGCCATCATCTTGTAGATATCAACGGCAACTTCAACTTCTTTTTCTTGCGCTCCTCTAATATCAGCCGCCTTGATCTCCTTCAAGTCTTCAATTTCATCTTGAAGGTATTCTGCATATTCTTTCAATCGATCTACAGGATAATCTCCTGTAATATTGATGTTCATGATAGGCTGTTCTTCAGATAGCTTTAAGTCAAAGACATTCGGTTCAACCTTAGCATTATTAAACAGCGGCCAATCTTCACTTGCTTTCTCAGCATCAACTTCATCTTTGACAGCTTGCTTAGCAGCTTCTACTGTGATATTCTCATCAAACTCTACGGTGATAATTGAATAATCCTCCTGAGATGTTGATAAGATCTCTGTTACATTACTAACATTCTTGATCTTATCCTCCAATGGATCGGTAATTAATCGCTCTATATCCTCCGCAGTGTTTCCTGGGAACGGAGTACTCACATAGACCTTTGTTTCCTTGATCTCTGGAAAATCTTCTCTTGGCATCGCATTATACGCTGATAACCCGATTAGTAAGAAAAGTCCAATGATCAGATAGATCACCGAGGGGTTTCTAATCGCCCACGAGGACGGCTTAAACTCCTTATCTACTTTGCTGTTTTCGGTAGCCATAGAATTAATAGTTTAAAATTTTAACTTCTTGTCCATCCTTCACACTTCTTGCTCCTTCGATAATGATACTTTGTCCATTTTGAATTCCGGACAATACTTCAATCACATCACCTTGAGTTTTACCTGTGGTGATGATTGTTTTCTTAGCAAAAGCCACATTGTCTTTACTAATGTTAGTTACCATATATGCATATTGCTCACCTTCAGAGTTTTCAGAAATAGCACTCTGAGGAATTAGCAAGGCACCTTCTTTCTCATAATCATTGATATGAACCCTAGCTGTAAGATTTGGTTTCACATTACCACTCTTATTTGTAACCGGAATCTCAACTGTAAACGATCTGTTGTTAGGGTTAATGAAGTTTCCAGTCTCCTTGATATAAGACTCCATTGATTCATTAAGAATCGGAAAGAACACTTTTACTTGCTTTCCTTTAGTAACAGACGTGATATAAGACTCTGGCACTGCAGTTTCTATGTACATATTTGATAGGTTGATCACTCGAAATACTTCTGAACCAGGTCCTCCAGGAGATACAACTGTTCCCTGATCTTTTACTACATCATCAACGATTCCTGCAAACGGTGCACGAATTGAATACTTATTAAGCTGAGATTCTATTTGATCTACTGCTGCTTTCTGAGACTCATAATTGGTCTTGGCTTGCAGATACTGTATTTCAGAACCAATCTCCTGCTCCCACAGCCTTTTTTGTCTTTCATAAGTAGTTTCAGCTAGTGATAATTGAGACTTCATTTGAATCAGTTGGTTATCAAGACCTCCATTATCGATTGAAGCGAGCAATTGACCTTTTTTAACTCGATCGCCCTCTGTCACGTGGACTTTAGTCATTGTACCCGCCACTTCAGGATATACTAATACATTTTGTCTCGTAGTAACATCTCCCTGTAGTTCTACAAAGTGTACAAACTTTTGTTCTTCCACTTTTAGCGCTGTAATCAATGGAAGATTCTCATCTCCAGAGCTAGCTCTAATGGCAGAGTCGAGAAGAGCTATATCTCCTTCTACTTGCCTCAATTGAGCCGATAGTTCTTTCTTCTTTTCTTGGATGCTTTCAATATCTCCACCTGCAACTATATCTTTTATCGATGAAGATTCATTTCCTCCACATGCTACAATAGTAGCAGTGATGAATAAGGTTAGTATGTGATTGATCTTACGCATGATCTTAGTAATTTCTATGTAGTAAATCTTTGTGTCGTTAATGTTAGGTGTTAGTCTCGCTCACCTATAGCTCTTGTTAAATCTATTTTAGCAATAACTGCATCAAACAATGCATTGAAAAAGTTGGTCTGTGCTGCCTTGAGTTCATTATCTGCATTAACTATCTCAAGGCTAGATCCCACACCCTCTTTGTATTTAATTTCCGAAATATCAAATATGCTCTGAGCCAACTCCATGTTTTCTTTTTGAATACCCAGATTTTCATTTGCATTTTTCAAAAGCACTCCTTGCTGCTCCACCTCTATTCTCACTCGAGTCTCAAACTGTGTAAGTGTATTCTCTAACTTCTTTATTTCAACTTTTTGCTGCTGTATCTGATAGTTTCTTTGCAATCCAGTGAATAGTGACCAATTCAATCTCAATCCTATGACAGAATATGAATACCATTTATCTGGCCCTACTCCAGCATTCCCTTCGAAATTGCTATCCTGTCTGAAGAGCCCACCGAAAGATGCAGCCTGTGTTGATGCTCCTAAAGTTCCAAAAGCCTGAATTACTGGAAGTCCACTTGCATAAATATTTTTCAAATTCAGCTCTTCTAATTCTTTGTTAGTAAGAACTGTTTGATAATCACTCCGATTATTCAAATCAAAATCCTGAGGGACATTTTGAATTTCTCCATTAACAAAATCCGAAATAGAACCTTCTAATTCCAAAGGCTCATCCAACGGATAATTCATTTGAAACTTTAGCAACTTCATTGATAAATCGGCCAGACTCTCATAATTACTCTTTTGAGTCCGAGCATTATTTAAAGTCACCTTAAGTCTGTCAACTTCAATTTTCTCTGCAAATCCAGTATTGTATAGTTCCTGAGTCTCGCTAAAGAGCTTTTCCATCCTATCTAAATTGGAGGTATAAAGCACAAGTCTCTCTTCATTTATTAAAACTGTAAAGTACGCTTTAGCAACTGACGCTTTTAGTTCACTTTGAGTGTAATCTTTTTGCTTACGCGCAAGCTTCTTATAAGTGCGAGCTGCCTGAAGACCTACAATATATGATCCATTGAATATCAATTGAGTCGCTGATAGATTTACATCGCCGTTTGACTTTAATTGAAAAAAGTTAGTAGCGCCGTATATGTCTCCCGGCTCTAATCCTAATGATTGAGCGTCATCATCTGAAATTCCGAAACCGGAACCTGGATTATATTCAGAGAAGAACCTAGGCAGATCTGGATTGTGTTGAACATTTGCAGATCCATTTATCTGAGGAAGCCCTATTCCAACGGTTTCTTTAACCCTCAATGCCGCTATTTCTTCATCGAGAGTCGCATTTATGGAATTGGCTTCATTCTCTACAGCATAGGCCATGCACTCTTCCAGATTAAACTGGTTCGTCTGACCAAATATGTAGCCGCTTGCTAAGAATAGAACAAGCTGAATAGGCAATTTTAATCTCATAAATCTTAATTTATTTAGTGTTAGAGTATGTGATTGGTTGATTCTAGATTTATATATTCTTCGTATTTACTTCTTCCCTTGTCTGTAAGTAAACCATGAACAAAGTGATCGAGTATTTGCATTTGAACGCTTGGAAAATCGAATTCACCTCTTGGGAAAATTTTGGTATTGAAGACAAGTTGCACTCCCTCAACTCTAAGTATCGAAAGTACTTTAGCATCTAATTCTTCTCGGAAATAACCCTCCTTCTTTCCACGTTCAATGTTTCTTTCTATGTGCCCTCGAATGGTCGAATGTTTAAACTCAAGGTAATTGTCCCAAGCCTTACCGTGATATTTCTGCATATCATATAATAAAGAAGGATTCATTCGATAGACGTGCTTTCTTAAGCACTGCGAAACCAATAAAATTTCGTGAATGGCATCTGTTGACTGATCATATATCCCCTCAAATTCCTTCGTCTCTTTTTCAAAATGATTTAAAGCAACCTCAGAAACTAAACCATCTTTGTTATCAAAATACTGATAGAGTGTTTTCTTGGACATAGAGGCATCTCTAGCCACATCATCCATTGTTACACTTCTGATCCCATATTGGATGAATAACTCCTCCGCACTATTCAATATCTTTTTCTTCGCTTCCAAATTCAGATTACCTACGATTAATTAATGCTTAATACTCAGGAAACTTTCAGCTTATCTAAAGTTTCCACAGTGCAAATAACGTCAAGGAACATAAAATGTTCATCTTTTTTAAGATTTTTTTTTCATCCAGAAATAAATGTTTCATTTTTCACTTTCATGACGAGTATAAAAGTTGAAAATGGACTTCTCTCCTACACTAAACATTCTGGCGGATCCAAAGTATTATTGGCATTTCATGGATTTGGACAGGATAACCAGATATTTGATGATTGGATTACCACACTAGAAGAAGAATATACGGTATACGCTTTTGATCTTTATTACCACGGGAGTAGTATTCGCCCCTACAAGATTCTCACCAAATCTGAATGGAAAACTGACTTATCTAATTTTCTAACAAAGGAAGGTATAGTAGATTTTTCAATTGTCGGCTTTAGTCTAGGAGGTCGTTTCGCGATATCTTCAGCGCTATCATTTCCAGACAGAACCAAATATTTAACATTAATCGCACCAGATGGGATTTACCTTTCTATCTGGTTTAAGTTGGCAACAAAACCATATTCCAAGTGGCTTTTCAAATACATCATGCTTAACCCTAACAAACTTGAAGGACTTATAGCTTTTAACGAGAAGTATAAATTAGTAAGTCCATACATAGGCGATTTTGTAAGAAAGGAAATGGGTGATGCAGAAAACCGAAAACGTGTGTACATCTCTTGGAATTACTTTAAAACACTTGGTTACTCTAAAAGAGAACTCTTTAGACTATTTAATAAATATTCCTTTTCAAGAAGGATTATTTTAGGAAGTAAAGATCATGTAATAAAACCCGATAAGATCTTGCCTTTGATTGACAAGATGGGTGATTTTAAAATTGATGTCATTCCTAGAAAGCACCATCAACTCATCAAACCGGAAGTTGCTAAATTGATTATTCAAAATTCATAGCGTGAAAAATCTCATTACTATAATTATTGTTAGTCTATCCTTTTCAGCGTTAGCACAACCCACAGAAGAGCAGATTCGCCAAGTTGAGGAAGCAAAAAAGGAAGTTAAAAGAATGAAGGGCCAACCATTCCCCTCGTTTGAACTCACTGGACTTGATGGGACGATTTATAAAAGCGAAGAACTGAGGGGAAAGGTTTTATTAATCAACTTTTGGTTTTCCAGATGTGGCCCATGCATAATGGAGATGCCAGAGATGAACGAAATGGTTGAGAAGTATGGTAGTGATGAGGTCGTTTTTCTTGCACCTACTTTTGATAATACCGAGGTAGTCAATAAGTTCTTAAAAAGAAGACCATTCGATTATCAGATAATACCGGATGTGAAAGATTTTTGCTTGGAATTAAATGTAAGATCTTATCCTACTCATTTTGTTGTGAATCGAGAAGGCATCATTGAAAAGGTAGTAATAGGCTATTCTGTTATGACTATAGGATCACTAAGAAAATCATTGAGGAAATTGTTGAAAACAGAGTAAGTCAAAGCTCACAAAAAGGTTAATTTTGCGGACTTCAAAACGAGGTTCCTTCAATGATTCAATTCTTCCAAAATTCTGAAGACGCAATTATCGCCGTTGGCGTAAGCAAACAACTTTCACAATCTGAAATCTCTAAATTAGAATGGCTCTTTTCTGGTGCTCAACCAAGTACTTCTGATAATATCAGCGGTAAATTCATTGGTCCAAGAAAAGAGATGATTTCACCATGGAGCACCAATGCAACTGACATTGCTCACAATGCAGGTATTGATTCAATTGTAAGAATCGAAACTTACCTATCAGAATCATCAGCAGGAGCATTCGACCCAATGCTTCAACAAGTGTACGAGAACCTTGATCAATCTATTTTCACTTTAGAAAGAGCTCCGGAGCCGATCAAGCACATTGAAGATATCACCTCATATAACGAGGCTGAAGGATTAGCGCTTAGCACAGAAGAAATAGAATATCTGGAAGGAGTTGCCAAAGAAATTAATCGCCCGCTTACAGATTCAGAAGTATTTGGTTTTTCTCAGATAAACTCTGAACACTGTCGACATAAAATTTTCAATGGCACATTCATCATCGATGGAGAAGAACAGGAACTATCTCTCTTTCAGTGGATTAAAAAGACTTCAAAGGAAAACCCGAATTACTTAGTATCGGCATATAAAGATAATGTAGCTTTCATTCAAGGACCTTCTGTAGAGCAGTTTGCTCCTGAGACTCAAGACAAGCCAGACTGGTTTAACACCAAAGAGTTCGAATCAGTAATTTCATTAAAAGCCGAGACACACAACTTCCCGACAACTGTCGAACCTTTCAATGGAGCGGCAACAGGATCTGGTGGAGAGATTAGGGACAGGATGGCTGGTGGTCAGGGAAGTATCCCACTGGCTGGCACTGCAGTATATATGACGTCTTATTCAAGACTCGAAGAAGCTAAAAGTTGGGAAAAGCCTGCTCGCAAATGGCTCTATCAAACTCCGCAAGAAATACTTACTAAAGCCTCGAACGGAGCCAGTGATTATGGAAACAAGTTCGGCCAGCCCTTAATCTGTGGAAGTGTATTAACCTTCGAACACGAGGAAACAGGAAAGAAATATGGTTATGATAAAGTAATCATGCAAGCAGGAGGCATTGGATATGGGAAGAAGAAAGAAGCGCAGAAAAAACCGGTTAGCCCGGGAGAGAAGATTGTAGTGATGGGTGGTGACAATTACCGCATTGGAATGGGCGGTGGAGCTGTTTCTTCTGTAGACACAGGGGCTTTCAATCAAGCACTAGAGCTCAATGCCGTGCAGCGTTCTAACCCTGAGATGCAAAAACGTGTTTCCAATGCAGTAAGAGCAATGGTAGAAATGGAGGACAACACAATTGTTTCAATACACGATCATGGTGCTGGAGGACATCTCAATTGTCTTTCCGAGTTAGTAGAGGAAACTGGAGGTCAAATTGACCTGAATAAGCTTCCTATAGGAGATGAGACGCTCTCTGCTAAGGAGGTGTTAGGAAACGAATCTCAAGAAAGAATGGGCCTTGTTATCAAGGAACAAGATGCAGAATACCTTAAAAGGGTCTCTGAAAGAGAGAGAGCTCCTTATTACGAGGTTGGTGAGGCAGATGCTAATAATGAACTTACCTTCAAAAATGACGATCAAGATTCACCGTTCGACCTGAAACTGCATCACCTATTTGGTTCCTCGCCAAAAACCATTCTAGAAGATAATACTCAGCAGCTGTCTTTTGAAGATATCAACTACTCAGCGAATGACATTGAGGTATACCTACATAAGGTGTTGCAACTTGAGGCAGTGGCATGTAAAGACTGGCTTACCAACAAAGTTGATAGGTGTGTTTCTGGAAGAGTTGCTACTCAGCAGACGTGTGGTGAATTACAATTACCACTTAACAATGTTGGTGTAATGGCGCTTGATTTCAAATCGAACAAAGGCATTGCTACTTCCATCGGTCACTCTCCTATCCCCGGATTAATAGACTCAGGATCAGGATCTAGACTATCCATTACTGAATCATTATCAAACTTGGTTTGGGCTCCACTGAGTAATGGCCTCAAAGGTGTCTCACTGAGTGCCAATTGGATGTGGCCAGCCAAGAATGAAGGCGAAAACGCAAGGCTATACAAAGGTGTAAAAGCAATTAGTGACTTTGCTTGTGAACTTGGAATTAATGTTCCTACAGGAAAGGATTCGATGTCCATGACTCAGAAGTATCCAGACGGAGAAAAAGTGTATGCCCCTGGAACAGTTATTATCAGCTCAGTTGCCGAAGTATCTGACATCAATCAAACAGTAAGTCCGGCACTAGATTACAATCAAAAGGATTCTAGACTATTATATATTGATTTCTCTGGTGGAGAATTTGAGTTAGGAGGATCTTCCTTAGCGCAAGTTCAGTCAAAGATTGGCTCTAGAACTCCCGAAGCAAATGCTCAGGTAGTAGCAAAAGCATTCGAAGCTGTACAGAGTTTAGTCAAGAAAGACTTAGTGCATTCTGGCCATGATGTATCAGCAGGAGGACTGATTACGGCACTACTTGAGATGAATTTCGCAAACACCAAAGGAGGTTTGAATGTTGACTTATCCGGATTAAACGAATCCGATTCAGTTCGAGCACTCTTTTCTGAAAAACCTGCATTGATCATTCAAGTCTCAGGTAATGAAGCACAAAACATATTAAAAGATCAAGGCGTTGAGGCAATTGAAATTGCAAGCTTGATTGATGATAGGAAAATAGAATTTTCTAACGGAAGTTTCACTCATTCCTTTGACATTGAAGAAGCAAGGGATAGCTGGTTTAAGACATCCGCTCTTTTAGACCTTCATCAAACTAAATCTTCTGTTTCGGAGGCTAGATCGAAAAATAGGTTCAATCAACCGCTCTCCTATTCATTTCCAAAACGATTTGATGGTAAAGCATCTACATTCAATCTAGACTTTGACAGAAAAGAAAAGTCTGGAATTAAAGCTGCTATCATTCGTGAACAAGGAGTAAATAGTGATAGAGAAATGGCATATGCACTATGGCTTGCTGGCTTTGATGTAAAAGATGTGCACATGACGGATCTCATTACTGGCAGAGAAGATCTGAGTGAAGTAAACGTAATTGTCTTTGTTGGAGGATTCTCAAACTCAGATGTTCTTGGATCAGCAAAAGGATGGGCTGGATCATTTCTTTTCAATGAAAAAGCGAAAGCAGCTCTTGACAATTTCTACGCAAGAAAAGACACATTGAGTTTAGGTGTTTGTAACGGTTGTCAACTAATGATGGAATTGGGACTGGTGTATCCTGAGTTAGGTGATTCACATCCAAAAATGCACCACAATTCATCTGGTAAGTTTGAATGTGCATTTGTGAGTGTAGACATTGAAAATAATAATTCCATCATGCTGCAATCCATGGCTGGATCGAAGCTTGGAATATGGCTTGCTCACGGCGAAGGAAGATTTGAATTATCAGGTGTAGAAACTGACTATTCGATTCCTGTTAAATACTCAAATAGCGAATTCCCTGGAAATACGAATGGAAGTACATTTAATACCGCTGCATTAGTCTCAAAAGATGGAAGACACTTAGCAATAATGCCACACCTTGAAAGATCTTTATTCCAATGGAACTGGCCCCATAAGACCGGCTTAGAAGGCGTAGAAGTTTCTCCATGGATGGAACCTTTTGCAAATGCATTAGGATGGGTGAAAGCGAATGCTTAGACTTTTAAAGCTATAGCAATTAAGAATAATCCAATACCTCTGTTGCTTTGATATAATTAGTAAAAGGGTGCGATTAAAAAAGGTATTGTTTGATTTCTTGATGGCTATTTCAAATAAAGTTCCAGTAAAAAAGACCAAGTGCATGCATCCCAAGTGCAACGCTATATAACCCATATGCTATGCGTGAAAAAATTGATCCTTCTCTTCTCCAAAGGATATAAATAAAGGATACGAAACTTATTAGGGCAAATAAGGCAACAACTAACGCTAAATGATTGGCGATTCTGAAATTTTCGGGAGTGCCAAAAAGAAATTCGTTTGTATTCTTAATCAAGGGTACAATGGCTGAGAAGATGTGAAGAATTACAGAAAGTATCCCAAGCAATGCAATTAAGTAGTTGATAGGATTCAAAATGTCCCACTTCCAAAAGCCTCGCTTTTTAATTCTTATCAGTGATACGATACACGCCCCAATTATTATTAATGAATATCCCAAAATCACTAAAAGCACAAATCCGTAATATTCATTGACAAACGTTGGACTATTGTACCATTTTGTCTTTTCAAAGGTCGATGGAATTGCAAGGCCACCAATGTTGATATTGCGATATAATTTTTCAACCTTTCCCGACTCATCAATGATGAAAATCATCTTTTCATTCGGGTTGATTTCATTCACAAAGACGTGGTTTCCAATGTGAGAGTAGTTATGCATCTCACCATTGTGGAATGCGAGTAGACCCTTTTCGCTTTCCCATATTTCAAATACACCTTTAAATAAAGAGATTATGTTTTCGACACCTTCTCTGTCGAATCTACTGTTTCGATATTCTCCAGCATATTTAGAAAAATCAGTTTGAACAAGTGGGCTTGAATTTGCGTCTACTGTTCCGAAAAATTTCTTAAAAAAAAATGGATAGAATTCCTCTAAGAAAGTATCATCATTGGTGTTTATCGCTATAAAAAGTCCGCTTCCATCAGGAAGAAATACTAACTGACTGTAATATCCCATGAGCATTCCTCCTTTAGCCCAATAGGTTTGATCTCCCACTCTTTGCTCTTCAAGCCCTAAACTATACCCCGTCAGCAATTCATGATTTGAAAATTGTCTTCGAAAAAGAAGACTCCAAGAATTAGCTAAAAGTATCAAAGGGCTCTTATTAATGGAAGCGTTTAATAGTTTACTAATATCACTAGATGTAGAAATGAAACTTCCTGCTGGAAGCGCATGTCTGGCATATTCTTGGGTGTATAGAAATTCACCATTTTTGCCTTTTGTATGTCCATTCGCGTAGGATTGATCATTTTGATAATCGAATTGAAACCCTACCATCGAATCATCCATACCCAATGGATCAAAAATTCTTTCTTTAATATATCTATCAAAAGGAAGTCCTGAGACCTTCTCTACAATGTAACCAGCAAGTGCATAGCTATAGTTGGAATAGCTTATATCTATACCCACATCCTGATAAAATTCTGGCAAATTTCTCACTAAATGTTCTCCCAAGGATTGAAGAGAACTTGAATCTTTTGATAAGTATCCAATGTTTCTATCATTCATCCCTGCTGCATGAGTCAGTAGGTCTCTCAGGGTCAGATCATTGAAATCAGATTTTCTTTGTAAATCAAAGTCTATGTAAGCCGTAACATCTATATCTAGATCTAAATTACCGGCATCTACCTGTTGAAGAACAGCTATTGCAGTCAGTACTTTCCCAACCGATCCTAACTGAAACTTGATTGTCGGGTCAATTTTCGATTCGGCATTCCATTCGGACACACCGTATGAACCTATCCAGGTTGTATCATGATTGATAAATGCACACGATAATCCGGGAAATCTTCCCAATTCAACTCCTGAAGCAAATGCCGAATCTAAATGACTAACTATTGATTTATCCTCTTGAGATAAACATGAAAATGATATCAAAAGGAAAACTATTCTTATCAGGAGCAGCTTCATTTATTGAACTTTTAAGGATAAGACATCCTCATCTAAATCCAATGTTGCATGTGATAAAGAAATCTATCTACCTCAATACTTATAATCATTTCAATAGAAGCTATAGATCAAGAAATGCTAAGGTCTTTAAAACCAATGTTGATTGGATTTGTATTCAAGGATATAATTCGGCTTATGTTTCGTAAAATTTGCCACGAATTGAGGACATCTAAATTCAGAAAATAAAACCTTTGCAAAAGATCGTTTAGAACATTTTTATTTTTGCCATAAAGAACTAATTTTGCCGTCCGTTTAGACGGAAGTGAGGGACAAACACTTGAAAAAACATCCCGGTATTGGCCTATGGTGTAACTGGCAACACGTCTGATTTTGGTTCAGAAGAGTCTAGGTTCGAGCCCTAGTAGGCCAACTTTATAATCCCGCTAACACTGGCGGGATTTATTTTAAAAAGATGTCATCAGTAAAGATATTTTCAGGCTCAGCGCACCCAGATTTAGCAAAGGCAATTGCGGATAATTATGGTAAGCCTCTTGGGCTAAGTGAAAAACAAACCTTTAGCGATGGCGAAATGGGAGTATACTTTACAGAATCTGTTCGCGGATCTGACGTCTTCCTTATTCAACCTACTGTTCCTCCTGCTGACAATATTTGGGAATTACTCTTGATGATAGATGCGGCCAGAAGAGCTAGCGCCAAGTACGTAACTGTCGTGGTTCCTTATTTTGGATATGCTAGACAAGACAGAAAAGACAAGCCAAGAGTATCTATTGCTGCCAAGCTTGCAGCAGATGTTCTAACTTCAGCTGGGGCAGATCGAATCATGACATGTGACCTTCATGCTGGCCAAATTCAAGGATTCTTTGACATTCCTGTTGATCACTTAGATGCTTCAGCAATATTTTATCCGTATTTGAAAAGCTTGAATTTGGATAACATGATCATTGCTTCACCAGATGTTGGTGGGACCGCACGCGCACGATCATATGCCAAGCTATTTCAAGTAGACATGGTAATCTGTGATAAACATAGAAAGCGGGCAAATGAAGTAGCATCTATGCAGGTTATTGGCGATGTTGAGGGAAAAGACGTTGTTCTTGTTGACGACATGGTTGACACTGCTGGAACAATCAGCAAGGCTGGCACTCTTTTAAAAGAAAAAGGAGCTAACTCAGTTAGAGCAGTTGCTACTCATGGAGTACTCTCCGGAAATGCATACAAAAACATTGAAGAATCTGCGTTAGAAGAATTGATTATCACTGATACAATTCCTCAAAAACAAGATTCACCGAAAATAAAAGTATTGACCGTGGCTGAACTTTTCGCAAAAGCTATTAGAAAGATCCACGATCATGAATCTATTAGTTCATTATTTATTAAGTAACCATATTTTAAAACAAATTCAATTATGAAAACTGTTGAGATTATAGGGTATAAAAGAGCAAATCTCGGCAAGACAGAAGCGAAGCGCTTAAGAGAAGAAGGAATGGTTCCATGCGTTGTATACGGTGGAGATCATCAAATTCATTTCTACGCTCCAATGATCTTGTTCAGAGACCTTGTATACACTGACGAAGCGCACTTTGCTTTATTAACAATTGAAGGAGAACCAGAGCCGTTCGAAGCCATTATTCAGGATGTACAATTTCACCCAGTTAGTGAAATCATCATGCATGCTGATTTCTTGCAACTATTCAGAGGAACACCTATCAAGATGAACATCCCAGTTCACCCAGTAGGCACAGCTCCTGGAACTCAGCAAGGTGGTAAGTTGATCAGAAAGATCAAGTACCTACAAATTAAAGCTTTGCCTAAGAACATGCCAGAATACATCGAAGTAGATGTTTCTAAACTTGGATTAGGTAAGTCTATCAAAGTAGGAGAACTTGAAGTAGGAGAATACGAAATTTTAAACAGTCCATTAGTAACCTTAGCAGGTATCGAGGTACCTAGAGCCCTTAGAGGTAAAACTGAGGAGGAAGAAGAAGGTGATGGAGAAGAAGGAGCTGAAGGAGCTGATGCACCTGCAGCAGAAGCTTCAGAATCCTAATGGATTTCTAAAACACAACTTTAATCCCGACCTTCGCGTCGGGATTTTTTTTTGCTCAAAATGAAATATTTAATCGTAGGACTAGGAAATATCGGGGCTGAATATGAGCTCACCAGACATAATATTGGCTTTCTTGTATTAGACAGGCTAGCTGATGAGCAAGGTGCTAAATTTGAGATGAATAAGCTCGCCTATACTGCTGAAATTAAACATAAGGGTCGAACACTTCATTTAATCAAACCCACCACTTACATGAACCTGAGTGGAAAAGCTGCAAACCATTATTTACAAACTCATAAGATTCCGAAAGAAAATCTATTAGTTATCACTGATGACATTGCGCTCCCTTATGGCAAAATCAGGTTAAAGAAAAAAGGATCTGCTGGTGGGCACAATGGCCTGAAAAACATCGAACAACTAACGGGAGGTCAGAATTATCCAAGGCTTAGATTTGGAGTCGGAGATGATTTTTACAAAGGAAGACAAGTTGACTATGTTTTAAGTCCTTTTACAAAATCTGAAATGGATGATTTAGTTCCCAATATGGACAGGTCTATTGAAGCAATCTTTTCATTCACAAGTATTGGTATAGATCGTACAATGAATCAATTCAATTAGTGGTCCATTTCAAAAACTAGCGCATTGTAAATACAACCAAAATAAGAGTTTTGTTTTCTTATTTGAGGAACACTTGTAACCATCTTGTATATTTCAAGTATTCTATTTTGAAAGCAACCTGTTACACACATTCGTGTCCTTGAACAAAACTCTGCTATGAAATACTACTTTAAAATCACCTTCCGAAACCTCTTAAGACATAAGGTATCATCACTCATAAATTTAATTGGACTCACCACCGGTCTGTCTTGTGCATTTTTCATCTACCTCTGGGTGCAAGATGAACTTCAAGTAAATAAGTTTCATGAAAAAGATGATCGCCTGTATAGGGTAATGGAGTTCCAAACTTACTCGAATGAGAAATTCGCAACCAACTCCACTCCTGGCATATTAGGACCTAATCTTAAATTAGATTTTCCTGAGATAAAATATGCTGCCACTACTACCTGGATAGGGAAATTTTTACTTTCTTCGGAGAATACGTATTTCAAAGAAGATGGCTTTCATGTTGGAAAAGACTATTTCAACATTTTCACATACCCTTTACTTATAGGTAATCCTGACAATGTACTTGAGGAAAAAAATTCCATTTGTATTTCGCGAGATGTGGCAGTGAAATTCTTTGGAAGTATTGATAACGCAGTTGGAAAAACCATGAAATACGAAGGAAATCGAGATTTTATGGTCACAGGAGTCTTCGAAAATATCACTTCCAACTCTACCCATGTGTTTGACTTTGTATTACCAATGCAAGACTATTTAGACCATAATGATTGGGCGAATTATTGGGGTAATAACGGACCTCATACATACACCATCTTAGCGGATGGTGCAGACCCGGCAGAGGTCTCAAAAAAGATTTCAGGTTATATCAAGTCTAAAGAAGACGATAGTAATATTGATCTGTTTCTTAAAAAATACTCCGAACAATACTTATATGGTCGCTATACAAATGGAGTACAAGATGGAGGACGGATTGAGTACATCAGGTTGTTTTCCATTATAGCTGTATTCATTTTAATAATTGCTTGTATCAATTTCATGAATCTTTCCACGGCAAGGGCTTCCAAGCGAGCGCATGAGGTGGGAGTAAGAAAGGCGATTGGAGCAGATAGAAGCATGCTCATTAGACATTTTATTGGAGAATCTATCTTGATCACGTTCTTTTCAATGCTATTGGCAATCTTGTTAGTTGCACTATTTCTACCTCAGTTCAACATAATTACAGATAAAAACATAGTTCTTCAAGCTACTCCGGCTTTAATAACTGTATCCTTGATTACAGTTTTTGTAACCGGAATTCTAGCTGGAAGTTACCCTGCGCTATATCTTACCCATTTCAATCCTGTTAAGGTCCTTAAGGGAGAAATAAAAAGCTCCGCAGGTGAAATATGGGCAAGAAAAGGACTTGTAATTTTTCAATTCACAATCACAATCATTCTAATAGTTGGGGTTATTGTCATCTATAGTCAAACCCAATACGCATTCACTAAAAACCTGGGATACAATCAAGAGAATGTCGTCTTTTTCAGCCAGGATGGATCAATAGAAGATCGCACCGAAGCATTTCTTACAGAGTTGAGACGCATACCTGGAGTAGCGAGCGCCGCTGGAACAAGTCATACATTAGTGAGTCAGATGAGTAATACTCATGGTTTAGAGTGGCGTGGAAAATCCCCGGAAGAAAGGATTCTTTTTGAGAATATCAGAGTTGATGAAGAATTTCAAAAGACATTAGGGATGACTCTTATTAACGGCAGATGGTTTGACAAATCATTCGGAGCGGATAGTACCAAAATGGTGATCAATGAGGCTGCAGCAAGAGTAATGGGATTTACAGCTGATGAAGCTGTAGGAGAAACCATAAGATTATGGGATGAGTATGACCTTCAAATCATAGGTGTATTGGAAGATTTTCATTACCAATCAATACATCAAGAAGTATCCCCAGCATTCTTTTGGTTAAGAGACACATGGAACGTAGCTGTTCGACTTGAAAAAGGCAGAGAAGTGGAAACTATGGGGGCAATTCAAGAACTATATGAATCATTTTCTCCTGGATTCATCTTTGAATATGAATTCCTTGACAAGAGCTATCAAGAATTGTATGATTCTGAACAAAGAGTCGGGACTCTTTCTTCATATTTTGCTGGATTTGCTATCGTAATATCTTGCTTAGGATTATTTGGTTTGGCTTCGTTTACTGCTGAAAGAAGATTGAAGGAAATTGGAATAAGAAAGGTTCTTGGAGCTTCAGTAACCAACATTGTGATGATGCTATCAAAAGACTTCACAAGGTTAGTAGGCATATCTATTCTAATCGCAATTCCAATATCATACTATTTTATGAGTAAATGGCTTGAAGGCTTTGCATACAAAATCGATTTGAGCTTTTGGATCTTCCTGGGAACAGCGCTCATATCTCTTTTAATAGCCTGGCTTACAGTTAGTTCTCAAGCCCTCAGAGCTGCAAATGTCAATCCATCCAAGTGTTTAAAGGACGAATGATATTATTGGAGAAGGTCTACAAAAGCCTGCTGGATCTTTAATGTTTGAGCACCTATCTGACCTTCTCCTATTTTTTTTCCATCAATTGTTACGATAGGCATTACCTCTTTGAGAGTACTGCTTATAAATACCTCATCTGCTTCAAATAGCATTCCTACTGAAATATCTTGAACAGACACAGGCAATATCTCTTCGGCAAAAGACAATATATTTTTGCGCGTAACCCCAAGCAAAATATTATTCTGAGGTGTTAGCAACATACCATCCTTTACCAAAAATATGTTACTCCGCGAAGCTTCACTGATAATACCATTGCTGTGGTAAACTACATCGATCGCATTTGCCTTCTTTTTTGCTCGATGAAGATGATTACTTGTTAGGTAATTAATACTCTTGATTGAAGGGTATTCTCTGAGATATTCGTGAAGAATAACATTCGCTGTTGATGGATTATTATGCGAAGATATATTTGAATTCGTAATATAGAAGAGCGGCTTCAGCACTTCTTCAGATTCATTCCCATCAGCTAACAACATTAATCGAAAAGTTGATTCATCAAAATTATTAGCTTCCTGGAGCTTCCTGACCGCAACTCGTATTTCTTCCTTTTCAATGTTATCATCAAAATCCAAAAATGATTGCGATTTATAGAATCGATCTAAATGGTCTTCCATAAATGCTGGCCTACCCCCTCGCCCTCTAAATAGATCAAAAATTCCAAAGCCACGCTGAAGACCTAAATTATGTATAGAAATAGATGCCTTTGATTCATCAACAATCGAACCATTGAAATAACAGTATGCCATAGCGAAATTATATTTCACAAGGTAAGAATCTTTATCTAAATCTTCGGATAATTGCTCCTGTGAAAGTAATCGTTATTGGAGGAGGAGCAGCTGGTTTTTTTTCAGCAATAAATATTGCAGAAAAAAACCCTGGTTATCAAGTAACAATACTTGAGAAAACAAACAAGCTTCTTAGCAAAGTAAAAGTATCCGGAGGTGGCCGTTGCAATGTGACGAACGAAAGAGCAAAACCATCAGAATTGGTCAATTTCTATCCTAGAGGAGGTAAAAAACTGCATCAAGTTTTCAAGAAATTCACCACATCAGACATGGTGAATTGGCTCAAATCAAAAGGTGTTGAAACAAAGACGGAAAACGATCTCAGGATGTTTCCTATAACAGATTCGTCTCAAACCATCATTGACTGTTTTTTATCTGAAGCCAACAGATTAAATGTTCAGATAATACAAAATCAATCAATGACAAGAATCGAACAAATAGCATATAAGTGGAAGATAACAACCACAAATTCTGATTTTGAGGCAGATAAAGTGATAATTGCAACAGGATCCTCACCTGCAAGTTTGAATTTACTTTCCGATTTAGGGCTTGAATTATCAGCATTAGAGCCATCGCTATTTACATTCAACATTAAAGATGAGCGCCTTAATCAATTACAAGGAATTTCATTCACAAATGCCAATATTAAGATCACTGGTAGCAAATTAGAAGAGTCTGGCCCGTTACTAATTACCCACTGGGGATTGAGTGGTCCGGCAATCCTAAAACTATCTGCATGGGGAGCATATCACTTGGCTTCTGTGGACTATCAGTTTGATATTTTGGTGAATTACGTTGGCAATCTAAAATCAGAAGAAATCAGAGAACAACTCATCAAATACAAAAGCTTAAATCCAAAACGAAAACTGATCAATTATCCGCTATTCGAATTACCAAAACGTTTTTGGGAAAACATGCTAATAATTTGTGGCATTGATGACAATCACAGTTGTTCGGATCTTTCTAAAAAACAAATCAACAAACTGGTTGAGGAACTTTATCAGGGAAGGTATAAGGTAACAGGCAAAAGCACATTCAAAGATGAATTTGTAACAGCAGGAGGAATTAAACTTGCTGAAATAGACTTGAACACGTTTGAATGTAAACGTTACCCGAACTTATACATCGCGGGAGAAGTATTGGATATTGACGCGCTTACTGGAGGGTTCAATTTCCAAGCATGTTGGTCTGCGGGATGGATTATATCCGATAATATCTAAAATGCATTATTCATTAATTTCTTTTACAGAAAATTCGAAATTGAGCAAAAAGTACACGAACTTACACGAGTCACCGATTCTTATCCAATGAAAAATTGTGTCCAATCTATTCGCACTTTCGTAGGAGCTAAAGATTTTAATCAGTCTAGAGAATTCTATAAAGCTTGGGGCTTTAATGAGATAGTTACTTCACCAAAAATGTCCTATTTCTCAGTAGATAACTTCGGATTTTATTTGCAGGACCATTATGTTAAAGAGTGGGTTGAGAACACCATGCTTTTCCTTGAAGTTGAAAATCTTTCAGATTGTTGGGAGGTTATTAAAGCCAAAAATTTAGAAAAAAAATTTAAAGGTGTAAAGCTGGTCGAACCAACAACTTTCGAATGGGGAAGTGAAGGTTTTGTATATGATCCTTCAGGAGTGTTGTGGCACATTGGAGAGTTTAATGATTAATGCCTACACTATTTCAATTCGACTTCCTTCGAATTCCACTTTATCTCCAGATCTCAATTTCTTTCTTCTCTGTAATTCAACCTTGTCGTTAACTTTTACCATCCCCTCATCAATAAATTGCTTGGCCTCCCCTCCTGACCCTACTAACTGCGTGATTTTAAGCAATTTATTTAGCTCTATAAATTCGTAATCCTGTAATTCGAATGTCTTCATTCTGTAAAATTAATCTAACTATTTCAAGATTAATTCTTAAAAATAGAAACATATCAAATAATATTGCCGTATGATTAACTCTTAAAAGTAGAAAGTAATGAAAGGATACCTTGGTGAATTCGAAGAACTTGTTTTGCTAACCATAGCTAATTTGGCTAATGACGCATACGGTGTAGCAATTCTTAATGACATTTCTGAAAGAGCAAACAGAAAGTTGAGCATAGGTGCACTACACTCAACGCTGACACGTCTTGAAGAAAAAGAATACATCTCTTCATATCTAGGAGAACCAACAAACGAACGTGGTGGAAGAAGAAAACGCTTCTTTGAATTGACGGATAGCGCAGTAGCAGAACTCAATAATATGAAAGCTTTGAGAGATCAGCTTTGGGCAGGATCAAAAATTAATCTTTCCCTAAAATGAACGATAAGCACAAGCCTCCTATTCTAGCACAGCGTCTTTTGAAATGGTTCGCAGGAAGAGCTGATTTGGAAGATATACAAGGCGACCTAGATGAAGTATTTCTTATCAACATTTCGAATGACGGTCATTTCAAAGCATCACTAAAATACTGGCGTCAGACCTTTTCATTACTCTTCTCTTATGGACTAAAGAAGCGGAAATCAAAAGCCGCATACTCTTCATACTACTCAAATAATATTATGGCTATGTTCAAAAATTATTTCAAAATAGCTCTAAGAAGCTTCTATAAGCATAAACTTTTTACTTCACTTAACATCATTGGACTGGCTTTAGGAATGTCAATTAGCCTATTAGCACTAACCATGGCAGTAGCTATTTATCGCTCAGACAATTTGAATCCAAATAAGGATCGTATCTATCAGATAAATACTTATTTAACATCGGATGACGACTCAAACGCTATTGCATCTACATTCTATGCTACAGGAGGATATCTCAAAGATCAATATCCTTTCCTGGAAGAGGTAGTCCGAATTCAATCTGAATTTAGGCCTACAATAAATCATTTTGGTAACCTAATGAACTTCAGAGGCTATTATGCTGATTCACCTTTTCTTGATGTATTTGATTTCGAAATGATCAAAGGAAATCAAAGTACTGCATTGACCAACCCTTTTAGCATAGTATTGACAGAGTCTGTTGCTGAAACCCTATTCAAAGATGTAGACCCAATTGGTAAAATCTTAGAAACAGAAACCGGAGACTTTACCGTCACTGGTGTAATGAAAGACCCTAAGCAAACACATCTCTTTTTTGAAATACTCACCTCGTATGCTACTCTCGAGACATTAGCAGAGGACATTGACCTTTCCAATGACTGGATCAATTTACGAAATAACTATGTCTATGTAATGCTAAAGAAAGATGCGAACGAAGAATCTTTAAAGAAAGCATTGAATCAAACATCAGAAAGAGCTGGAGAATTTCATCCAGACAAGCTAATAGAGCTGGAACACGTTGATCTTGCCAATGTTGTTCCTAGATGGAACATCAGCAATGCATTGGGAATTGGGTGGGATCAACCAAGCATCATGTTTTTCCTCTTTATTGGAAGCTTAGTTCTTATACCTGCAGTGTTCAATTACATAAACCTTTCAATTGCAAGGGCGCTAAAGCGTGCAAAGGAAATCGGTGTTAGAAAAGTTGTTGGAGCAGAAAAATTCCAAATTAAGGCTCAATTCATTATCGAAACCGTTTTGCTGACTTTCATAGCACTCATTGTTTCAATATTGATTTTTCAGCCAATGAAAGCAGAATTTTTAGATTTGGTTTACGCTTCAAAAGTTCTGGATACTTCAATGGGCTTTAGCCAAACATTGGTATTTATATTATTTGCAATATTAATAGGGATTATCGCTGGTATTTTTCCAGCTAAATTTTTCTCCAGGCTTAATCCAATACACACAATAAAAGGTGATGTCAACAATGGAAAGGTGAATGTTTCTGGATTCAAAAAGGGCCTATTTGTCTTTCAGTTTTTTGTATCATTAGTATTCGTTATTGGTGTAGCTACTATTGCCAGACAATATTCCTATGCCTTAAATGCCAATCACGGATTTCAATCGGAGAATGTGCTTACAGTACCATTTAACAGCATTGATAAACAAATTGCACTTAATGAATTAGGGAATCATCCCGATGTTCAATCCATTACTGCTACTTCCAATCTTCCTGGCGTTGTAGTGTCTTCAATGGCAGAAGTAACTCCCAATGATGTTGACACTATGAATGTAAATGAAGTTTTCGTGGGGGTCGACTTTGTCAAAAATATGAAACTGGATTTGATCTGGGGTGATAGTAAGAGCATCGAAAACTCGAATCAGAGTGAAGAAATGGTTCTTGTTAATCAACAATTCATACGAGCATCTGCTGTCTTCAACATTCAAGCAGATTCATTATCATTTACACTGTCAGATGGAACCAAATGTCGAATAGTTGGAATAATGGAGGATGTGAACTACGAACCAATGACAGAAATAATCGATCCATTGTTAATCAGATATTCACTTGAAAATAGCAAATATGCGCTTCTAAATATCACCTCTACCAATATCAAAAAAACCCTCAACGAGCTGGATGATATATGGTCAGGAATCGATCAAAAAACGCGATTTGAGTCTAGTTTTCTAGATGATGAAATTGAAGATGAATATTACTTCGTATCAGTTCAAATCAAATTTTTCACCTATCTAAGCACGTTGGCAATCACCATCTCTTGCCTTGGATTACTTGGAATGGTTTCATACAATACGGAAAATAGAACCAAAGAAATTGCGGTTCGAAAAATAATGGGTGCATCGAACCAGAACCTATACTATCTATTAACAAAAGACTTTATCAGATTAATAATGATTTCAGCACTCATAGCGATCCCGTTCTCCTATGTGTTTTACGATAAGTTGTTTCTCCATTTTTTGATAAGATATGGTTTAGGGCTTGGGGTTTGGGAAGTTTTGATAAGCATCGTATTCCTTTTTCTCGTTGGCTTTATTTCCATCTATTGGCAGACTTCAAAAGTGGCGCGTGCCAATCCTGCTGGTAATTTAAGATATGAGTAGTTGAAATCAGGAACCTATGAAGAAACAATTGCAACCTCCTAAACTGGCAGTAAAGCTGCTCAAATTGATAGCTGGTAAAGCCAATATGGAAGATATCAATGGAGATCTTGATGAAATCTTCTACTATCGTGTAACCAGACAGAGCAAGCTGAAAGCAAATTTTAATTATTGGTTGAATGTCATTTCACTACTCTTTTCTTACGGACTAAAGAAAAGAAAAGCTAACGCTGCATATTCATCATATCACTTCAAAAACTCAATAACAATGTTTAAGAACTATTTTAAAATATCTATCCGTAACCTTAGAAAACAAAGAACATTCACAATCATCAACGTTCTGGGTTTATCTATCGGTATGTCGATCTCACTTCTTGCTTTAGCAATGTATGTCGAGCTAAAACAATTTGACACGTATCATGATGATGCAGAAAACATCTATCGTGTAACTACTGAGATAACATACTCAGGAGATAAAGAAAAATACTCCTCCGCTCCCCCAGCCCTCACTCACAGAATGGAGTCCGAGATACCATCCATTTATAAATCTGTTCACATTAATTCCAGCTTTACAGCTCTTATTGATCACAATGGAAACAACATTCGGACTTTTGGATATTATACCGAACCTTCATTTTTCGAGATGTTCTCCTTTGAACTGGAGTCAGGCGATCCTTCTGTTCTAAACCAACCAGGATCAATAATTATTACTAAAGAGCTTGCGACCAAACTATACGGAGAGCGTTCGCCTATTGGACTCATTTTGCAAACCGAAGAATGGGGACAACTTCATATCGCAGGAGTATTAAAGGCCTTTCCTAAGCGTACCCACTTACGATTCGATGTGTTGGCTGGCTTCAACCTCAACCATAATTTTAATTCGAATTTTAAATCCTCAGAATGGATATCTTTTACTGACAACTACTACTACTTTGCTGCTGAAGAAAATAGCAAAGGTCAAATTCTGAGTGATCTGAGGAAAATTGGTGCGGCCGGAATTGATGCTTTCCAAGCTGAAGATGAGATCGCAAAGTATGAATTACAGGCTCTTCTTGATATTACTCCAGGAGAATTGATTAATGATAGTATAGGCATCCAATTTGAAATGCCAATTATGCTTCTATTCTTTGGCATTTCACTGCTCATACTTGTTCCAGCTTGTTTTAATTACTCGAATATGTCAATTGCAATTGCTTTAAAGCGAGCAAAAGAAGTCGGTATTAGAAAAGTAATGGGTAGCTACCGTCAACACATTATCAATCAATTTTTAGTAGAGACTGTCCTCATTTGCTTAATAGCTGTTCTAATATCAGGCGTAGCATTCGTAAAAATAAAAAGCGAATTCACAAGCATGGTAATCGGTGGAACATCGCTGGTTTTCGAAATCACTCCAACTTTAATCTCAGTATTTATCGGATTCGCTATTCTTACAGGTATCCTTACAGGTCTAGCTCCTGCTGTATACTTCGCTAAAATCTCACCCATTCAAGCGCTAAAATCAGACGGCTCAGGAAAAGTTAGCATTTCAGGAATCAGGAAAGGGTTACTCGTATTTCAATTCGCCTTAACGCTATGCTTCATGATTGGCATTGGAGTCCTCTTAAAACAATATCAAGACAGTAGATCATTCGAGCTTCCCTTCTCAACAGAAAACACCTTTATTGTTTATACACAAGGCACAGATATTCAATTACTTAAAAATGACTTAATAAATCAGTCAAAAATTGCGGAGATAAGCTTTAGCTCAAGTATCCCTGGAACTTCACTCAGTAGAAACAAATATGTTTTTGACCGTTCGCTTCAAGACTCAATTAGAACTAAAGAAGTATCGATCGATGAACAGTTTATAAATCACATGAATTTAAATTTCACATGGGGGAAAGGCATTAGCGAAGGAGGTCAACAAATAGAAGAAATTGTGGTTAACCAGGAAATGATGCGAAGAATGAAACTGGTTAAGTTTCAAGACACAACATTCGTTTCTCTAGGTGACAAATATGCTCGAATTGTAGGTGTTATTGAAAATTATAACCACGAGCCTCTCAATGAAAGCATTGAACCTATGATTTTAAGAATAAACCCTGAAGCATTGGCGTACGCAATTGTATCTGTACCAAATGAAAGTAAAATTGCAAATTCAAATTATCTTCAAAGTCGTTGGGATAAGCTATATCCAAATATCCCATTTAAGGCCACATTGCTAGAAACAGAGATTGATAATGCCTACGATTTTTTCATCATTGGACTTAAAATATTTGGCTTCTTAGCGATGCTCGCTATCACAGTTTCTTGTCTTGGCCTGCTTGGCATGGTAGTATACGCCACTGAAAACAGAACTAAGGAGGTGGCTATTAGAAAGATACTTGGAGCATCTAAACAAAGTCTATATAAAACACTGGCACGCTTGTTCATAAAACTCTGGTCAATTGCTTTGATAGTTGCCATTCCAGCTTCTTATTTATTTTATGACAAATTTCTCGTATCGTTATACAACAAATTTGGAGATGGAGTAGGTATTCTAGAAATCTCATTAAGCGTACTTCTTACATTATTACTAGGAGGAAGTGCCATAATATGGCAAGTGAACAAAATATCCAATGTAAACCCTGCAGATAACCTTAGGTATGAATAGAAGCATATTAGGGCTGAGCGTATCTTAGCCAAATGCCGAATGATTATTTCCAATTCAAGCAATTCAAAATAAATCAAGCATCCGTTGGTATGAAGGTCACTACCGACGGATGTCTCTTTGGAGCTTGGGTAGCCAATGAAATAATGAACCTTGAAGAAGAGCCTCAACGTATATTGGATATAGGATCAGGTACCGGTCTTCTATCTTTGATGATCGCGCAGAACACATTCAACTCGCAAATAGATTCAGTCGAGAGTAATTCGCAGGCATTTCGCAAATCGCAAGAGAATTTCAATTCATCGCAATGGGCAAATCGGCTATTGTGTACACATACAAAAGTCCAAGATTACAATTCGGGAGCGTACGATATAATAGTTTCCAATCCACCATTCTTTAAAGAAAGTGAGAAAGGGCAAAATCCAAACAAAAACCAAGCAGTTCATGCAAGTGACTTGGATTCCAAAACCTTACTGAATCATGTCATGAGATTGCTGTCACCAGATGGCATCTTTTATCTACTCTACCCTGAAAGAGAAATGAATGATTTTATAACATTCGCAAAAGAAAATGGCCTATACCTAAGCAAACTTGTAACGGTTAAAAATCAGACAGTCGGTAAAGTCTTTAGATATATGGCTGCATTTAAATCGTCGAATATCAAATCAGAAAAAATAGAAATTGTAATTAGAGAAAATAGTGGACAGTATACTGCTAAATTTTGGTCACTGATCAAAGAATTCTATTTAGAATATAATGCCCCGAAAGCCAATTGATTAGATTTTGACAACAAATCTTATCTTAATAATATCTTATTTCATCATGTTATAATTCAATTACATCGAAGTGCTTATACGAATGCCGAGGGTTTATCATTTTAAAAATCGTCTAAAACAAAAATCAAAATGATATGACTAAAAATTGTCTCTTTATACCCCTTACGGCAATACTTCTAGCGTGTAGCGATAATGATTACGAAGCCGAGTTACCAGTTGTAACAGATCAAGATGCTATACTGGCACAATTCGAAGGTAGAATCGATTTGACAGATCTACCAAATTATGCAGATCAAGATATACCAGAATACATCTCTAAAGATAACACTGAGGATAACCCAATCACAGATCAGGGTGTTGTCTTAGGCCGCGTGCTTTTTTATGACAAGAATCTTTCAAGCGACAATACCATATCATGTGCAAGTTGTCATCAACAAGCATTTGCTTTTAGTGATGGTGCTGTAGCATCTCAGGGTGTCAATGGAACTACTGGCCGACACTCGATGAGATTGGTCAATGCTAGATTTTCAGATGAAGAAAATTTCTTTTGGGATGAGCGTGCGAGCACACTTGAACAACAAACTACACAACCTATTCAGGATCACATCGAAATGGGTTTTAGCGGGAATGAAGGAGATGAAGATATTACAGCTTTATGTGAAAAACTTGAATCACTCGCTTACTATAACGAACTATTCACCTTTGTTTATGGTGATGCTGAGATCACCGAAGAGCGTATGCAGAATGCATTAAGTCAGTTTATTAGAAGTATCCAATCTTTTGATTCTAAATATGATCAGGGGCGTTTACTCGCCGGAAACAACAACGCCAATTTTTCAAACTTTACAGACGAAGAAAATATTGGAAAATCACTTTACATGGAAAGACCCGACTTTGATATGAATGGAGTTAGAATCAGTGGTGGATTAGGATGTAATACGTGTCATCGGGCTCCTGAATTTGACATTGATCCTAATAGTCGAAATAACGGAATTATCATTTCATTGTCAAATCCTAATGAATTGGATGATGATGTCACAAGATCGCCTACGTTGCGAGATCTTTTTAATTCAACTGGAGATGCTAATGGACCAATGATGCATACTGGCTTTACAGAAGATTTAGGCATTGTGCTAGAACACTACAGCAATATCCCTGATAACATCGCTGGAATAGATCGAAGATTAAATCCTAGAGGAAACGGTCAAAATCTTGCTATGACTGAAGAAGAAAAAAACGCAGTTATCGCTTTTATTAAAACTCTTTCCGGTAACGATGTTTATACCAATGAAAAATGGAGTGATCCATTCAGTTCAGGTAATTAAAGTGTAGATCTTTAACCGTTCGTAAGTGGTAAGAATTTGTCACTTACGAATGGTTTAATAATTTTGAAAAAAAAGACCATGCTAGGAATATTTACCGGAAAAAATAAAAAAATAAAGAAGTTCTTAAAGGAAGATGCTACCATCGTTGATGTTCGTTCTGAGGTAGAATTTGAAGGTGGACATATTAGAAAATCCATTAACATCCCTTTAGAGAGCTTACCAAAGCAAATTGGCTCATTAGATAAAAACAAACCTGTAATCACTTGCTGTGCATCCGGAATCAGAAGCGGTTCGGCAAAGAGAATGCTAAAAGCGCAAGGGTTCGAAGTAATTAACGGTGGCGGTTGGATGAGTCTCGAGAGACACGTCCTATAAACCCATGCGTAATTTGCCCTCCAAAAGTTTGAGGAAATTCTTCATCTCCCGGAAATCCAAGTTCAACATCCTTTCCATCCGATGGGATGTAGCTGGTTTTAAACAAATAGTCCCAAATACTTAACGTCAATCCAAAATTCACTCCGTATCCACGTTCCTTTGGCAGTGTCTTCGCATGGTGCCAAATGTGCATCTGAGGATTATTAAAAACGTATTTTAGTAGTCCAATATTGAGCTGAAAATTAGAATGGTTGAAATGACCAACTGCCAAAGTGAAAATATGAATGACAAAAAAGTCTCTTAACCCAATTCCAATCAAAGCCAGAGGCAAATATTCTATCGTACGGTAAACAACAGTTTCCATCCAGTGAAATCTCAGATGAGCAGCAAAACCCATCTCTTTTACACTGTGATGAACTTTATGAAACTCCCATAAAAATGGAACACGGTGAAGTAACCGGTGTGTCCACCACTGCACAAAATCTCTAACAAAAAAGCCTAACAACAGATGAGCCCAAGTTGGCCAACTCATAACTTCAAAAGCCAATAAATTTTTTATTCCTAGAGAAGCTAAAGTGCTATTAAAAAACTCGACCACTACATTGGATGCTGCATTAAATATGATCAATGAAAAAATGAAAAAATTGAAAAACATATAGAATAAATCCAACCAGAAATCCTTTCTAAATCTCGATTGATTTTCTCTCCATGGCTTCATCCACTCTAACGCAAGAAAAAATAAGGAAACAGCTATTAGCCAGTAAAAATAATTATGCCAGCCTGGCATCGATATTTCATTCATAAGGTAGTTTGCATACCCTGTATAAGAACCTTTTATCAACTCCCAATAATCCATGAAGTATAAAGTTAAAAGTGGAGTCTATAGTTCAAAAGTATTTATGAATTATGACGTTCTATGGATAGGTTAATCAATTGATCAAGAAGTTCAGAATATTGAAGTCCCTCATATTCCCAAAGCTTTGGATACATACTAATGCTGGTAAATCCAGGTATGGTATTTATCTCATTTACATAGATATCTCCTTCAGTGGTTAAAAACATATCAACACGAGCCATCACTTCACAATCAAGAGATTTATATGCTTCAATGGCTTTTATTTTCAGTCCCTCAAGATATCGTTCATCTATTTGAGCTGGTATTCTAACCTCAGCGACTGAACTAGAATCATATTTCTCTTCATATGAGTAAAAATTGCCCGAAAGTACTTCGCCAACTATGGTCGCTTTTGGTGATCCATTGCCTAAAACAGCACACTCCAATTCCTTCCCTTCAATTTGTCTCTCTACAAGAACTTTTCTATCATATTTGAAAGCATCATCTACTGCAGATAACCATTCTTCATTGTTAGAAACACGACTAACACCAACAGAAGATCCCATATTGGCAGGCTTTACGAAAACGACTCCACCCAAAGCATCTTTTATTTCATCATAACTAGGTACCTCTTCACCTTTTTGAATAAGTATCCAATCTGCAACCATTATCCCAGAATCTCGAAGCAATCTTTTCGTAACATCCTTGTCCATTGAAGCTGAAGATCCAAGTACGTCTGGACCCACAAAGGGAATATTTAGAAGTCTAAATAACCCCTGAATCGTACCATCTTCGCCGTTTGGTCCATGTAGAATCGGGAAGATAACATCAACCATTCCAATCGACTTACCATTTTGATTAAACGGTTCTTTAGACCCTGGTGAAATTGATAAGAGATAGCCTTGGTCCAATATCTCATTCCCTGCTATATCCGCTCTTTCAATAAGCCTCCATTCCCCTCTTTGATTGATACCTACTAGTATCACATTATACTTTGTGGAATCTAGCGCATTCAATACGTTTCGCGTGGATCGTAATGAAATTTCATGTTCTGGTGATTGTCCACCACATAGAATTACAAGATTCTTCATAGAGTTATTAATATATTTCACGAAGCTCAAAATCTTCGCCCTTACCAAATTTTATAAGATCACTCATGAGATAATTTTCCAATGAAAAAAGGTCCCTGAGCTTATAGTCGTTTCTTCCTAAAACCTCAATTAAAACAAACTCACTCTTCTCACCATAGTTAATAAGCCGGTATTTTTTACCAACCCGCATACTTGAAAACGCCATTCCTGCCATATAGAAGACAATATTATTGCGATGATTTGATATATTTTTACAATATGAAGAAAATAGTTCCATTCTTATTGATATTGAGCATTTGGATGATCGGATGCAGTGATGATGATAATACTGGTAATTTCATTGGTATATGGATTGCAACAAGCGAAACAATCAGCAATTGTCAAGAGGAAGCCAGAAATGGTACCGATCCACTCACTTGTACAGATGTTTCATGTTATAAATTGGAGTTAAATTCAGACAATACCTATTCGTTTCAAAGGGGATTGGCAATAGAATCTGGAAATTGGAGTGGTGGCAGCAGTCTCGAGTTATGCATGGATGAAGAAGGGGAGATAATTTGTGAAAGATTTGGAGTACAGTTTAGCGGTATAAGTTTGATATTTACTACAGATTCTACTACTTCAGGTTGTATCTCAACATTTTTCTTCAATCCTGAGGTAGCAACTGATACAATTCAATAAAATTTAAACTTGGCGATCAGCGGCAATTAGTCGTTGATAAGCTCCCCCATCTCGTATTCATATTCAATGGTAAGATTGCCTTGCTCATCAAACCAACGAGCAGTACCATCAATTTTACCATTAATCATGTTTTTCTCTTCCATTTTCACCCCATTGGCATAAAACCTTTCTTGCAGTCCATTAGGTAGATCTTCTGAGTAGTGCCTCCGTTCGATTATAGTTCGACGGCTGTAAACAAGATATTCTCCGCTCAACTGATCATCAAAATAGGAAGCTTTTATTTGAACATATCCAGTATTATCAAAAACAAGCTGAACTCCCTGCTTTCTCCCCTTATAATATGATGTGATTGATTGAAGTCTACCATCTGCTCCGAAGCTTGTCCAAGTACCATGATATTGCCCATTTAGAAAGTCACCTTCACCTATTGTGATATCCCCCGACTTTAAAACAGCCTTTTGAAGGCCTGGAATCCCAGAATAATCTTGAAGAATAGCTCCACCAGGAATCTGGCTATCACCAAGAACATCCAAACTATTTGAATCTCCACAGGCAATCAAGAAGATTGCCATAATCCAAATGGCTTTTTTCATTTTTTACCAATGATTTTAGGTAGCACTTCTGTCAGGATTTTGTCTTTATTGTGGACTACCACAAAAAGGCCACTCAAGAAAACTATTAGTGCATAATAGAAAAGCTGCCCTTTATCCTCCATTATTTCAATCCCTAAAATTGTAAGATGCATTCCAATAGCGCCTACCATTAGACCAACAGCTAAAATTCCTCCTGCCCAGGCAGTTCTAGGGATTAACAGTAAAATAGATGCAATCAATTCAAGTATACCAATAAGCCACCTTCCCCATGGCTCCATGCCAACCATGTTAAAAATGTACATTGATTCGGGAGAACCAGTAAATTTGAAATACAGTGTCTGCCCCATTATAAAAGCAGCAGCAATTCTGGCGACGATATAAGCGATTTTTCTTAACATTAGGAGTGAAATTTGGTAGCTGAAAATTAAAAAAGAATTTGAAAAAGCTTCATAAGTTAAATAGAATCTACTGGATATACGGAGGTGTAATGGGTTTATTAATGATCATTCTCCAAGTTATTCAATACAAAACCATGGTACGGGAATTTAACTTGGATTTCTATGGAGCAAGCATAGGAATACTCTTCCTTATTTTCGGTATTTGGCTTGGATCAAGCATTTACAGGAGAAAAAGCACCGATAAATATGATGGCGATAAACTGGGATTAAGCAATCGTGAATTAGAAGTTTTGGAACTCTTAGCTCAAGGATTATCCAATCAAGAGATAGCCGATAAACTATTTGTTTCTTTAAATACAGCTAAAACCCACATTTCAAATATCTATTCAAAGCTAAACGTGAAACGTAGAACTCAAGCCATTCAAAAAGCACGTGATATGGCATTGATTGATAGCCCAAAAGAATGAATATTGTTAAATCACCCGAAAGGATGAGCTTAAAGTCCTCAAATTCTTCGTGGTTTGAAAATAAAAAACATGAAAACTAAAATTGCTTTTAAATACGGATTAATAAGTGGTGGCCTGATTGTAGGATCTTGGTTTCTTACAATTGGAATGAGTGAAAATCCTGACTTCGCTCTTGGTGAAATAATTGGCTACGCCATAATGCTTGCAGCGCTTACAGCTGTATTTCTTGGAATCAAGAGAATTAGAGATGAACAAGGTTCGCTATCGTTCAAAGAAGCATTTCTAAACGGTTTAGGAATAACTCTTGTAGCCTCAATAATTTATGTCGTAGGCTGGATGATCTATATGCCAAACTTTGCTCCAGAGTTCGTTGACAAATACCGAATATCTCAAATAGAATTAATAGAGCAGTCAGATGCGACTCAAGATGAGAAAACAAAAGAGATCAATGAAATGAATGAGTGGATGGAAAGCTATGAAAAACCACATGTAATGGCAGCAATGACCTTTACAGAAATATTTCCTGTTGGTCTTATTGTCACGCTTATTTCATCCTTGATTTTGAAACGGAAATAGATTCTATCTAACTTTCCTGCATGATTAAAAAACTAGCTATTGCCTTCTTATCTGTGCTAATTTTAAGCTGCAGTTCATCTTCTGAAGAGCAAAGACAGAAAATTCCTGATGGTACGTATAGACCATCAGGTTTTCATGCGTTCATAAACCATGGACAAGGCAATTATCCAGTCAGCCTTGTTAAGGCAGATACATTGTATCATCTATTTTATACAACCGGTACTGATGAATGGGGACACCTCAGCAGTACAAACCTGCTCTCCTGGACACCTGAAATATCCTTCCCTACTAAAACGGAAGGCATCGGTGAGGTGATTTGGGATACAAGAAACTTCTCTGGATTAAATGCTGAATGGTACTCATTTCAAAATTTGGATGGAGCTATCCATATGAGTTACAGCGTTAACGGCTTACAGTGGGATGAGTATACAAATAATCCTGTAATCCAATCAGAAGGGATCCCAACAATTATCTGGAATGATGATTTAGAAATTTGGATACTTACACTTTCCAGTGGTAATAACATCTCTATTCATACTTCGACTAATTTGATTGAGTGGCAAGAAAAATCCTCAATAGCTGCAGCTATAGATATAAGCCGCGCAGCCTTAATGAAGCAAAACGAGCAATGGGTATTACTAATGCAGGGAGAGTCCCTTTACTATCAATTGGGTGATTTTGATGGCGAAACTTTTAGTAGTGATAGAGCAATTGTTAACTATGAAGGAGTAGTTGCAAGCAAAGGAGCAATACTTAAAACAAACGATGAGGCAGTTTTTCTGGCAAAAAATATATCTGACCATGAACAGCTTCCAACATTCACCACCCCAAGATCAATAACATTAGATGATGAAGTTTTAAAACTATTCCCCGCTGAATCATTTAGCAATGAGATAGTTGGAAAAAGAAGAGCTAAGCTAAATCGACTATTTACCGATGGGCCTTCATGGTACAGCTTTTATGCTAACAGAGCATTCAACAAAATGGAAATCGTAATTACTGATAACTCATCTGAATTGCGTATTACTTGGAACAAATCAGAAAATAACATTAATGTAAATGGTTCAGCTCTTGCATCGGAGAATGTATCAGAAATATTATTAGCATCTGACTATTCGCAAGAAACAATAACTGTGGATATATTAATTGATCATGCCTCAGTAGATCTATTTCTGAACAAAGGAGCTTTTGCAACTACTATCCTTACATTCCCAGACACTTTTTTCTCAAAGGTGGAAGTGTTTTTAGATGATGAAATGTACGACGCTAACGGAGTTTTATATGATATCGGCATCTAGTAGAAGCCCAATGGTTTATTTACAAAACGCCTTATTTTTAATCACACAAGAGGGTCATTTTAATTCAAAAAACATTAAACTTGACCTAAGAACCGACAAAAAATAACCTATGAAGTCATCGACGAAAACCTTATTCATTTTAACACTAGCCGCGCTAATTGTCGGTTGTAGTGGGTCTACATCCAATGAGAATGAAAAATCTAAGGAGGAATTACAGGAAGAAAAAACTATTCATGACTTAGAGAAACTCTTGGAAGATCTCCCTGATCCATCATTAGTTCCTTTTACTTTAAAGTCTATCGGTGCAGAGTTTGATAAAGCCCACATCAATGCACTTGATAGAATAGAGTCATACAAAAGCAATAGAGATAAAATGGCTTTAAATATGGGTATTTATGCATCTGACATTAGTTACCTAGCTGCATACGGACATGAAGAAGATTGTATCGATTATTTAAGAGCTTCACACGGCATGGCAGAATTCTTAGGTGATTCGGCTATTTATAATGAAGATGATCTGAATGAATTTAGAGGGCACATTGCTTCACAAAATGAGGACGAAATTTCTCGTATTCTAGGAAGACTCTTTTTAGAAACTAGCTTAAAAATGGAGGAAGATCACCATCTTACTATGGCTGGCCTTGCTTTGACTGGAAGTTTCGTAGAAGGATTGTATCAAGCTGTAATAACCTTAGAGTCTTTTCCTGACACAGAGGAGAATCAACTTCTTCTTGAACCATTAGTGAAAATTGTACTTGGTGAAGAGCAGGCCTTGCTAGATATAATAGAAGTACTTGAAGACCTCCCTTTTGACGATACTATTGCAGATATGATTACCGAACTTTCCATACTTGACAGACTTTACAAAGGAGATCTTCAAGACATTGAAGAGAAAATGGAAAGTGATCCAGACTTTATTTTGACCAAATCTTCAATGAGAGATATTACCTTAGAGGTGAAAGGTATTAGAAAGAGAATTACTGAATAATACCCATTTTCACCTAATCACCTAAGCACTGACTTTGTTCAGTGCTTTTTTTATGCATAAAAAAACCTTCCGCAATGGGAAGGTTCTTGTTTGGCTTGATAATAAGGATAATTACTTATCCTCAGTCTTTTTAGGAGCTGCCTTCTTTTTAGGAGCTGCCTTTTTAGTTTCTTTCTTTTCAGCTTTTGGAGCTGCTTCCTTTTTCTCAGCTTTAGGAGCTGCTTTTTTAGGAGCTGCCTTTTTTGCTTCTTTCTTCGGAGCCTCAGCAACCTCTGCTTTTTCAGCTTTTGGAGCCGCCTCTTTTTTAGGAGCTTCAGCTTTTTCAGCTTTTGGTTCAGCTTTTTGCGATTTTGCTTTTTTGGCAAATTCAGCCTTTATCTCTTCAATGTCGACGTTTTTGATTGAAGGAACAGTATTTAAACGCTTCATAGTGTTTACTCTGCTCTTAGCGACATTTTTATTTTTTCGTCCTTTTCTTTCTAATCTTGTTACGGCCATTTTCTTGGTCTTCTTACTTGAAATGAGCCGCAAATTTAGGTTATTATGTAGTTTTGTCCAAAACGAATTCTCAATGTCTAAAAGTAAGCCTTCTCTACCAAGAGGTACTCGTGATTTTGGCCCTGAAGTTTCCGCTAAACGCAGCTTCATTATTGAAAAAATAAAACAAAACTTTATCCGCTATGGCTTTAGTCAACTAGAGACTCCAGCTATGGAAAACTTAAGTACTTTAACTGGTAAATATGGTGATGAAGGAGATCAACTACTTTTTAAAATCCTAAACTCTGGCGACTACCTCAGCAAAACTTCTGAGGATGACATTAAAGCAGGAAGTAAGCACCTGACTACCAAGATCAGCGAGAAAGGTTTACGGTATGACCTAACAGTACCTTTTGCCCGATTCGTAGTAATGAATCAAAATGATATCTCCTTTCCATTCAAACGATTTCAAATTCAACCAGTTTGGAGAGCCGACAGACCTCAAAAAGGACGCTACAGAGAATTCTACCAGTGTGATGCCGACATCATCGGTAGCAATGGAATTTGGAATGAAGTAGAACTCACTCTTTTGTTCAATGATGTTTTTGATGATTTGAAACTTAAGGATTATGTGATCAAGGTTAACCATAGAGATGTTCTCTTTCTTCTTGCCGATCATGTTGGACTAAAAGAAAAGGCCATACCATTTTGTGCTGAAATAGATAAACTAGACAAAATAGGAAAGGAAAAAGTTATTGAAAATGTTGTTGCACTTGGGGGAGATAACAACAAAATTCAGGAAGTTATGGAGTTATTTTCTATAAGTGACCAGCAAGAAATAGTCACCAAAATAGAGGAATTAGATCCTGAAAATAAGGGCGTAAAAGAAATTAAGTTGTATTTCGAAAACCTTGATCAATTCAACAACAAAAATCTTCAAGTTGAATTAGACCTATCCTTGGCAAGAGGTCTCTCCTATTATACAGGGCTAATCTATGAAGTAAAGCCAACAAGCGTAAAGATGGGCAGCATTTGTGGTGGTGGAAGATATGATAACCTCACAGGAGTATTTGGACTTAATGGTATTTCGGGAATTGGAATTTCATTCGGGTTAGATCGTATTTATGATGTGATGGAAGAATTAAGCCTTTTCCCAGAGCAAGTCACTCAGCCATTAGATATTTTAATTGTTCATTTCAGCGAAGAAAATCTAAAGCATGGTCAAAAGGTTGTAATGGATTTAAGAGCAGCTGGCTTAAGAGTTGACCTATACCCCACCTCTGATAAGATAAAGAAGCAGTTTAATTACGCTGATAAAATACAAACACCGTTTACACTTATAATTGGTGATAATGAGATGGAGTCTGGGGAGTATATGCTCAAGAACATGCAATCTGGCGAACAAAATCCTATGAAAGTGGATAAAATAATACAGCATTTTAAAGGTTAACTTTACAGAAGTTGTTCTCAAACCGATAAATGCGCTGCTGGAGTTACATTCTATTACTCTTTTTAGTACCAATTATTTCTAAAGCTCAAGTCTTTAGTAGTAAAGGCCGATTCTCTGTTGAATTCGATAGAGGGTGTAGTCCAATGACTGTAAATATCACAGAACATGACACTTTTGGTGCAATTACAAGGCAGTACTACTATTTTGAAGGTGCTGGAATCACGAACAGTCAAACATTCACCTACCAGGATCCAGGAGTTTATCAAATTGTGCAAGTAATTGGAGAAGATGATGTTGAAGACAAAGCTGACACACTATTTGTAGAGGCATTTGCTTCAAGAAAACCTATCATACAATTAGAGAAATGTAACGGATTTGAGGTTTCTGTAACGTCCAATGACAGTTACTATGACAGCATTAGGGTTTATTTTAACACCACAGACTCTGTTACCTTATTAAATGCACAGTCTGCCACCCATACCTATTCAAGCAATCAAAATCAGGCAATTGGTATAAAAGGGTTCTTTGACAATGCAGATGAAGTGTGCTCTACCTTCTTTGAAGAAGTAATACCGATCCCCTCTCTTAATTCTCCTACCATTCAAAATGCATCCATAAAAGAATCGTGTAAAGACGTCTACACGCTCTACTTAACCTTAGATGCAATTGACACACTTACTAATTACCGGATAAACTTATCTCAATCAGGTACTACAACCGTCTTCGATGGTTTTTTAAGCGATACAAACTTAGTATTTGGAGACGTTCCTTTCTCAAGAGATAGTTATTGCATTAACGTCGAGGCTTTTGATCCATGTAATGGCTCATCAGTTTTTAGTGATGATTTTTGTGCAGAATCCTCAGACCTTTCCTTATCTCCATTTGAATCTCTTTATTCGTCTTATGATAGTTCTGGCGTATTTATAAACTTAGACAATGTAAATTCTGGGGTTTTTCAGATTTATAGAAGACTTGAAAATGATCCATTCGAGTTGCAATCCTCGCAAACGGGGTCTTTCACAGACATAATAGGCTCTAATGGGAGGAAGTACTTTTACAAAATCGACTATGTAGATAGTTGCGACCAAATACTATATACCGCTGAAACGAATCCACCATTTGTTAGTACATCTCTGGAGACAACCAATCAATATCGGGTAGAATTCGTTCCTCCAAATAATTCACTGAGTGACATCCCGGAAAACCGCTACCAATCTGGAAATGATTTCTCTCAAACTGAAGATGTTATTCCATCACAAGAATTCGTCGTGCAATTGAATTCAAAAGATGGCAGCCCTAGACAATTCATTACAGCAACATCTGCGTATGCCGATGGCACTACATTAAAGTCAAACGCAGCTACAGTACGGTACGAATTAGTGGTTTATGTACCCACAGCCTTTACACCGAATGGTGACGGCCTCAATGACACACTCGAATTATTTGGACTTCCCACTGAAGTTGCTACAACAAATATTTACTCCAGATGGGGACAACTCATTTACACGTCTGATCAACCCTCTCCCGGTTGGGATGGTACATTGAATGGATCATTGGTGAGTGAAGGAACTTATTTGTATGAAATAATCTTTGAAACAGCAGACGGAAATAAAAGGAAGCAAAGAGGTACTTTTGCATTGATAAAAAAATAAGAAGGCTATGTTTGATATGATGAAAATGATGGGCAAAGTGAAGGAGATGCAATCTAAGATGAAAGAGGCCCAGGATCAGCTTAAAGACATCTCGGTTGTTGGAGAATCTGGAGGAGGCATGGTTCGAGTAACAGCTAATGGCAACAAAGAATTGGTAGGTCTCGAAATAGATGAAAGCCTTGTTAATGCTACGGATAAAGATATGATGAGAGATCTCATAATCGCGGCCGTCAATAAAGCCGTAAGTGAGGCCGATCTTAAAGCCAAAGAACATATAAAAAAATCTACGGAAGGAATGATTCCAAATATCCCAGGCATGGATCTATCAGGGATGATGTAAATGAGCAAAACTGCAATTGTCATACTTAATTACAACGGAAGAGCATATCTTGAAAAGTTTCTTCCATCAGTAATAAACTATTCTTCAAATGCTGAAATTGTAGTTGCAGATAATGCTTCAACCGACGACTCCATCCCCTATCTAAAAAGCACTTTTCCTGAAGTGCGAACGATCATTCTTAAAAAAAATCACGGATACGCTGGTGGTTACAATATGGCATTAAAAGAGGTTGATGCTGAATATTTCCTTCTGTTAAATTCTGATATAGAAGTAACAAAAGATTGGTTGAATAGTCTAGAATCATTTCTGGACTCAAATAAAGATTACGCAGCCTGCCAACCTAAAATCAAAGACTTCAACCATCAATCATTATTTGAATATGCTGGAGCAAGTGGAGGATTCATTGATTTCCTGGGATACCCATTTTGTAGAGGGAGAATCTTCAACGAAACAGAAATTGATTCAGGTCAATACAACACGCCAATTGACATCTTCTGGTCATCAGGTGCATGCATGATGATACGATCTAAAGTATTTTTTGAAGCTGGAGGTTTTGACAAAGATTTCTTTGCACATATGGAAGAGATAGATCTCTGCTGGCGCATACATAGTCTTGGCCATAAGATTAAATGCATTCCAGATTCAATCGTTTATCATGTAGGCGGAGGAACATTAGCTAAATCAAGTCCATTTAAGACTTACTTGAATTTCAGAAACGGGTTGTACCTATTGATTAAGAATTTACCGGTTCTAAAACTTACACTTAAGTTCCCAGCAAGGATAATTCTGGATTGGGTTGCTGCCGTTAAGTTCACTATTGAGGGCAATCCAAGACATGCATTGTCCGTATTTAAAGCACACTTTTCAGTACTTTTCAATTTCATGAAAATGATAAGCAAAAGGGATTTAGTCTCACTTGCGCCTAAATCTAAGCTGATGATCTATGAGTATTTCATCAAGAGAAACAAGAAATACAGTGATTTAATTAATTAATAATACCAAAGCGTATTATTTCTTCGTCTAAGCAGTTTTCTAAAATTCATCACGAAAGCCAAACCCAAATACACGATAACTGGGCTCCCAAAAGTTAAAAAAGAGGTGTAAATGAAGAATAATCGAATACTAGATGTTGGGATACGTAATTTTTCACCTAGTCGAGTACAAACTCCAAACGCATATTTTTCTAAATATTCTTGCATCTCTTAAATATAAGTACAAAGATAATCAATACAACTATTAGATAGTTGGTTCAATTGTACATGAAAATGATAATTTCGATTAATTTTGCGTGCACTATAAACTAAGAATTATACTATTTATTGTTTGTACAATTAAAAAACTGAATCAAATGAAAAAATTTAACCTAGCCATGGCTTTCGCAGCGGGAGTAATTTTACTCTCAGGATGTAAGCTTGATAAGATGATAAAATTGGCTCAGGAGAATGATCTTCAAGTTAATCCTAACCCACTTGAAGTACATGGTGGAAACGTACCATTCGAGATTAGCGCTGAGCTTCCTCCAAAAATTCTTCCTTCTAACACAAGCTTCACACTAAACACTATTTATGTGTATGGTGACCAAGAAGTTGCTGTTGGATCTGTAGAATTTACAGCTTCTGATTTTCCAAATAGCTCAAGTACTACTTCAAGAAAAGCTGCAAACTTCACATTCCCTTACCAAGATGGAATGAATCCAGGAACGCTTTATGTTCAGGGTGTTGCAACTGATCTTAAGAATGGAAAAACTAAAGAAACTGAAAGATTAGCAGTTGCTCAAGGTTTAATCATGACTTCTGGATGGGTTAAAGATGTTGCTTTAGTATCATATGCAGATCACGGTTACAACGATAAAGAAGAATTAATTCCTACTAACGTTGACTTCTATTTCGATCAAGGAAGATCAAACCTTAGAACTTCTCTATCTTATGATGGTGAGTCTAATGCTTCAAGAAGAGATATGTTAAGTGGTTTCATTGCTGAAAAGAATGTTACTCGAACAGTTACTATTACTGGTACTCACTCACCAGAAGGTACTGAAACAGTGAACAGCGATCTATCTGAAGATAGAGCTGCAACAATCGAGAAGTACTACAGAAACAGAATGGACCGATATGATTATAAAGGTGCTGCTGATTCAATTGATTTCATCCTTAAGCCAATTGTACAAGATTGGGGAGCATTCAAAGGGGCTTTAGCTTCTTACGATGGCATCAGCGACGAGGAAAAAGCGCAGTACAACAACATCATTAATGGTTCTGGATCTTTCGTAGAGAAAGAGAAAGAAATGAAAAAGCTTTCTTCTTACAAGAAAGTTTTCAAAGATGTTTACCCAGGTTTAAGATCTGCTAAAACAGAAGTTTTAACTGTTAAGCCTAAGAAATCTAATGCGGAAATAGCTGTACTTGCTAAAGCTATCACTGATGGTGAAGCAGATGCAGATACACTTTCAATTGAAGAGTTGATGTTCAGTGCAACGCTTACTCCTTCTCTTGAAGAAAAAGCTGCAATCTACAAAGCTGCTGCTGATAAGTCTGGAATGTGGCAAGCACACAACAACCTTGCAGCAGCTCATATCGAGCTTGCTAAAAGAGGTGACGCTTCTAAATTAGACGGTGCTGCAACTCAATTAGAGATTGCTATGAACAAAATGGGTGATGCACCTGAAGTTCAAGCAAACATGGGTGCTCTTCAAGTGCTACAAGGAGATTACGAAGCTGCTTATGAAACTCTAGGTGGTGTTAGTTCTTCTTCTAACGAGATTAATGGAAAAGTTAGCGCAATGAAAGGTGCTGTTGAAGTAAGAATGGCTGAGTATGACAAGGCTAAAGCTTCTTTCGCTTCTGCAACTAACAACGAAAATGTAATGGTTGACAGAGGTCTTGCACACCTTTTAAGCGGTGATTACTCTATGGCTGATGCTGAATTCAATCAAGTTGATAGAGCAGATGCTTACTACCTACTTGCAGTTTCTGCAGCAAGACAAAACAATGCTGCTGGAGTTGGATCTAATCTTAAGAAAGCAGTTGATGCTGAGCCTTCTTACAAGGACATGGCATTGAACGATCTTGAGTTTGTAAACTTCGCAGATGCAGTAAACGAGGCAGTTAAGTAATTAGCCTCTACTAAAAAATATAAAGCCCTACCAAATGGTAGGGCTTTTTTTATGTCTAGTCAAAAGGCGTAAAAACAAGAATTAATTCTCAATTAATCACGTATTCATCATTAATTTAGCACACCTAAAAACATAATCTAACTATGAGAGAAATTCAATTCAGAGAAGCGCTTGGCGAAGCAATGAGTGAAGAGATGAGAAGAGATGAAAATATCTTTCTTATGGGTGAGGAAGTAGCTGAATACAACGGCGCTTACAAGGTAAGTCAAGGCATGCTGGATGAGTTTGGCGCTAAGCGAGTGATTGACACTCCTATCGCCGAGTTAGGATTTGCTGGAATTGGAGTTGGAGCTGCAGTAAATGGTTTACGACCAATCATTGAGTTCATGACATTCAATTTCTCACTAGTAGCAATAGATCAGGTTATTAATAGTGCTGCTAAAATGCTTTCAATGTCTGGTGGACAATACAATGTTCCAATAGTATTTAGAGGCCCTACAGGTAATGCAGGTCAACTTAGTCAGCAACACTCTCAAAATTTTGAAAACTGGTATGCTAATACTGCAGGTCTAAAAGTAGTAGTTCCTTCCAATCCATATGATGCTAAAGGCCTACTAAAATCAGCAATTAGAGATGATAACCCAGTTATCTTCATGGAGTCAGAGCTTATGTATGGAGATCGTGGTGAAGTACCAGAAGAAGAATACCTACTTGAAATAGGACAAGCCAATGTCGTTAGAGAAGGATCTGATGTAACACTGCTTTCTTTTGGCAAAATGATGAAGGTAGCAAATCAAGCTGCTGATGAGTTAGCGAAAGAAGGTACACAAGCAGAAGTTATTGATCTTAGATCAGTAAGACCAATTGATTATCACACAATTGTTGAGTCGGTTAAAAAAACTAATCGTTTGGTAATTGTAGAAGAGGCGTGGCCTCTTGCTTCAATTTCCTCTGAAATTAGTCACCATGTCCAACGAAATGCTTTCGACTGGCTGGATGCTCCAATACATAGAATAACCAATAAGGACGTTTCTTTACCATACGCTCCAACATTAATCGACGAAGTACTTCCAAATGTTTCTAGAACAATAGAGGCAATAAAGGCTGTCACTTATCGATAGGTAATGCAGTGTCTAAATTGTAAAGAAGAATTTGAGGGAAAATTCTGTCCAAATTGTGGACAAAAAGCAAACACCACAAATCTATCATTTGGCACATTAGTCACAGACATTGTCAATGGATTTACAACGATAGATAGAGGCATATTTTTCAATATCTACCATTTAACAATCGCTCCTGGGCGAATGATAAATGAATATCTAGATGGTAAAAGAAAAGGTGTATTTAATCCAATAAGCTATGCAATATTAATTGTGTCTGTTTATTTGTTAGTAGAGTCATTTATTGACTGGCCTCCTAAAAACGCCAACAATCTTGAAAAAGCTACCTATTCTTTCGGATTAGCAATTGGAAGGAACATACGTGATTATTTTAAGTTTGTGTGGCTCTTCAGTATTGTCCCAATGAGTCTCGTATCAAGGGCATTCTTCTCCAAAAGAAATACCGTTGAGCATATGGCAGTTCATTCATTCTCAATAGGACATGCAACAATTGCGGCAATCATTGGCCTCTTTTTTAAAGTACCTATAGTCACAAATGCATTCGTACTGGTTATAATGACGATTGTCACATTCTCTACTTACAGAAAATATGAACACACAGCTATCAGCCTTGCATCTACATTATTCATTGTGATAATTGGAGCAATAACACCAATAATAATTGCTGCGTTAATGGTGTTAATACAAAATAACGGCTGAAACGTTTACTGTTATTTCATCCCTCCTAGCATATTCGCTAGCGCTCGCTTCCCTCCAGACTTATTCATCATCTTCATCATCTTTCTCATCTGCTCAAATTGTTTAAGCAGTTGATTTACTTCCTGTATAGAAGTCCCACTACCCTTCGCTATTCTTTGCTTTCTGTTACCGTTAAGTATTTCAGGTTGTGTGCGCTCTTTTGGAGTCATAGACTTGATAATTGCTTCTATTGGTTTAAGTGAATCATCATCTATGTCAATATCCTTGATAGCCTTTCCCATACCTGGAATCATGCCAAGCAAGTCTTTCATACTTCCCATCTTCTTCATTTGCTCCATTTGAGCTAGGAAGTCATCGAAGCCAAATTGATTTTTACGAATCTTTTTATTGATTCTTCTAGCTTCTTCTTCATCGTAATTTTGCTGCGCACGCTCAACAAGGCTGACCACATCACCCATTCCAAGAATCCTGCTTGCCATCCTATCCGGGTGAAACAGATCAATAGCATCCATCTTTTCACCTGTTGAGATATACTTAATAGGTTTATCTACTTCTTTTCTGATCGAAAGCGCAGCACCACCTCGTGTATCACCATCCAATTTGGTAAGAACAACTCCATCAAAATCTAGTCTCTCATTGAAGGTAGCCGCCGTATTAACTGCATCTTGTCCAGTCATTGAATCGACGACAAACAATGTCTCTGCCGGATTGACTGCCTGCTTAAGCTCAGAAATTTCATTCATCATTTCCTCGTCAACAGCCAAACGTCCAGCAGTATCAATTACAAGCGTCTTTTTACCATTATCCTTGGCATGCTTAATTGCATTTTTTGCAATTTGAACAGCATTTTTATTTTCAGGCTCAGCATAAACCTCCACACCCACTTGCTCTCCTAGGACCTTCAACTGATCGATCGCAGCCGGCCTATAAATATCACAAGCAGCTAGTAAAACAGTTCTACCCTGCTTTTTAAGCATGTTTGCCAGCTTTCCGGTAAATGTCGTTTTACCAGATCCTTGTAGCCCAGAAATAAGAATTATGTTAGGGTTACCATCCAAACTAATTGGCACATTGGTTTCACCCATCAGCTTTGTAAGCTCCTCTGATACAATTTTGGTTAGTAACTGTCCCGGAGAAACCGATATTAAAACATCTCGACCAAGTGCTTCTTCTTTAATCTTATCAGTGACATCCTTAGCAACTTTGTAATTAACATCGGCATCAACTAATGCTCTCCTAATCTCCTTTACAGTAGTCGCAATATTGATCTCTGTAATTTGACCTTGTCCCTTTAGCGTTTTAAACGCCCTATCCAGCTTTACACTTAAACTATCAAACATATTATTCTAAATCTTGGCGCAAAGGTATAAAATAGTGTGCAGTGATACCCAGTTTCAAGCAAAATGAAACCTTTTGTAGTAAATCTAGTATAACTAGTACCTTGCATAACAAAATACAACCAAATCAAAATGAAACGGACTATCACATTATTCACTTTAGCTTTATGTCTTGCCATAGGTGCACAGGCACAAAAAGTACAGGAAAAAGACATTATTGGTACATGGAAACTCATCATTGATATTGAAGAAGAAATGGATGAAGAAGCCGAAGAAGCGGACACCATGCTTGAAGAAGTCATCATTAAAGCTGTGTCTGGTTTTGTAGGTGGCATCTTAGATGACATTGAAATCTATTTTGAGTTTCAAAGAGACAATGATGTCAAGATTACAGTCGATGCTTACAATGAGACTGAAACTGAAACTGGCACTTGGTACATTAATAGACGCGGATACTTAGTAATTGAAGACATCGATGATGATGGAGACAGCTTCAATATCAGCACTGATGATGATGAATGGAAACTTATCGATGGGATTTTAGTAAGTGATGAACATGAAAAGAACAGAAATGTCTACATGACTAAAGTTGACTAGAATTGCACCAACCTACTCTACAATGAGAGGCAGCTATATTAGCTGCCTTTTTTTATTTGCATCCAATGATCTAAACTAAACTCACCGGCTCCATTAAATACAAGAAATATTGAACCGGCCAACATGCTAATTGCCGGATAAATACTTGGATATGGATCGCTGAGGTGCACGAGAGTTATGGCTATAATGAAGTTAAAGGTCATAACTAAACCAGCATGCCAAACCTTCCAACCCACAATGTAAAGTATCCCACATATGAATTGAGCATAGACAGAAATTATTGCTGAAAGTAAAGGAAATGGAGTTCCAAAAGCCTTCAAAAATTCTTCAAACTCCAACATTCTATCCCAAGAAAAGACATTGTCCTGCGTGCCATAGATCAAGTGAAATCCAACAGCAAATCGTATTGGTATATCTGCATATGTTTTGAGCTTATTCATTCTTTTAATAAAGTATCGACTATAACTTCCGCCGCTAGTCTACTTCCCTTTGGTGAGGGGTGAAAACCATCAGGTCCATATAATGAGTACTCTTTGTTATTGTCAAAGTATGCTCGCCAAGCCTCACCTACTGGACATAGAATTGCACCATTTTTTTCTGCTGCATCTTTATGATTCTTTATTACTCCATCAAATGTATAGTAATATGTTTGAGAAGGCCATACCATGAAATAAGCTAACTGTGTATTACTTTGCTCACATAGTTTTTGGAGTTTATTTCCGTCCTCGATAAGCATTCTCCTACCTTCACTTTGTGAGGATGGACCTTGCTGAATAACTACATAATCAAACTTTTCACTCTTAATATACTTCTGAACTTCACCATCATTCCAATGGTCAATTATTGCATAGTTTGGATATGCAAGCATTAAAGTCTTTACTTTCATGCCCCGACTCTTAGCTTCTTGTTCTACAAGAGATGGGAGATTATTTGTATACGTTAAACTATTACCAACGAACAGAATTCGTGTGGTTTGCGCCAGCATATTAATGCTCCACAGAAAAAGTAAAATTGTGATTGTAAATCGCATTGTTGTATAAACAACGCAAAATGAGGGAATCCTTATCTATCTAAAATGGACTTTAAATCTGCCGGAGAATAATTGATTGACTTCAGAGTTTTATTGTCTCCAACTCTGTATACAAGCCACTTACCATCTTGCTCTTCGTAATAAGCATCTGTGTCTTTCTCTCTCTTGTAATGAGCCACAGTCTGCTTTGCCTCCTCCTCATTTTCACAAGCCTTGCTCATATTGGATCTCTGAACTTCTTCAAACAGTTCTTTAAACTTCTCTCCCATTCCGAACTCTAAAATTGCACCTGAAAGAACGTATTGTATATCACACAACGCATCTGCAATTTCAACCACATCTTTGTCGTCAATAGCCTCCTGCAGTTCCTTTAACTCTTCTGCAATAAGAGACACCCTTAATTTACATCTATCCTCTGAAGGAATCTGTGGAGAGTCAAGAATTGGGTGTCTAAAAGTCTTATGAAATTCGGCTACTTGATTTAGTGGATCGATTTTGTCCATGGATATGAAGTGATTATTTACTAATAATTATTAATTAAAGAGAAACAAGCCATCGCTTATTTCATCTACGCTTTTTCTTTCTCGTTTCTTATTGCACGAGTTAAAAAATAAACGAATCCTCCTACGATAACTGCGAGGATTACAATCATACTTATGATAGCGCTTGTGCTCATTTCTTTACAAATTTCTTATACAAAAACCCATTTAGCAATAATCCAACTAGAATAACTACTCCCCACTGTGTTATGGTAGAGGCATTACTATATGTACCAAACAAATCCCATTGACCTTCATCGTTGAACCATGTCGAACTATAATCTTGGGATAGCCACCAATAAATTAGGAAGAAGCCGATCACGATATTGGCAAATATTGAAATCTTGAAAAAGCTGGAAGGAAGTATCATATCAGAACCCACATCAATGGTAGATTCTTTAAACTTCACAGGATTGTTCATGGCCACAGCAATTAGGATAAACAAACCTGTTACAATCAAACCTACTCCCCAAACCCAATCTTGGTTTGAAAAATAGTTTAAAGACCACGCCGAAGGAAAACCGAATACAATAAAGCAAACAATCACGAAGATTAGCGTATTTCTCTTTGAGACATTAAGATCTGCAACATTTTGCATGAACAGCTCAATCATTGGAAGCAATGAGCTAAATGCTGCAACAAACAATGCTAAGAAAAATAAAACTGACAAATAATCCCCACCGGGAACATTTGCAAATAGCATTGGAATGATTGTAAAGGTTAAGGCCTGATTGCCTGACTGTAAAAAAGAAATAGCCTCTGTATCTGAAGCAGCTAAAGCAAAAACTGCCGGAAGAATTGCCATTCCAGAAAGTAGTGATGCCGTGTTATTTCCAAAAGCACCAATAAACGTGTTAAGCGTGACATCCTCATTATCTCTAGAGAAAGCAGATAAAGTCATCATCAATCCCCAACCTGCTCCAGTACTCCATGCTGACTGAGAAAGTGCTTCTATCCAAATAGTTGAATTACTGAATAATGACCAGTCAATTGCAAACATGTACTCCAAACCACGTATACCTCCTTCCATGTTTAATGAAACAATCACGATCACAATAAGTAATGCGAATAGGCTTGGAATCAATAATTTATTGGCTTTCTCCAGACCATTTTTAACACCACGGATCAAGATGAAAGCCGCAAAAAAAACGACACATACATAAACTAGAACCGTAATCCAGTCCCCGTTGGAAATACCATTCCAAAAATTGGTCAAATAGTCAGGATCAGATTGTAGGGTTTCAAGTAATGTTCCTTCGTTAAAAATATTCTGAAATGAGAATGTTAAGTACCTAAACGACCATGCTGTAACAATTGAATAATAGAATGCTATTCCTAATGTGCATAAGGTAATAAAGAAACCCATCCAGGTATATTTCTTCCCTGCCAATTGGGCAAAGCTTCCAATTACACCTTGTTTGAATTTTTTCCCAATCGCAAATTCAGAGAGCAAGAGTGGAATAGACCAAATAAAGAGGAATAAAATCCATAACAATATGAAGGATCCTCCATACTGACCAGCTAGTCGTGGAAACCTCCATAAGTTCCCAGCGCCAATTGCCATACCTAATGCTGCCAATACAATGCCCCAGCGGTTACTAAACTGTTCTTTACTCATAGTGACTTATTGCGAAATGCGAATCCGCCAAATATATGGAAAGTTTAGCTGCTAGTTGACTATGAATTTTAAATAGAATCTTTTGTAAAATTTACCAAAATAAGCCTTGAAGATTTTGCTGATTATTCATCCTTCAAAGTAGTCGCAGGATTAATTAAAGCGGTACTTATGGTTCGATGACTTACAGTAATTGCTGCGACACCAAGAGTGGTGAAAAATGCAAGAATGAAAAATCCAATACCCATCGGAATTCTAAACTCATAGTCATTCAGCCATTGATCAAGAACATAGTATGCAGATGGAGCAGCAATTAGAAATGCAACGATAACTAAGACAAATACTTCCTTAGTGAACTTGCCAATAATACTCAGTATTGATGCTCCCAAAACTTTTCTAATACCCACCTCTTTCGTGCGATTCGCCGATATAAAAGATATAAGGCCATATAACCCTAAACATCCAATGATGATAGACACTGCCGAAAAGGTGCTCATAAGCGTTGCAACGCTTTGCTCTTGTTCATAATTTGCTTCAAGCTGTTCGTCAAAGAAATTCCAGTCTATTACGAACTCTGGATATACTTTCTCCCAGGTATCCTCGAAGTGCGAAATTGCTGCATTTATATTGGCACCATCTTTCGTTTTAAAAGCTAACTCATAGTAAACTCCAGGATCTCTTAATAACATCACATACTGTAATTCTTGACTTAAATCTTGCGAATGAAAATCCCTCATCACACCTATTACTTTAAGATTTCCTCGCATCCATCCTGTTGTAAGACTTTCACCAATAGCGCCAGCGTAGTCTTCTTTAAAGCCCATTAAATCTGCAATTTTCTGATTGACTACTACATAACTAGAACTATCATCTTTGCGAATATTTCTTCCTGCTAATATTTCAAGGCCAAACAAATTCACATATTCTTCATCTGCAGGCTTATAGCTTGCATTGAAATCCTCTTCTATATTAAGTGGTGGGTAGTTAAAATTTGAGTGTGAATTAGAATTGCCAGTTGGAGAACTTAATGAGAAAGTGATGTTTTCAATAGCAGGATTTTCCAGCATGAGAGTCTTAAATCTTGCAGTTTTAACCTCATCTCGCTCTGGCAAATAACTCATTACAATAGCTTCCTTATCAAAGCCTAGATCCTTCTCAAGGAAATAGCTCATTTGAGCACCAATGATCACCGTACCAATTATTAAAAATTGAGAAATAGTGAATTGAGCTACAACAAGTGTTTTTCTCAGGTTTAGACCTCCAGAATGATTTTTTGCAGTAATCTTACTTTTAAGAGCCTTAACGGTATTCATACTGCTTAAAAGTATTGAAGGATAGAAACCAGAAAGAAAGCTTACTAGAATCAACAGTAAGAACATGAATCCAATAGTCTCAAAACTTGAGAATAAATCAAGTGAAAGTCTTGTACCAACTACCTCCTCTAACTGCACAAATAGGAATTCCGCGATAGCAAGTGAGCAAAACAATGAAACCAAGGTAATCAAGGTAATCTCAGTGAAGAATTGAATAACCAACTGACCAGAGTAGCCACCAATTGCTTTTCTAATTCCAATCTCTTTAGATCTATTGGCCGCCTGCGCAGTGGCTAAATTTATGAAGTTGATGCACGCTGTTAGTATTAGAAATATTGCGATTACCATCAATGCATTCAGCAATGCCGGAGACGTTGAATATCCATAGTTACCATAGTCCTGATCATAGTGAATTTCGGAGATAGGTTGTGCAACAAACCTTCTTCTTTCCGAAGCCCCTTCTTCATAATGTTTTTCTACAAAGTCTATCAGTTTTGTGTTAAACGCTTCTGCGTAAAAACCATTATTTACTAAAACATAAGTATTCGTACTTGAGCTTGTTGAATTCCACCTTGTACCATCTCCAAAGTAAGGGTTGCTTGCTTTCTGTGAATTATAATCAAGCATTACAGTGAATGGAAAGTTTGTCGCCTCTGGAGGATCGGCTACAACTCCAACAATTTTAAAATCTTGTAGATTGCCCACATTTAGGCTTTTACCCATTGCCTCTGCTTCCGCTCCTTCATCAAAACCAAAAAATTTACGACTCTCAGATGCAGATATAACAGCTGTGTTTGGTTCAGTTAAAGCGTTTTTAGGGTCACCAGCAATGAAATCAACTGAAAACATATCGAAATATGCATTATCCAAATACGCAACACCCTCCTCTAAAAGAAACTTCTTAATTTCTGTTCCCTCTTTAATATTGATTTGATCTCCTCCTACATAATGCGTCCGTGTAACCTTTTCTATGTCAGGGTAATCTTCACGAATTGCAGGGCCTACCGGATGCGGCGTGCCAGAACCCTTGCTAACATCACCAGCCCTAATACTCTGACTAACAATCCTATAAATAGAATCATAATTTTCTTGATGCTTGTCAAAGCTATTTTCAAAGACAATCACCTTGTATATAACCAAAGCACAGCCAATTCCGAGTGCTAAGCCTAGTACGTTTAATATACTGTAAACCTTATTTCGGGAAAGGTTTCTAAGTGCTGTCTTTAAATAATTCTTAAGCATGGGTATTGGGTTTCCTCCTAATTAAAATCAAAATCATGCCAGACTACCTAACTATCTGATATACAAAAAAATACACCTGAGCTCACTTATGAATGTGAAGTCAGGTGTACACTTTTTACGTTCGTTTCCGAACAGACTATTCTTCTTTGGAAACCTTAACTACTGTTCTGAAAATAAAGAATATTATTAATGCAAAAACTAAAAGTCCAGGTAAGCTACTAGCGTTCTGGAATATTCTTAATGCATTAGGATCTCCTCCAGATTTCATTATTCCAACCGTAAGTCCTGCACCCATTATTCCCATCAAAGCCTCTCCTGTAATCAAACCAGATGCCAATAGCAATCCAGAATTGTTGGCCTTTTCTTCATTACTGCTAGACTTAGTTTTCTTGCTTAAGAAATAAGCTAAAACGCCTCCAACAAATATCGAAGAATCCAGTTCAAAAGGAAGATAAAGGCCCACAGCTACAGCCAAAACAGGCATTCTGAATTCAGATCCTTTAGATTTTAAGTATTGATCAACTAAAATAATCGCTACAGCAATTCCCGCTCCTATATAAATAATATTCCATGGTAATCCTCCACCAAAAATACCTTGAGCCACACTCATCATAAGCGTCGCTTGAGGAGCCGCTAAAGAATTAGGCTGCTCTGGAGTTGGAGCTCCAATCCCATTTCCAATCAATAAAATATTAAGAACTATTGGAATCGCAAGGGCTCCTGCAACTACTCCAACCATTTGCATGATTTGCTGTTTCCTAGGTGTAGCACCTAATATATGTCCTGCCTTTAAATCTTGCATATTGTCACCTGCTATCGCTGCGGCACAACAAACAACAGCTCCAATTAATATAGCCCCTGCTGCTCCTGCAAGGTCATTCCCTGTTCCCATCAGTGTCAATAATAGCAAAGAAGCAGAAAGAATAGTTGCTATAGTTACGCCAGAAATAGGGTTATTTGAACTACCGACAAGTCCAGCCATATAGCCTGCAACTGCAGAAAAAAGAAAACCAGCAATAACCATAATTATGGTCATGGTTGCTGTAATTCCTATTTCAGAAATTGCTGATTGATAAATTAAAAAAATTGGAATAGTTAGAACTCCTATTCCTATCAAAACCCAAGACATTGGGGTATCTAATTCTGTTCTGGCTTGATCTTTCAAAGAACCACCGCCCTTTTTAAATGCCTGAACACCGGCTTTAAAAGCAGATCCTAACGAGCCGGCAAGACTTAGTAAAGCCCAAAGACCACCTACAACCATGGCGCCAACACCCAAGTACCTCATCTTAGCGCTCCAAAGTGCTCCTCCAATATTGTCAACAGTCACATCACTAATGCTTGCAAACTTCCCAAGTTCTACCAATTCTGCAGCTACTGCATCAAATCCATTTGAGCCAATATAAACAGGCATGCCAATCCACCAGGTAATTACACCACCAAAAAACACTAAGAAGGAAATATTAAGACCCACTATATACCCAACAGCAACCAATGCTGGCGAAAGATTTAAACTAAAGTAGCCGTAGAATTTTTGACCAATCAATGTTGCTCTTTCAAACAAACCACTCCATAAATTCAGAGTTGAATCTGCTAACTTAAACAGCAGGCCAATGAGTGAGCCCCAAATAAGGTATTTAACTGATTTTCCACCCTCTTCTCCTGTTTTTAATACTTCAGCGGTAGCAACACCTTCAGGAAACTTAAGATTCTCTTCAACGATTAACGCTCTTCTCAAAGGAATTGTGAACAGCACTCCAAGTACACCGCCACATAATGCAATAGTTACCGTTTCAAAATAATTGAACTCTTCCCAATAGCCCATAATGACTAATGCAGGTATTGTGAAGATTACTCCAGCGGCAAGTGATTCACCGGCAGAAGCGGCAGTTTGAACAAGGTTGTTTTCAAGAATATTTGAGTTCTTGAAAACCTTTAGTAGTGCCATCGAAATTACTGCGGCAGGTATTGATGCAGAAACTGTCAGTCCTGCAAAAAGACCGAAGTAAGCATTTGCAGCAGATAGAACTACTGAGAGCAAGGCTCCAAGCACGACTGCCTTAACCGTAATTTCTGGTAAGCTGGTATTAGAATCAATATATGGTTTTTCCATTACGTTGGTTTTGGGTTAGGGTTAATAAGTTGATAGCCGACAAAAATGTCTATTTGTCTGGATAAAACAAAAAAAGGGTAACCTATGGCTACCCTTACTTGTAAATTAAAGTTTTTTGTTATTCATATTCTTGGCTTCCGCTGGAGGTCGTTCCAGAAATTTTAATTCCTCCTCTATCAATTACCATTCGTTTTTCACCTGAGCGGTTACCCACTTCTAAATCTCCTGAGGTAGCAGTCAGATCAAAACTTAAATCTTGAAGGTCATTAATGAAGTCAATTTCAATATCACCAGAAGTCGCATCGAAGTAGCAATTATCATTAAGTTCAATTCCGTACCCATCGATATTACCAGATGATGTTCTTGCTCTAATCGATCCTATACCTTTTCGAATTTCTACATCTCCGGATGTAGCTTGAACTTCTATTTCACCCTTAAACCCTGAGATAGTTATATCACCAGAACTGGCACGTGTTTCAATATCTCCTTTTGAATTATAAATATCTTGATCGCCGCTAGTCGACTCAATTTCAGAATCCCCGGTTAGTCCGTCAATGTCAATATCTCCACTAGATGTTTCCACTTCAAGGTTAGCTACGATACTTCTAAGAGTGATATCACCACTTGAAGCTTCTATTTTTGAAGTTGAAGCCCTCAAATTTGCAACGTTTACATCTCCAGAGCTATTGTCGATATCCAGCTTGACACCATCTACTATAGTTAAATCTATTCTTGATTCAGTGATTCGATAGTTTTTCCAACTCCTATCCCTTTGTCTGTCAACACGAATAACAAGCGTCTTACCCACGATATCTGTTTCGAATCGATAGTCGCCTTCATCGCCACTGCCCGTTATCTTTCCTTTGAAGTAAACTCGATCTCCTTTGTTCACAAACACATCAACAAATGATCCTTCAATTCTAACTTCATCAATATTCTCAGCCTCTAATTCGGCTTTAGCTAGAATGTTTTGAGAAAATGCTGATAAGGAAACAGCAATAGCGAGGGTGAATACAATTTTCTTCATGACTTTTAATATTTAGTATAAAGATGAAGAATAATCGAAATGGTTGCTAACCAACTTTGTATTTTTTTATCGCAGCTAACAACTTTAGTCCTTCCTTCAAGTAAGGATCCTTTCTCAACTTTTCATCAATTGCATCTTGATCGTCAATATCGCTGTTATCAATAGTTGTATCTAAGCCTTCATCGTCATCGTCATCATCATTGTCATTGTCAGCTCTTCTTGTTTCTAAGTTGAGAGATACAGATGTTCTGTCTCGACTCTCTCTAGCTTTCTCAATATCTCTTACCAGTTTTTGCAGATCTGGATCAGTATTCAAATCCTCTCTGTAAAGGGCATTTAAATGATCTAATAACTCTTCAGAAACGGTATTCGTAGGATTAAAATTAGCGCTTGCTATCTCATCCCATGGTAAAGCATTCTCACGACTAGCCTCGCCAAAATCCTCTTGAGAATAGATTGACGGGAACTGTACGTCTGGAGCAATACCTACCCTCTGGTTACTACTTCCTGTAACTCTGTAGAACTTGGCAAGTGTCATTTTAATTTGACCAAGATTTAGTTCAGGGTTTCTGATGTACTGACTAAGATCTATAACATTTTGAACGGTGCCTTTACCAAAAGTACTTTCACCTATGATTACTCCTCTTCTGTAGTCTTGAATCGCTCCAGAAAATATTTCAGATGCCGAAGCACTACCTCTATTTACTAGAACTGCTAGCGGACCATTGTAGAAAACTTCACCTCCATCTTCGTCATCCATCTTATCAACTGATTGATCATAATTTCTAACCTGAACTACTGGTCCATCTGGGATGAACAGACCACTCATTTCAATCGCTTCCTGTAATGAACCTCCACCATTGAATCTTAAGTCTATCATCAACCCGTCCATTCCTTGCTCTTCAAGTTCTGTGATTAATTTCTTGACATCTCTGGTTGTACTCCTATAATCTTCTTTGCCAGCTCTAAGTCCATCAAAGTCTAAATAAAAACTTGGCACCGTGATTACACCTAAATTGTAGGTTGTATTCCCTTCAGTTATAGGAATCATTTCAGATTTAGCCGCTGACTGTTCGAGGTTTATTTTATCCCGCACTAACCTAAGCGTGTCTGGAAGAGCATTTATACCCTCGCTTGCTTTTAAGATTTGCAGTCTCACAACTGTCCCCTTTGGCCCACGGATTTTAGCGACTACATCATCAAGCCTCCATCCTATCACATCTAAGAATTCCCCATCATCGCCCTGAGCGACACCGATGATTCGATCATCTTTAAGTAGCGCCTTGCTTTTATATGCCGGTCCTCCTGGAATAATGTCGGCTACCTGAGTGTAATCTAAATTTTGCATGAGCCTTGCTCCAATACCTTCTAAAGAAAGACTCATGTCAATCTGAAAGTTCTCAGCATCTGGCGGTGAAAAATAGTCGGTATGAGGATCGTAAGCATTCGTGTAAGCATTCATATAGCTCTGAAATACATCCTCACTATTGTATTGATAAATAGCTTTTTGAATTCGCTGATATCGCTTCTTTAAGCTTTTGGAAATATCTTCCCAATCCCTGCCTGCCAATTTATAGCTAAGTGCAGCATTCTTTATGATCTTGCGCCAAACTTCATTTTGCTCCTCTTGTGTAGTAGGCCAATCCGCTTTTTCTCGATCAAACATATAAGACTCTTCTTTTGAGAAGTCGAATTCTGTTTCAAGGAGTGTGAAAACATAATCGATTTGATTAAGTGCCCTTTCACGATAGACATCAAATACATCATAGGCAAATTGCAGTTCTCCTGAAGGAATTTGATTGTCTAATTCGAAACGAAGCTTTTCAAATTTCTCAACGTCCGAGGCAAAGAAATATGCTTTGTTTGGATCAAGAGATGAAAAGTAATTGTCGAACACAACAGAGGAAATGGAATCAGATAAAGAAAGCTTTCTGTAGTGAATCCTCTTAAGTAAATTAGTAATCACATATGCTTCACTAGGATGCTCTTCTTTTGGCTTAAGAACTTTTAGGGTGTCCCCTTCCAAAAAGGATTGAATATTACTTCCATATTCAGACGAAACTCCAAATGAAGTTAGAATTACAAACCCAGCTATCAACAACAACTTTTTCATATAAAATCTTTTTAGACGTATTCCTTCAACGCAAGATTGAAAGAATTGATTTTAAAAATAGTCGATTTTTTGTGAGCGGTAAACCAACTAAGATTAAACGACTATTTTTATAGTTCAATGAAGAGTTTCAACAAATATGTAGCTCCTTTTATCATTGTTCTTATCATTCCAGTGATAGTCTCAAACATCATGGGATTTAAGTTGGGTAGCTATGGTATGGCAATAATAACAGGCATTCTAGCCTCCTACTATTTCTATATTGACAATCCTCATGAACCATTTAAAAAGGCTATATCAGCTGGGATCTTTATTTGGATATTCGCAACAGCACTAAATCAAGAAGTCATACGCGGCAGCCTCATTGTTTCTCTAAGCGCGGGAATACTTGGCTACTTGTATTTCTTGAGATTTAAAGCTAAGGAAATTAAAAATTTGCTGGATTCTATTAAACTGGCGTGTGTACTTGCTCTTGTTCCCGCCACTTATATCCCGGGTGTACCAATATTCTTAAGCGCCATATTAATTTATATCTTTCTATTAGACAGACTTATAATTAACAATAACATGAAAAAAACCACTCAAATAATAGTTTTTAGTGTGATGTGTTTAATATGTCTCACGTTTCTGGTCTACTCGTTTATCAAAGCTGATGAGGCAGACAAATCGAGAATCGAAGCTGAGAATCAATTTAGCGAGCGGATTAGAGTCGAAAAAGAATCTGACGCGCTTAGGAAAATGGCTCTGGAAGCCGCCTCGGAGGCCAAGAGACAAGAAGCAATGGCGTTAGAACAACGTGAAGTTGCTGAGGAATTAAAAAAAGCCTTAGAATTGTGTCAATCAAAATAATTCAGTTATGCTCAAAAACATCCTAATCACCGTTCTTTCCATTCTTTGTGCATTGTTGTTCTTCTACGCATTCGTAAAGGCTGATGAAGCTGATAAAGCGCGGATGGAAGCTCAAGCCCAAAGAAATGAAGCTATAATACTTCAAAAAGAAGCTGATATGCTCAAGGAAGATGCATTAATGTCGGCCGCAGAAGCCAAAAGAATGGAATCGGAAGCTATGAGACTGCGAGAAGAACTTAATAATTGTAAATAGAGATTATTATGAAAAAGAATGTTGCAATCGGCATCTTATCTATTCTCTGTCTTTTCTTTTCCGTGTATTCGTTTATTAAAGCCGATGAGGCTCAAAAAGCGATGTTAGAAACACAAGTTCAGAGAAATGAAGTCCTAAGATTACAGAAAGAAGCAGATCAACTGAAGGAAGATGCATTGGAGGCGGCCGCAGAAGCTTTAAAACAAATGAAACGAGCTGAAAAAGCGTTGCAAGATTGCCGTGGCAATTGACTCACACTTTCAGGTGATTTTCACATTTCTTTTTTCGAAGGCCATTTTTCTTTCTTTATTTGACTCAAACGAATAAGTTATGAAAAAGCGAGTAACTGGTATTGGAGGCATCTTCTTCAAAACAGAAAATGTTGAGCAAATGAAGGAATGGTATGGCAAACACTTGGGAATAGAAACTGATCAATATGGCGGACTATTCAAATGGCGTGATCATGATGACAAAGAACAAGTGTGCACCACATCTTGGAGTCCATTCAGTAAAGACACAAACTATTTTGGACCAAGCGAAAAAGAATACATGTTTAACTATCGTGTTGAAAATCTGGTGGAGCTTTTAGAAGAACTCAAAAAGGAAGGTGTTACCGTGGTAGGAGAAATCGAAGAATATGAATATGGGAAGTTTGGATGGATAATGGATCCAGAAGGAAGAAAAATAGAGCTTTGGGAACCTATTGATGCTCCATTCCTTTAATCACACTGCCAACTTATTTTTCACCAGCCTTTTATCGAGATATTGTATAACTGCAATCAACACCCCTACTAATACCGCTATTGGAGTAAGATTAGGTATTGTACCATTCATAGAATTAAAACTACCTAATAGATTCGGCAGGAAATATGAGATAGTAGCATAACCAAATCCAAAAATGGTCATCGTACCAGCAAGCATCCAGAAATATAATTTCCTCTGACTGACCTTTTCACTTCTCTTTATCGCGCTTAATACCTTGTCTTTAAAATCTTTTCGCAATTCAAATGCAGGCTCCATTTTGAGCGCTTCATCTATAATTTTTTCAATATCCTTCATAGTAGTGCAATCTCCTTTCTTGCATGGTCTTCTACAATATTTTTCAATTTGGTTCTGGCTCGATGAATGTAATTTTTAACGGTTCCCTCTGGCATTTCTGTTATTTCTACAATTTCAGGATAACTGAATCCATCTAAATAAAACAACGTCAAAACAGTTTTATAATTAACCGGTAGTTGATCCACCAAATTTAATATGAACTGTTTCATATCTTCTTGCTCAGTAATCTCTGCCTCCTCTCCTATATCAAATACAACTTGGTCTATATCAACTTGATCTATCTTCTTCTTTTTAGCAAAATTTACAGCCATGCGATAGGCTATTGTAGCAATCCAGGTAGATAACTTAGATTCGAAATTGAAGCCGTCGAGTTTGTTAATTACTTTGATGAAAACATCTTGACACAATTCTTCACGGTCCATATCATCTTTCACGACACGAGCGACCATATGAATTACTAGTCGCTCATATTTACCTATGAGCATCCTAACAGCCGAATCGCTACCGCTTAAAACTTGACGTACGAGTTGTTTTTCATCCATTTTAAGTATTAGTCATTACTGACTTCATAAATGTTGCAGCAAAAAATATTTTATTTTCTGCAACATTAGCGAACACTCCACTTGTCATAAGTGAAAAGATGTTCAATTAAAAATTACAAATTATGCATGATTTAATTCCAATAGTTGCAATCATATCAGTTTTTGGATCTGTAATACTATTTGTTTCAACTCTTACTAATTATTCACTAAAGAAAAGATTGATAGAAAAAGAAATGGTGAATTCTGAAACTGCCGACTTGCTAACTAAAAAGTATAGCAGACATAGTGCATTAAAATGGGGTCTTATCGTATTATTTGGCGGATTAGGATTAATCGTGATTGATGCAATGAATTTAGACAATGATGATGCAATGCCTTACGGTATCGAAGCGGTGAGTATCGCAATAGGTTTCTTGATTTATTATGTAATAATGAAAAAAGAAGTGGAGGACTAATGAGAGAAATTGGCGCAACCCAAAGGTCAAACACTCAAATACATAAAGGAAGTTGCGCCATTTTTATTCATCTAAGAAAATCACCCATTCATCTATAATAATTTTTTTTTCTTCCTCGCTTTAAACCTTTAGTGGTCTTAATGGGTCCAAAGGATCCTATGAAGAAGTGGAAAATCCTAATCAAACTACTTTATTTGCTAGTCCTATTTGCGATAGCCGCATATAAATGGGATGGAGAATCTCAGTTAATTGACTCTGATCCAAAGATTGATCCAACGGCAATCCAACAAGCCTATTACGAGGCTTAAAGATCATTTTCATTCCATCTAGTAGAAGTTATATTTGCGGAACAAAATTCTGTTTATAACTCACAAATTCTTTAAAATGAAATTTAGACCTGGTGTTCTAACAGGGCAAGAAGTTACAGACCTTCTTAACTATGCCAATGAAAACGATTTTGCTTTACCAGCAGTAAATGTCACGAGTTCAAGTACTATAAATGCTGTTTTAGAAACTGCAAGAGATATCAAATCTCCAGTGATGATTCAATTCTCCAATGGAGGAGCAGCGTTCATGGCAGGAAAAGGTCTTTCTAATGAAGGTCAAGCTGCTGCAATAGCCGGAGGTGTGGCAGGTGCACATCACGTTCATCAACTTGCTGAAGCTTATGGAGTAACTGTTGTTTTACACACAGATCATGCGGCAAGAAAATTACTTCCTTGGATAGATGGTCTTTTAGATGCCGGAGAAAAGCATTTCGAACAAACTGGTAAGCCATTATACTCGTCACACATGTTGGATCTTTCAGAAGAGCCAATAGAGGAAAATATTGGGACATGCGTTGAATATTTCAAAAGAATGTCAAAAATGGGAATGACTCTTGAAATTGAGCTTGGTGTAACCGGTGGTGAAGAAGATGGAGTAGATAACTCTGACATAGACAACTCACTTTTGTATACTCAGCCAGAAGAAGTTGCATATGCTTATGAAAAACTAAAAGAGGTAAGTGATAATTTCACAATCGCGGCTGCATTTGGAAACGTACATGGTGTTTACAAGCCAGGAAATGTGAAGCTTACACCAGTTATATTGAAAAATTCTCAAGATTATATTCAGGAAAACTATAGCACAGGTAGCAATCCAGTAAATTTTGTATTCCATGGTGGCTCAGGTTCTTCTCGAGATGAAATCAGAGAGGCAATCTCATATGGAGCAATCAAAATGAATATCGACACTGATCTGCAATGGGCATATTGGGACGGGGTTGGCAGCTATTACAAGAAAAACGAAGGCTACTTACAAGGGCAAATCGGAAACCCTGAAGGAGATGATAAGCCTAACAAGAAATTTTACGACCCACGTGTTTGGATTCGAGAAGCAGAAAAATCTTTCGTTGAGCGTTTGAAAGAAGCATTTGAGGATTTGAATTGTGTAGATAAGAACGCGTAAGAAAATGAAGAATATATCAGTAATTGGCAGCGGTACCATGGGAAACGGTATCGCTCACGTTTTTGCACAAAGTGGTTTCTCGGTTTCTTTAATAGACATTAGTGATTCTGCTTTAGAAAAAGCTATTGCCACTATTTCTAAAAATCTGGATCGAATGGTTCAGAAAGAAAAGATTAGTGAAGATGATAAAAAAGCGACTTTAGACAATATCACAACCTATACTTCGACAGAAGATGGTGTTAAAAATGCTGATTTAGTAGTAGAAGCAGCAACAGAAAATTTCGATATCAAGAAAAAGATATTCGAAACAATGGATGCAAATGCACCTAAGGGAGCAATTTTATCAACTAATACTTCATCAATTTCAATAACGAAAATTGCAGCTGCAACAAGTCGTCCAGATAAGGTAATAGGAATGCATTTCATGAATCCAGTACCTATCATGAAATTGATTGAAGTCATCAGAGGTTATGCAACATCTGATGAAACTACTTCAACCATCATGGAAATGAGTAAGCAGTTGGGTAAAGTGCCTGTTGAAGTAAACGACTACCCTGGGTTTGTTGCGAATAGAATTTTGATGCCAATGATCAATGAAGCGATCATTACTTTGCATGAAGGTGTAGCGGGTGTGGAAGAAATTGATACAGTAATGAAACTAGGAATGGCTCACCCAATGGGACCTCTTCAGCTTGCAGATTTTATTGGTTTAGATGTTTGCCTTTCAATAATGAATGTTCTTTATGAAGGATTCGGAAATCCTAAGTATGCACCATGTCCCCTATTGGTGAACATGGTAACCGCAGGTTATCTAGGCGCTAAAACAGGAGAAGGGTTTTATAAATATACTGCCGGATCCAAGGACTTGGTTGTAAGTAAGATGTTTGCATAAAACCATAAGCTTTTCAGAGCATTTTAAAAGGCAAGTCTCGGACTTGCTTTTTTTGATTTTATTGAATTAGGAAAATATTGATTGATTAAGGAACTTGCCAAGCTAAATTCCACTTCAATACAATGAGACAATTTAAATCACTTGCATTGCTTACCGGAGTACTACTATTTGGAGCATGCACTAATCAAACAACAGAAGAAAAACCGATGAGACCTGACGCACCAGTTGCAGCAAAGGCTGATACCTTATTGAAAGAACATGGTCAAACCAGACTGGATCCATATTTCTGGATGCGTCTTAGTGACGAGCAAAAAAGAGCAGATGAACCAGATGAACATACTACTCAAGTCTTAGACTATTTAAATTCAGAAAACGACTATACAAAAACAGTAATGTCGCACACTGAAGAATTACAAGGCAAGTTGTATGAGGAAATTGTAGGCAGAATTAAGCAAACTGATGAATCTGTACCGTATGTTTCCAATGGATATTGGTATTACACGCGTTACGAGGAAGGTGGAGAATATCCAATCTACTGTCGTAAGAAAGGATCCCTTGATGCTGAAGAAGAAGTATTAATCAACGTAAATGAGTTGGCTGAGGGTTATGAATATTATGCAGCAGGCGGACTAAATGTAAGTCCCGACAATAAAATTTTAGCTTTTGCTGAAGACACCTTAAGTCGCAGAATTTACACCATCAGATTTAAGAATTTGGAGACCGGCGAGATGATCGATGATCAAATTGCTAATACAACAGGAGGCGGAGCATGGGCAAATGATAACAAAACATTTTTCTACACTTCTAAGAATAAAGTCTCATTACTATCAGAAAAGATATATAGACATGAGCTTGGTAGCCAATCAGAAGCTGATGTTATGGTCTATCATGAGAAGGATCCTTCCTACTATATTGGTGTTTACAAGTCAAAATCAGATGACTACATCATTATTTGGAACAGCAGCACATTAGTTAGTGATTATCATATTCTAGACGCTGACAATCCAAAAGGTGACTTCAAGCAATTTATTCCAAGAGATGAAAAAGCGCATGAGTATAGCATTGCTCACTTCGAGGATAAATTTTATATAGTTACTAATTGGGATGCAACCAACTTTCGATTGATGGAAACCCCTGTAAATGCAACAGGTAAAGAAAATTGGAAAGAAGTAATTGCACATAGAGAGGACGTTCTCTTGGAAGGTATTGAGCTTTTCAACGACTATATGGTAGTAGACGAAAGGAAGAATGGTCTTAGCAACCTAAGAATCATCAATCAGTCAAATGGAGATGAACACTATCTTGATTTTGGTGAGCCTGCCTATAATTCGTATATCTCTGTAAATGCTGAATTTAACACCGAAGTATTGAGATTTGGATATACTTCCATGACCACTCCTAATTCTACTTTCGATTACAACATGGGTAGTCGAGAGAAAACATTAATGAAGCAGCAAGAGGTTGTTGGAGGTCATAACCCTGAGGATTATGTAACAGAACGTCTGTGGGCAACTGCCAGAGATGGAGTGAAAGTTCCTATTTCTATTGTTTACAAGAAAGGTTTTAAGAAAGACGGTACTGGACCAGTTTTACAATATGGATACGGCTCTTATGGTGCTACCATTGATGCTAGTTTCAGTTCTGTAAGATTGAGTTTATTGGATCGAGGATTTGCTTTTGCCATTGCTCATATTAGAGGCGGTCAAATGATGGGTAGACAGTGGTATGAAGACGGTAAGATGTTCAAGAAAATGAACACCTTCAATGATTTCGTTGACTGCTCAAAGTTTTTAATTGAAGAAAACTATACGTCAGCTGATAACCTTTATGCTCAAGGAGGTAGCGCTGGAGGTCTCCTAATGGGAGCCGTTGTAAATCTTGCTCCTGAGCTTTACAATGGAGTATTAGCTGCAGTGCCTTTTGTAGACGTCGTTTCTACTATGTGGGATGAAACTATACCATTGACAACCAATGAATTTGATGAATGGGGTAATCCAAAGAATTTAGAATCCTACGAATATATGCTATCATATTCGCCATATGATCAAGTATCTGAACAGGACTATCCAAACATGCTTGTAACCACAGGTTTATTTGATTCTCAAGTTCAGTATTGGGAGCCTGCTAAATGGGTTGCAAAACTTAGAGACAAAAAGACTGACAATAATCTTTTAATCCTGGATACTGATATGGAAGCCGGACATGGTGGTGCCTCAGGAAGGTTTAAAAGATATAAGACAACAGCATTGCAGTACGCTTTCTTACTCGACCTAGCAGAGATTAAGGAATAATTATAACTTGCATGCAGAAAATGAGTCCTTATAAAAAAGGACTCACTTTTTTTTAGAAAAACATAACCTATGACCGACTAATTCGTCTTAATAGGTAGAAATGCTTAAAACATCGTAATTACGGCATCTTATTTGCTGTATCAAAAACATCTATCACCACTCATAATACGATTAGGTTAAGCTATTAAGAGCTGATAGATAGCCCCGGATTAATTCGGGGCTTTTTTTATTATATGGTATCAGTTTTTCCTCTCAATGTTTATATTACCTTATATAAACCTAACCATACCATTTTATGAAAATTGACATTAAGTATCAAGATCGATACTCTCGAGGAGAGTTATTGCTTCGATCGCTTTTTGGTGCTATTTACATGCATTTCCTCATCTTTTCCTTCTAATCTTTGTCTCTCTTTGGGGAGCAATCCTTTCCTTTATTTCGTGGTGGATTGTTCTTTTCACGGCAAAATATCCTCAAAGCTTTTTTGAGTTTCAAGAAGGATTATATCGATGGAATTTACGCTTAAATGCACGTCTAAATAATCTATGCGATGGATACCCTGCTTTTGGAATAGATGCTAAAGATGATTTTGTCACTCTAGAAATTCCTTATCCCGAACGACTGAGTAGAGGCACTCTTCTTTTAAGAATGTTCTTCGGAGCTTTCTATGTAATACTCCCTCATGGATTCTTACTGATGTTCAGAACCATTGGCTCACTAGTACTTCAATTCTTAGCTTGGTGGGTTGTATTGTTTACTGCAAGTTATCCTCAGAGCTGGCATGAATTCAATGTTGGAACCATCCGATGGGCAACTCGTGTAAATATTTATATGTCCTTTATGACAGATGATTACCCTCCATTTTCAGGAAAACCATGAACGAACAATATCATCCTATACCACAACCGGACGAGTTAACTGATCGAGAAAAAGATGATGCAATGGGGTCTTACCTAATGATGTTCGCATCAGTTGCTGTGGGGCTGCCATTGCCAATCATAAATTTGATCGCTGCGGTTGTTTACTATTTCACAAACAGATCCAAGGGTCTGTTTGTGCATTTTCATTCTTTACAATCCCTAATAAGCCAACTTCCGACTACAATCATTAATGCTATCGGAGTTTTTTGGGGAATTAGAATTTACTTCTTTGGGTGGGAATTCTCTGATAATTTCAAAGGTTATATAATTATGGCCTTGATCTTCAATATTTCGTATTTTATTTTCAGTATAATTGGAGCCGTTAAGGCAAGAAAAGGTCGTATGTACTATTTCTTATTCTTTGGTAGACTTTCTTATGAAGCAGTTTTTAAGATAAAGTCCACAGTCAATAATGAAATCCAAAATCTGCCACCAAAATGAAAATTTGGCGTGAGTTAATTATTCTAATTTTAATATTCGGTCTTATTTGGCTTGCATTTACCTGGAGGCCATTGAGTATTCCAGGAGCTGAACTAAAACTGAGTAAAGAAAGGGAAAAAGATCTAGCAGGTCTCATTATGGATGACCTGCAAGCCCAATATGAATTTTATGATGATTCTATTGTCTCCCAAATATTAGAACCCTTAACCTCCCGCCTACTTGATTCACTCCCCGAACCTAAGTATGAGTACAAATTCCATTTGATTGATGATAGCAACGAAATAAATGCGTTTGCCACATTGGATGGTAATATCTATGTCTTTTCTGGACTAATTAAGTTCGTTGATAATCCTGAACAGCTAGCAGGAATATTGGCTCATGAAATTGGTCATCATGAAAATGGAGACCTTGTTGACAGATTAATGAAAGAATTAGGCTTAAGCGTCCTGGCGGCAGTGCTTACCGGTGGTGATGCTGTCATGATCTCCGAAATCTCAAAGCTCCTTCTCTCAAGTGGATTTGATAGAAAGCAAGAACGTGAGGCCGATGAATTTGCATATGAATTAATGGCCAAATCATCTATTAACCCCGCAAGACTTGCCCATTTTTTCACAAAGCTTAAAACGGAAGAAAAGTCCTATCCTGATGATCTTGAAATAATTATGACACATCCTAACTCAAAAAATAGAATTGAGGGTGCTCTTTCATATCCATTACCCAAAAACTTTGAAGAAAGAGAATTTGATTTGTCTTGGGAAGACCTGATCGAAGATCTATAACTCATACAACTTTTTAAATTTTGTAACATCTTTTTTGAAAGCCTTGTCTAATGGGCTGAACACTAAAACTCAAAAAGGATGCTTAAGAATTACCTAACTATCGCTTTAAGGAACTTATGGAAACATAAGGTTTTTACAGGACTCAACATTTTTGGACTATCTCTAAGTATGTCCATTTGCCTGGTATTAATACTACTAGTGCGTGATCATTTCCAGTATGATCGTTTTCATCCAGAAGGTGAAAATACCTATCGAATTACCACCTATTATACTGGACAAGAAGGAATATTTGACGAAGTCTATGCTACCTCTTCCCTCCCATTTAAGGAAAGTCTTTTAGCCAATTATTCATTTGTAAAAAATGCCGTCAACCTTAACAATGACTTTAATGGGGAAATTAGATCACCGCATAAAATACTAAACATAAGAGCGCTTTACTCGGATGAAGGCTTCTTCGATGTATTTGGGTTTGAGTTAAGTGAAGGTAATCCGGAACAAGCCTTAAACGAATCTTTCAATGTTATTCTAAGTCACGAGTTAGCAAATAAGTTATTTCCAGAACAATCTGCTCTAGGTCAAACAGTAGAATTTGAAGACCATGGAAGCTATAAGGTTACTGGTGTCTTAAAACCTGTAGATCACAACACTCATTTGACCTTTGATGCATTGGCTTCTTTAAATACACTGCCAATTCTTGTTGAAAAGGGTGCCAAAAGTGATAGATATAAAGATTGGGACAACATATGGGATAATTACAACTACCTAGTACTAAATAGTAAAGAAGATAGACAAAGAACGGAGCAGGTAATCAATGAAATGGCCAAAGAAAATATAGAATTAGAAGAAGATCACCCAGGCTATGTTTTCAAGTTGCAGGCAATGGATGAAATAGTACCCGGAAGAAGCATGTCAAACGAAATCGGATATGCATTACCTTGGTTCATACTTGCGTTTTTCGGATTTCTTGGTCTCATAGTACTGATAACGGCTTCAATAAATTACACCAACCTGTCGATCGCAAAATCATTAAGTCGGGCAAAAGAAATCGGTATAAGGAAAGTAAATGGAGCCCGAAAAGGTCAAATAATTGCACAGTTCTTAACTGAATCAATTTTAACAGCCGTAATCTCTCTCATTTTTTCAATTTTCATATATCGCTACCTAATTGTGGCTTTTAATGAGATATGGATCTTTAGTAAAATCGGTGTTTCTCTTGAAGATTCCATCGGTACATATGGTTATTTCATATTATTCACAGTAATAATTGGACTTCTTACAGGAATTGGACCTGCCGTATTCCTTTCAAAATTAAAGGCCATAAATACGTTGAAAGGCTCATTATCAAAAAGACATAAAAAGCGTTCTGTTCTTTCCGCTATCACAGGCAAAAGAACGCTAATAAGTATTCAATTCAGTCTGTCAATTCTAATGTTAGTTACAATACTTATTCTTAATAAGCAGGCAAACTTTCTAACGAATGCTAACTATGGTTTCAATGAATCTGAAATTTTCTTCGTGAGAACCCATGATCATGACCCATCATTAATCGAACAACATTTCAGTACCATAGCTGGGATTGAGAATATAACTTTTGCATCTCATCACCCAGCTGTTGGGAGATCTCATGGAAACGGAGCAACATGGAAAGAAGGTCAAGAAGCCATTACCCTCTATAATTTCTACGTTGATCCGAACTACATAGATGTAATGGATTTAGAATTGATTGCAGGAGAAGACTTTCCAAAATCAGTTGATGAAAATGAAAAATTTCTAATTCTTAACGAAACTGCTGTCAAAACATTTGGATTTGAATCGAATAGTCAAGCTATTGGCGAAGTGATGAAAATCGACACACTCGGTCTAACAATTGTAGGAGTAGTAAAAGACTATCATTGGGAGCCTCTAATGAATTCCATTAGGCCTCTTGGATTAAGAATTAATTCAAATAATTATGAATATGCCTATTTAAAGGTTAAAAGTGATAACCCATTAGTGGAGGCAAAAAAAGTTGAGGAATCATGGACTGAATTTGACGCCACCAGAGATTTTGAAGGTGGTTTTCTGAATGAACAACTGGATGAATTTTACCAATTCTTTTATGATCTTGGAAATATCCTTGCCTATATCGCGCTAATCGCACTCTCAATTACCAGTTTAGGCTTTTTAGGTATGGTCAGTTTTGAATTAAAATCTAAAGTGAAGGAGATCGGAATAAGAAAAGTGCTTGGAGCTTCTTTCAAATCTTTGACCTATTCAATGTCCAAGGGGTTTATCATTATGATATTTATAACCTCACTTTTAACAATACCATTCGGAATATGGGTGAATAATCTTTGGGTAAATGAAATGGCATTTCATGCTCCCATTGGCACTTCGGTGGTTGTGCCTACAATTTTAATAGTACTGGGAATAGCGGCTCTAACTATACTTTCTCAGGTATGGATTAATGCAAACAAAAACCCATCTGAAACCTTAAGAGCAGAGTGATTTATTTAAAGATACATTCAGCATTGGCCTTCGATATCTCCACCACAGCTTCTGGTATTTGCTGATCGCTGAATGTATTTTTCATATCCTTAATTCTGATAAAAACGATCCCAGAATCTTTAATGTCTAGCATGTCTTTCTCAGTCATCTGAAAAGTAATGTCGTATCGAGTGATCTTACTGCCAAAATCTTTGATGATTTCAGTAGTAACCTTCTCTATTGATTGCATCCGAATCACAGCACCATTGCCAGCACGCATTATTAATTCAGTACCCTTCTCCAGAGATGTATTAACCTCTTCATAGTCACCAACCTCTACTCTAAATTTATAGTCACTCCCATTCCTTATGTAGGAAAAATAGTAATAAGGAGTTGGACCTGTTAAACGTGTTCTAACCGTACGGATGACATCATCTGTGATTGGGTCCTTTTCATTCACAACATACTTACAAATCTGAGCGCCAGATGAAAAGCCTAATATGATAAGGGTTAATACTAAAGTTAATTTCAATCGCATGGATATATATTGTTAATTAAATCTAAAACAATTCAAAACGAGAGTTCAAGTATTGTTTCAAAAAATCGAGGCTGAATTGGAGAAAAAAAAGCTCTGACAGCATATATCAAACCTCTTATAGAAAGGATTATGAATCAGTCAACACCGTCAATGATCCCTGAAAGGGCGTGATTTAGTGTGCCGAACAAACTCATTTATTGTTACATTCTCAGATTTGTATATTGCTATTCAGAGCAAAGCAAAATTAAAAACAAAAGAGTAGATAGACCCAGTAGCTTCATCAGTTTAAAAATCAGATAAAAGTCGGCCATAAAACATCATGCTCCAATTAATAGAAATAACCCAAACTAACTTGGATATAATCAAACATTTCCTAACTTGAATGGTTAGACAAAAGTAAAACGTGAAACCAAACACCACCTATACTACAACTCTATTCATAACACTCCTATGCTGCTTAAAGGGATTTTCACAAGAATTACCACCTATACAGAATTTTTCTCCATCTGATTACAATTCAGGAAATCAAAACTGGTCAATATCAGAATCTGACGACCAAATCATATATGTTGCAAACAATGAGGGCTTACTAGAGTTTAACGGAGCTACCTGGTCTCACTATCCTTCTCCTAACGAAACACTTATGCGTTCTGTAAAGGTGATTGGTGATAGAATATATACCGGATGTTACATGGAGTTCGGTTATTGGCAGAAAACAGAATTAGGAAGACTCGAATACACATCCTTATCAAAAGATCTTTCATCCGGTTTAATCGAAGACGAAGAATTCTGGAATATCCTAGACATCGATGGCTGGATTGTGTTTCAGTCACTGAATAGAATTTACATCTACAACCCACTCAACAGTTCTTTAAATAGAATTGATTCAAAAGAGGTTATTGTTAAGATGTTTGAAGTAGACAATAGGATTTACTTTCAGCGTAAAGACAAAGGGATTTATCAAATAGTAAATGGAAAGGATACCCTACTCACTGAGGCAAGCGTCTTCAGAGAAGATGAAGTTGCAAACATTTTTTCACTGGGAAAGTCATTGTTAATTCTTACAAGACATAATGGCTTCTACTTATATGAAGCTGGTCAGCTAACAAAAGTATCTAGTGAAATAGACCAACGCCCTAGCTTAAGTATATACAATGCGATTCAGCTCAATAATGGAGACTACGCTTTAGGAACCATATCTAATGGAGTAATTGTGTTGAATAACAATTTTGAAATAAAAATTGAAGCAAATCAAAACAATGGCCTATTGAACAATACCGCACTATCTGTATTTGAAGATTCCAATAAAAATTTGTGGATTGGTCTAGATAATGGCATCAGTTACTTAAATGTAGACTCTCAAATTCGTGTATATACAGATCAAAATGGAGATTTAGGGAGTGTTTACGCCTCTATCATTCATCAAGGAAATCTATATCTAGGAACAAATCAAGGTCTGTTTTATAAACCAATTACAGAAAATTCTGAATTCAAATTTATTGAAGGCACTCAAGGTCAGGTTTGGTGTCTAACTAAGATTGATGATCAACTTTTTTGCGGACATCATTCAGGCACATATGTAATTGATGGTGGTTCAGTTCAACGTGTGTCATCAATTCAAGGCACATGGAATATCAAAAAGATTGATGATCGATTACTACTACAAGGAACCTATGATGGTCTTTATGTACTTGAGAACCAAAACGGCTGGAAATTAAGGAATAAGATAAGCGGCTTTGACAATTCTTCCAGATACTTTGAAGTTCTTGAAAATACAATCTTCGTAAATCATGAATATAAAGGAATCTTTAAACTAGAGGTCTCAGAAGGTTTTAATCGAATAGATGAAACTCAGATAGACACACTCCTTAAAGGCTCTAACTCAAGTATTTCAAAGTACAAGAACAAAATATATTATTCGTTCAAACAGGGCATATATGCATATGATGAGCAAAGAAATGAATTTGTTAAGGATAGTCTTCTAAGCACTGCATATTCAGAGGATGAATATATTTCTGGTCGATTCGTTATGGGTGAAAACAAGGATCAATTCTGGATTTTCACAAAAAGCAGCCTCGTTCTCATTTCATCTGGCAACTTAGATGACTTACCTAAAATTGATAGGGTACCACTTACATTTAATATGAGGAGGAACGTTGTTGAATACGAAAACATAATCGCAATAGATGGACTCAGTGAATATTTGCTAGGAACAAGCTCTGGTTATTTAACACTTGACATAGATAAACTTATGGTTGACAATTTCTCTGTTTACATCAACAGTGTAAATGTGGGTATTAATGCAGATCATAGTGCAACAGATAAGCTGGTAAGCAAATTTGAAGATGGCGACTTTGAAAGTGATCAGAATAATATTAGAATGAGCTTTCATACTCCTCAATACATAAAGTACTTTAATCCTGCATACCAATTTCAATTAGAAGGAATCTATGATGTTTGGAGTGAATGGACGCCCCAATCGACGGTATTTTATGAAAACTTACCACCAGGCAAATACACCTTTAATGTAAGATCAAAAATTGGTGATAGTATTTCAGAGAATACCGCTTCTTACAGTTTTAGGATAGCTAAACCATGGTATAGAACAAACTTTATGTTGATTCTATATGGTATAGGCGTAATTGCTTTTTCAATTTTCATGCATAACATCTATAGGCGTTATTATAGAAAACAGCAAGAGAAAATCATTGAAGAGAATAGAAAAGAACTAGAATTAACAAGGCTTCAAAACGAAAAAGAAATCATCAATCTTAAAAATGAGCAATTAGAAAAAGACTACAAGAGCAAGAGTAGTGAGTTGGCAGCCTCGACTATGAGTATTATCAAAAAGAATGAGTTGCTTACTCAAATTAAAGAACAACTTTCAGCTATCAATGATAAGACATCTATTAAACCTGTTATCAAAATCATAGATAGAAGTCTCAGTCATAATGAAAACTGGGAGATGTTTAAAGAGGCATTTGACAATGCTGATTCAGAGTTTTTCAAAAATCTAAAATCCAAACACCCTAACCTCTCTCCTAACGATCTAAAACTCTGCGCGTATTTAAGACTAAACCTCTCTTCTAAGGAAGTATCTCAACTTATTAATATCTCTCCTAGAAGTGTGGAGGTAAAACGTTATAGACTAAGAAAAAAACTTAACCTGGATAGTAACGAAAATCTAGCTGATTACATTCTGAGCATTTAATGGCACTTTTCGTGTACTTTTCGCACCACAACAATACCTATACACACCAGCGTGTTACACAAGAAAATTTAGGAATCTGTTAATATTTTTTCCCTGACTGTAAGACCTATTTAACATCCTTTTAGGCCAAGAATACCCTGTTTTGATTTGAAAATTATTTATTGAAAAGCCTCTTCTTTTAAAATTTTTCAAAAGTGTATCCTAATTGTAGGGGAGTGAATTATTGAATCCGCAATTGTATAGAATAATTTAAGCTTCAGAATAAACACAAAAGCTTGTTCTGTGTTTGAATAAAATCAGGAAATAATTTCTTCTGATTTTGATAAGAATCAACACAGATTCTTTTAATGGTAGACCTAAAACTAAAATAACCATGAAAAAAAACCTTCTAATCCTTATTCTCTATATGATCGCACTATATGTGGCTGGTCAGGGTAATAAGGTAACTGTTGAAAACAACGAAATGGGAATGAAGCTAAAGGTTGACGGCCAAGACTTCATGATAAATGGAATGAACTGGGATTATGTCCCTATAGGTTCTACCATCACTGACCCAGGAATATGGAGTAGAACTGATGATGTAATCATGACAGCACTTGACGCTGAAATGTCAATGCTGAAAAATATGGGCGTCAACGTCATTCGAACCTATGACCTGGATCCTAAGTGGATTCAATACATCTATGAGAACTACGGCATCTACACGATGTTGAATATAACATTTGGTGCCTATGGCCTCACAATAAAAGGATCGTGGACGCCGCAAACGGATTATGCAGACCCGGCTACAAGAGAAGTTCTTATGGCTGAAGCCATCAACATGGCAAATACCTACAAGAATACTCCAGGTCTTCTGCTTTATATGATAGGAAATGAAAACAACTATCACCTCTCATGGACTGGTGCAGAAACGGAAGCCATTCCTATTGAAGGGATAGATTCCGAAAAGATAAAAGCAGCAAGAGCACTATATAAAGCCTTCAACGATGCAGCCATAGAGGTTAAAAAAATTGATCAATCTCATCCGGTAGCAATATGCAACGGCGATTTGTTATACGCAGATATTGTAGCTCAAGAGTGTAGAGATGTCGATATATATGGAACGAATATGTATCGTGGTATTTCCTTTGGAGATGCATTTCAGCGTGTAAAAGATGAGCTAAACATGCCTATTCTATTTGCAGAATTTGGAGCCGATGCATTCAATACCAGAGACAATCAAGAAGATCAATACTCACAAGCTTATTATATGACTGGCAATTGGAAAGAGATCTATGCAAATGCTGCCGGCATTGGAGGAGCACAAAACTCATTAGGAGGATTTACATTCCAATTCTCTGATGGTTGGTGGAAGTACAAGCAAACTGAGAACCTTGATGTGCATGACAACAATGCTTCATGGCCTAATGGAGGATATTCCAGAGATCAAGCAAATGAAGGTGACAATAACATGAATGAAGAGTGGTTTGGTGTATGTGCTAAGGGACCAACCAATGGGAACGGATTATATACACTTTATCCGAGAGCTGCATATTATGCCTTAAAAGAAGCACATGAAATTGATCCATATGCTCCTGGAGTAGATCAGGCAGCTGTTTTCAATCATTTTGATAACATACAATTATACGATGCTGAGCTAAGAGCAAGAGCAGATAAAGCTGCTTTGGCAGGTGAATTAGGAGGTAAAATTGGTGTGAGTCAAATTAGAGCTGAGTTTTCTACATTCATCACCGGAGGCGACAAAACAACAACCCCTGTCAATGCTGTCCCAGGCAGTCAGGCTACTCCAAGCAGACAGGGATTTGACAGAATGGAATCATACTTTATTGGAGTTGAAGCTAATCCTGATCCAAATGTTAGAGCAGAGGTGACTTTCAATGTTTTAGGAAGCGTTCCCGAAAACCCAATTAATGAGATATTCTATGAAAATAGAGGTCGAGCACAGACTTTCTTAACACAAGGAGGTAATACGCTAACTACCAATCCTAACAGAGTTCAGGTCTATCAAGCTGAATATTCATGGAATCACAAAATGTTCAACCTGGATGGTTTCTACAGGACTGGTCACTATCACTGGGGCTATGAAGGAGACTTTTTTGGACTCTATCCTGAAGCAAACTATGGACCTAACATAGATATTTATAATGGTCTTGCTCCAAATGGATTTGAAATTGAAGGAAAACGTCAGTTGCAAGGATTCAAAGTTGCATATGGACCTGAATTATGGTGGGGAGCAAACCCAGCAATCCTACTGAAATACAGTAAGAAAATTGCAAACTTCGAATTAACAGGTATTTATCATGAAGATTTAGCAGAACCTGGCTCAGCTGTAAGTTCGATAGCAGTTCCGCAGCCAAAAACCAGAAGAGCTACACTTTATGCTGAAACAGAGTATAAAGGTGTAGGAATAGAATTTGGAGGTATTTGGGGAGGTCAGCCACTTGTTGGTAGGTCTTTCCAAGTGGTTGAAGGCGAATCTGGAAACTACACTGTACTGGAAGACCAAGTTCAAAACAGCGATACTTGGGGAGGTAAAGTCAAATTGACTTACACCAAAGGAAGAATCAATTGGTATGGACAAGCTTCATCTTTGGGCTTAGTTGCCAACGCTGGTGGAGATTACACCCAAACATTCACAGGATGGAGATTAAAGGATGTTGGAACAGGCAATGTAAATAATCTCTACACTGGATTCACATACACAATCGGGAAATTCCAGATTGCACCGAACTTCATGTATCAGAAACCAATGATAGATCCGATACCTGGAGATGCTCCTGCCCCTGCTAGGTTAAGAAATATCTTACAAGATCCTTTTGTGGTAAGAGCAAATAGAGAAACTGTTGCTGGTGAAATATTAATCACATTTGACCCTACTCCTGCAACATGGATGTATCAATGGGACAACGACAGAGCTGAAGACGCAGAATTAGCGGGTAGCTTAGGTTTCGTCTATAGACACCTTCCTACCTCTCAAGATGCTGCTGTAATATTTCCTGGTACTGGAAGGGTTCCGGCACCTGCTGCAGGCGCACCACCAGCGCTCGACCTTTGGGAAATTTATGCAAGAATTGTTTCTAAGCTTAATCCAGACCTCGGTATCATAGCAAATCTCTATGGAGGAAATGGACAAGCAAATGGACCTGATCCAAGAACTGTTGAAAGATACGGAGCTGATGTAAGAGTCATTTATAAGAAGATAAAGTTAGAAACACATGCTAAGGTGAATGACTGGGGTCCTTTTGATTATCACAGAGATTTCAACTTAACATTCCCGCTACAATTAATGGCCGATGTTTCAACGTCCATTGATAAGCCTGACTGGTTCCTACTCCCTAGCACAAGACTAGGTGCTCGATTCATGTGGAGATCTATGGATGAATTTTCTCCTAGATACAATCCAACCAATTCATTTGATGCGAATGGGCTTGCTACTCCTATTCCAACAGCTACGGGATTTGGAGACGGAAACGAGTGGGAATTCAGAACCTATTTACATATCAACTTAGGCAAGTGATAAAATTGAAAGCAATGAAAAAGAATATAAAAATGAGTTTTTCAATAAGACATATAATCGGATTCATAGCGCTGCTAGGCTTGGTGAGCTGTGATAGAGAATTGAGCGATGATATAACTCCAGCTACATTCCCAAAAACATCTGAAGTATTTATAGATGGTTTTAGTGGAGGTATGGATTACTTCGCTTTTGGAACATCAAAATTGACAGCTTTTGATGTTGATAATGAAGTTACATTTTCTGGAGATCTTTCCATGCGTTTTGATATCCCTAATGCATCTGACCCTGATGGTAATTTTGCTGGAGGAATATTTAAAGACCTCTCTGGTCGAGATTTAACAGAGTTTAATGCACTCACATTCTGGGCTAGAGCTTCTAAAGGCGAAACACTAAATAGCGTCGGGTTTGGGCAAGATTTTGAAGATGGGACATACCTGGTTACTGCTTCTGGTTTTGAATTAAACACTTCTTGGACGCAGTATACAATCCCTATTCCAAATGCCTCCAGACTTACACAGGAAAAAGGGCTTTTCTGGATAGCTGAGGGTACTGATGTACAAACAGGACAAACAGGATATACCCTTTGGATAGATGAGGTGAAATTTGAAAATCTTGGAACATTGGCTCAACCTCAACCAAGAATTTTTGATGGTTTAGACTCAGAAGCCGATGTTTTTGTTGGTGCTACCAGAGAAGTAACAGGCATTACGCATACCTACAACATTGCCAATGGATCAAATGTAACCGTATCAACAACGGCTGCCTATTTTGATTTTTCATCATCAGATGAGTCTGTAGCAACCGTTGATGAATCTGGAGTCATTACTGTTGTTGGATCAGGTACTGCAGTAATTACAGCAATCGTTCATGGGGTTCGCGCTGAAGGCTCATTAACAATTAATGCAGAATCGTTAGAAGGGTTCGAAAATGCACCCACTCCTACTCAAGACGCAGCGAATGTTATTTCGATATTCAGTGATGCTTATACAAATGTTGATGTAGATTTTCTGACTAGTAATTATGAGCCATTCCAGGAAACAACATCAAGTCATTTCACGGCATTTGATGATGATGGCGAAGATGATAACATTCTTAATTACTTGAACTTCAATTTCGTTGGAATTGAGTTTAATTCTAATGTATCCACCATTGATGCATCAGGAATGACAACAATGCACGTGGATTTATTTGTGCCTGGAGAGTTTGATGCAGGTTCAACCATAAGAATCAAGCTTAGAGATATTGGTTCGAACGGGGTAATAAATACAGACCCTTTTACTGGAGCTCCAACTGATGATGACAGCGAGGTAACCATAACCGTGGCTGCTCCAACATTAGTGCAAGGAAGCTGGATTAGCGTCGATCTTGACATCTCGACCATGACCAATAGAAATAATCTAGGCCAAATTGTATTTGACTCTGAGGCAGGAATTCGACCTTCTCAATTCTATGCTGACAACATCTACTTCTATTAATAAAAAGAACAGAACATGAACATTAAAAATCAATATAAAGAACTAAAGACGCTGCTAGTATTGCTAGTCTTTGTTATGGTAACAGTTATTGCTGGCTGTTCTGATTCAGATTCTGAATTCAACACATTAGTAATGCAGGACAACTTCAGTGAAGATGGAGCCCCTAACAGTGACTTATGGACGTTTGAAATAGGAACAGGAGATAATGGTTGGGGTAATAATGAATTACAATACTACACAGACCGCACTGAGAATATTACTCAACAAAATGGATTTCTTGTAGTAACGGCCCGCGAGGAAGAGTTTGAAGGCTCTGCATATACTTCGGCAAGAATAATTACAAAAGGCAATTTCGAAAAAAGATATGGCCGATTTGAAGCTCGTATGAGACTCCCAACGGGGCGAGGGTTATGGCCTGCATTCTGGATGCTTGGGGCAGATATTGACGAAAATCCATGGCCCGAAGCCGGAGAAATTGACATAATGGAATATGTTGGTCAAAACCCAACAATAATGTTTGGAAGTGTACATGGCCCTGGATACTCAGGTGGTGAGTCTATAGGCGAAGAGTATGAACTTACAAATGATCGATTTGATACTGGATTCCATGTTTTTGCTATAGAATGGAAACCAAATTCTATTAGCTACTTTGTTGATGGAATTCTCTACAACACTATTACCCCTGATGATGTAACCGGTGACTGGGTGTTCGACAAACCATTTTTCATACTAATAAACCTTGCAGTTGGAGGTAATCTTCCTGGTTCTCCTGATAGTGAAACTGTCTTCCCGCAAACTATGCTGGTAGACTATGTCAGAGTTTATAGTACTAATCAATAACCATAAAGTATAAGCAGATGAATATTCTATCAAATAATATCAGAAGAATTGCAATGCTCTCCATTGCGCTTGCTTTTCTTGGTTGTAACGATGACGATGGCATCAATCAAAACAATATTGATCCAGATGAACTATTCGTTTCATTTGTAAAATCAGTTGATCAAACAAATGGAAAAGTTGATTTTATTAATATCTCAGCAAATGCGGATTCCTATTTTTGGACATTTGGCGATGGGTCCTCCTCTATTGAAATAAATCCATCTTATACCTATGAGGAGAATGGTGCATACCTTGTAAAACTGGTTGCAACAGCTGATAATGGTGAAACAGCTTCTTTTGAGGATTCGGTATCAATAAATGTCCCTGATCCAACTACTATTCCTATCACTTTCGATGACGCGAATGTGGAATATCTAAATTCGACATTCAATGGAGCTTCGTTCGCTATTGTTGCCAATCCAGCTCCTGGAGGTTCAAACGACGTTGAATCTAACGTTGGAGAAATAACCAATAGTGGCGTAAACTTCGAAGGAGTGTTTTTCGATTTAGGAACAGCGATTGATTTAACCACAGAAAATACAGTAACAATGAATGTATGGTCTGAGTCTGCAGTCGATGTCCTACTGAAGCTAGAAGAAGGAACTGGCGACGCAATTGAAGTGTCTGCAAGTCATACTGGTAGTGGATGGGAAAATCTTCAATTTACATTTGGCAGTACAGACTCATACGCTAGAGTTACAATATTTATTGACGCATTTGGCACTTCAGCAGGTGCTTTTTACATCGATGATATTGATCAAACATTTATCGTTTTGACCGAGCCAGAAACTGCAGCCCCTACTCCTACACAAGCAGCTGCTGACGTCATCTCATTGTTCAGTGATGCATATACTGATGTAACCGTAGATACATGGAGAACATCATGGTCTGTGGCTGATTTCGAGGATGTAATGGTTGCTGGTAATGCAACTAAGAAATATTCTAACCTTGACTTTGTTGGAATAGAGACTGTCGCAAGTACAGTGGATGTATCTTCAATGACACACCTTCATTTAGATGTTTGGTCAGCAGACATTAACACCTTCACAGTTAGACTTGTTGACTTTGGTGCGGATGGAGCTTTCGATGGCGGAGATGATGCGCAAGCAGACGTAGAAGACGACATGCCTGCAAGAGGTGAGTGGATTAGCTATGACATTCCACTAAGCGAATTTACTGAGTTGATTACATCAGCCAATCTTGCACAATACATTCTGGTTGGCACGCCTACAGGTAATACAACAATATTCGTAGACAACATCTACTTCTATGATGAGAATGGAGGTGGAGATGACGGTGATGACGGTGATGATGATGACGATGGAGGAGGCGGAGGAACCGGCGAATTCCCATTCGACTTTGAAGCAGGAGAAGTATTTACAGTATTCGAAGAACCAGAAGCTACTGTTGCTAATGTTGCCAACCCTGATGCAAGTGGCATCAATACTTCAGCTAACGTGCTAAGGATGACTAGAGGTGTTGGAGCAGCTTGGTATTCAGGTGTTGTATTTACAGAAACATTAGCATCACCAGTAATTGATCTTGCAAATGGAACCGTGTTTAAAATGAAAGTTTACTCTCCAAATGCGGGTGTGAATTTCAGGTTCCAGATTGAAGGAGGCGATCCTGATGAGGCAACAACTCCGACATTCAACATTGATCAAACAGTAGGAAGTGCCAATACATGGGTTGAACTAACCTTTGATTTTACAGGCATAGCTGATGCATCAAATCGTTATACAAGGTTTGCAATATTCCCAGACTACGATGCCTCAAATCAAGTTCCTGTTGCTGTTGAAGCAAGCTATTACATTGATGACATAACACAGGAATAACCTAATATAGACTAGGCTCTTTCAGAGGGGGATATCCCCTCTGAGAGGACTTAGACACACAAAAAGATTTTCAGATAAGTGAACATACAAGCCGAAAAAGCTAATCAAAGAATGAACCAGGATAAAGAGGTTTCTTTAAAAAGAATTTCCATCAATGGGGAATCCTTCTATAAAATATCGAATAGTGACGCTATGCGCCCCTTCTTTATGAGTGTAGTGAGTGATTCTAATCATTGGATGTTTATTTCAAGTAATGGAGGTCTCAGTGCAGGGCGTAAGGATGCAGAAAATGCGCTATTCCCATATTATACTGACGATAAGATTACAGAATCATTTGATGTTACCGGGAGTAAATCAATTTTTTGGGTTTCTAAAAATTCAGAGTCCTTCCTTTGGGAGCCGTTCTCCAAAAGGAATGAAGGGAGGTATCGATGCACAAGAAACTTGTTCAAAAGTGAATTCGGTAACAAAATACTCTTTGAAGAAATCAATCACGACTTAGAGGTCACATTCAGATACAAATGGAGTTCAAGTAACAAGTTTGGATTCATCAAAGAGAGTCATTTTATCAACCACTCCAATGAAAGAATCTCTTTGCGATTGCTAGATGGTATCCAAAACATTATGCCATATGGAGTTTCTGCAGACTTGCAAGGTATTAGAAGTAACCTGGTTGACGCCTATAAAAGAAATGAACTTGTTAGCGAAATCGGCCTAGGCATCTATGCACTAAGTGCAATAATTGTAGATAGAGCTGAACCTAGTGAAGCATTGAAAGCCAATATCGCATGGTCGCTTGGATTAGAAAATGCTACTTACCTCCTTTCATCAACACAACTAGATGCGTTTAGGAAAGGTGAAGAAATTGAGCAAGAAACTGACATTAAAGCTGAAAAAGGAGCATACTTTATCTCCAGCCAACAAAGTATTGATCAAGATTCTTGGATTAACTGGCTTACTGTAGCTAATGTCAACCAAGATGCAAACTCAATAGCCGAGCTATCTGACAAGATCAGATCAAAAGGACTTTGGGATGAAATAAAAGAAGATATAGAAGTTGGATCTCAAAGGCTCCTACAAAGAGTAGCTGCGTCAGATGGACTTCAACTATCTGCTGACAAGAAACGTAATGCTCGTCATTTTTCAAACACGCTTTTCAACATAATGCGTGGAGGAATCTTTGATGAAAATTATCAAATCGAAAAATGGGATTTTAACAATTACCTCTCAAAAGCTAATTCAGAATGCTTTGTATCAACTTCGAAATTGCTGGATTCTCTAAATGATACTTTCACCCTGCAAGAATTAAGATCTCTTTTAAAGAAAACAGATAATAAAGATTTTCACCGGCTTGCTTTAGAGTATATGCCGCTAAAATTTAGTCGTAGGCATGGTGATCCAAGCAGACCTTGGAATAAGTTCTCTATAAATACCAGAAATGAAGTAGACGGAAGTAAAATCCTTGATTATGAAGGAAATTGGAGAGATATCTTTCAGAATTGGGAGGCATTAGCTCACTCCTACCCTGCATTTATAGACAACATGATCATCAAGTTTCTCAACGCCAGCACATTTGATGGTTATAACCCATACAGGGTCACCAAAGATGGATTCGATTGGGAAACCATCGAGCCTCACGATCCTTGGTCATATATCGGATATTGGGGAGATCATCAAATCATTTATCTACTCAAGTTCTTGGAATTCATTCATGACTACTATCCAAAGGGCTTGGAAGAAATGCTTGATCAAGATCACTTTGTTTATGCCAATGTGCCCTATAGAATCAAAGCGTATGAAGACATTTTAAATGATCCAAAAGATACAATCCTATTTGATGAAGACCTAGATCGTGAAATTCGAAATAAGCGCGATGAAATTGGAGCAGATGGAGCACTGCTAACGAGCAAAGGTTCTATTTACAGAGTAAACTTCATTGAAAAGATACTAGCTACCGTGTTAGCTAAAGTTTCCAACTTCATTCCGGAAGGTGGTATTTGGCTTAACACACAGAGACCAGAATGGAATGATGCCAACAATGCTTTAGTAGGTAATGGAGTTTCAATGGTTACGCTTTATTATCTGCGTAGATTCTTATCATTTTTCAAAAAAGTGCTCGCGGATCAAAATGAGATGGAGATAGCACTTTCAAAAGAATTGCTAGCCCTCTTTCAAGGTCTTAAAACCACTCTAGAATCCAACCTTGGTTTATTGAATGATAACATAAGCTCGCAGAAACGTCGAGAAATAGTTGATGGTCTTGGTATTGCCAGCAGTGACTACAGAAATTTGATTTATAATGAAGGATTTTCAAGCGAAAAGGAAAGTTTGAAAATTGCTGAACTAAATCAATTTATTGATATCGTCCTATCCTATCTAGATCACTCGATCGAAGCGAATAGGAGATCTGACGGGATGTATCATTCATATAATCTAATGACTGTAGAGAAGAATGGTGGAATAACTATCTCTTATCTTGATGAAATGCTTGAAGGACAGGTTGCTGTTCTTAGCTCTGGATACCTTGAGCCAGAAGAAAATCTTGAGGTTCTAAATTCCCTAAAGAGTAGTCGATTGTTCCGTGAGGATCAATACAGTTATCTGCTTTATCCAAATAAGGAACTACCGGGGTTCTTAAGCAAGAATATCATTCCGTCTAAGCTGGTGAAAAAGTCAGCTCTTCTTTCAAAGCTAGCGGAATCATCAAATCGACAGATTATTCAAAAAGATATTACTGGTAAATATCATTTTAATGGAGATTTTAAAAATGCTGGAGATCTTAAACTAGCGTTATCCGCTATTAATCAAGAGTATTCTAATCTAGCTAAAGAAGAACGCGAACTAATTCTGGAGATTTTTGAGGATGTATTTGATCATAAATCATTTACCGGGCGTTCAGGAACATTCTTTGGTTATGAAGGATTGGGCTCCATATACTGGCACATGGTTTCTAAGTTACTCTTAGCAGTGGAGGAATGCTGTCAGCAAGCTGTTGATAGTAAACAATCCGATGCTATCGTTGGACAGCTTTTAGAACACTATTACGAAATCAATGAAGGCATTGGAGTTCATAAGTCACCGAAATTATATGGTGCATTCCCAATAGATCCTTATTCGCACACGCCTTTAACAAAAGGAGCTCAACAACCTGGAATGACTGGGCAAGTAAAAGAAGACATCCTTAGCAGAAAAGGTGAAATTGGTGTTTTTGTAAAAAATGGAGAAGTACACTTCAACCCTAGCCTATTAAGAAAAAACGAGTTTCTAACGGAGGATAAGCTATTCAGCTACATCGATGTAAATCTTTATAAGAAATCCATCCCTTTAAGTGAAGGATCAATGGCTTTTACATACTGTCAGGTTCCGATTATTTACTGCATTTCTGAAAAGAAGCAAACAGAGATAGTCTACCAAGATGGCTCTTCCAGGTTGGTTGATTCACAAACTATTGATAGCGAATCAAGCACCGAGTTATTTAACAGAAGTGGAAGTATAGAAAGCATAAAAGTTGAACTAACCCCTGATCAATTAAAATAGAAAATTGAAAATCAATAAGACCATAGGAACATTAATTGTTTTGTCCATACTTGCATGGTCATGCAATTCAACATCCAATAAACAACAGATGCAAAACGATCGTACAGCGAAGGAAATATTAGGAAATCCTGAATATCAAGCCATTTCATATGGTGGATACCGTCAAAATTCGAGAGAAATTCAGCCAACACTCGAACAATTGAAAGAGGATATGAAATTGCTTTCTGCTATTGGCATACGAATACTTCGTACCTACAATGTTCAGCTACCGCATGCCAGCAATGTGATTAAGGCAATTAGAGAATTGAAAGATGAAGATCCAAATTTCGAAATGTATGTAATGCTAGGAGCATGGATAGATTGTAAGAATGCCTGGACTGAATTGGAACCTGATCACGATGTAGAAAGTGAACAAAATGAAGCAGAGATTGCAAGAGCCGTAAAAATCGCCAATGAATATCCGGATATCGTAAAAGTTATTGCTGTCGGAAACGAAGCAATGGTAAAGTGGGCAGCGGCATATTATGTCCAGCCTGACGTAATCTTAAAATGGGTTAATCATTTACAAAAGCTGAAATCTGAAGGAAAACTCCCTGCTGACTTATGGATCACCAGTTCAGATGACTTTTCATCATGGGGCGGAGGCACTTCTGAATATCATGTTGATGCGCTCAATGATTTAATCAGAGCTGTTGATTTCATATCTATGCATACATACCCTATGCATAACACCCACTATAATCCTGAATTTTGGGGTGTACTAGAGCAAGAAGATAGTTTATCCAAAGAAGATAAGATTCAAGCTGCTATGGAGAGATCCTTGGAGTTTGCTATTGCTCAATACAATCGAGTCAAAAGCTACATGGAGGGCTTAGAAGTAGACAAGCCTATTCATATCGGAGAAACTGGTTGGGCAAGTGTAGACACCCATTTATATGGTGAAGAAGGCTCTAGAGCAACAGATGAATATAAAGAGGGTTTGTACTACAAACTGATGAGAGATTGGACCAATAAAGAGCGTATTACATGCTTCTATTTTGAAGCTTTTGATGAACCATGGAAAGATGCACGTAATAAACAAGGTTCTGAAAATCATTTTGGCCTGTTTACAACAAATGGAAAAGCAAAATATCCTTTGTGGTCTCTTGTAGATATAGGAGCTTTTGACGGGCTAAGCAGAGGCGGTAATACCATTAGTAAAACCAACGATGGAAATTTAGAAATGATTATAGAACAATCATATATGCCTCCAATAAAAGAGGAACTAGAAATCGCTCAATAACAAGTCCAAATGTCTATCAAAAAATCATATCTACTAATACCATTCATAGCCATGTCAATAGGGTGTACATCAGAAGCTGAGCTAGCAGCTGAAGTCTATGAAACGTCTGCAGATGGAAACAAGCTAACCCAAATAACTTCATTTCCATCATCCGAAAACAGATCCGTAATTCAGATAAATCCTGAAAACACTTTCCAGACAATTACTGGATTTGGTGGATCTTTTACTGAATCATCGGCTTACCTACTTAATAAACTAAGCAACGAAAATCGACAGAAAGTCTTGAATGCATACTTTGGAGATGAAGGCGCACAATACTCTCTGACTCGTACGCATATCAACTCATGCGATTTCTCACTTAGTCAATATTCTTATGCTCCTATCCCTGATGATATGACATTAGAAAACTTCACTATTGAGGAAGACATGGACGATATCATCCCGATGATAAAAGATGCGATGAGTATCTCTTCCGAAGGTTTTAGGATAATCTCATCTCCCTGGACTGCACCTCCGTGGATGAAAGACAATAAAGAATGGGTTGGAGGCAAGTTATTGCCAGAATACTACGATGTATGGTCATTGTTTTTCTCAAAATACCTCGATGCTTATAAGGAGCAAGGCATAGATATATGGGGGCTTACTGTAGAAAATGAACCTCATGGCAACGGCAATAATTGGGAAAGCATGCATTATACGCCCGAGGAGATGACAGATTTCGTTATGAACCATCTGGGGCCTAAACTTAAAGAAGATGGAAAGGGTGATGTGAAGATCCTTGGTTACGACCAAAATAGGGATGGCCTAAAAGAGTGGGTAGATGTCATGTATAAAAGCCCAGAATCGTCTGAATATTATACTGGAACTGCAATCCATTGGTACGAAAGTACATTCATGGTATTTCCAGAAGCATTGCAATACGCACATGAAAAAGCGCCAGACAAATACTTAATTCAGACTGAGGCATGTGTTGATTCAGAAATTCCTATGTGGCAAGATGATGCATGGTATTGGAAGAAAGAAGCTACAGACTGGGGTTGGGATTGGGCCCCAGAGCATCAAAAAGCATGGCACCCTAAATATTCGCCTGTAAATAGATACGCACGAGATATCATAGGATGTCTAAATAACTGGGTCGATGGATGGGTAGATTGGAATATGGTTCTTGACCGTCAAGGAGGCCCCAATTGGTTCGAAAACTGGTGTGTAGCTCCTGTAATTGTAGACCCAGAACAAGACGAAGTTTACTTCACTCCTATCTACTATACACTCGCTCATTTTAGCAAATTCATCAGACCACAAGCTGTGATCATTGAAGCTTCTAAAACTGATGATGATCTGTTAGTTACAGCAGCTAAGAATCCAGATGGCAGTATTTCAGTGATCATTTTCAATCAAGAAGAGGAAGGAAAACACTTCTCTTTAATGCATAACAACGAAACCAAAAACATATATATAAATCCGCAAGCTATTCAAACCATTGTAATAGCTAACAACTAAACCCTAACCCTATGTCTAAAACAGCAGCAAAAGATAGAGTCCCGATATTACAAAAAGCAGCGTTTGGTTCAGGACACTTAATCAACAATTTAATTCCAGGAATCCTAGGAGTATTTGTGGTATTCTTAAAAACTACAGCATTTAGCATGGACCCATTACTAGCAGGCTTTATTGTTGGTGTGCCACGTCTATTCGATGCGATCACCGACCCTGTAATGGGATATGTTTCTGATAATACAAGTTCAAAATATGGACGAAGAAGACCATATATCTTTTTAGGAGCCATTTTCACAGGGATAATATTCGCTGTTCTTTGGCAAGTGAGCGAGAACAATACAGAGATGTTCAATTTCTGGTATTTATTAGGATTCTCCATTTTATTAATTTTTGGTAACACCATATTCTCAACACCACTAATTGCATTGGGGTATGAAATGACATCTGATTATAACGAGCGAACCAGACTTATGAGCTTTGCAAATACCATAGGTCAAGTAGCTTGGATGTTGGTTCCATTTCTTTACATCCTTATTCCAGATCAAGCATACTTCGATTCTCAGCCTGAAGCAATCAGGACTATAGCTATCGCAGCGGGAGTAGTTATAATTGTTTTAGGAATTCTTCCATCCATCTTTTGTCGAGGCATTGATGCAAGCAATATGGAAGGTCGTGAAGAAATCACGCTTGCCAAATTATGGAGTAGTATGGGAAAAATTTTCAAAGGAATTGGCCAAGTATTCAAAAACAAGCCATTCGTAAAACTTTGCCTTGCTACTTTCCTTGTATTCAATGGATTTCAAATTGTTGCTGAGTTTGGAGTATTCATCATCAATTTTTACATGTTTGATGGAGATTGGGGAGCTTCCAAATGGTGGGTAGCGCTATTCCCAGCTGTCACTGCAGCTTATACCGCTTTCATTGCCATTCCAATTATCAATATGTTGGCCAACAAGTACGGTAAAAAGAACGCATTCGTTATTGCAACTGCAATATCAATCGTGGGATATCTACTCAAGTGGTGGGGATTCAACCCTGACAACCCAATGATGATATTCCTTCCTATTCCTCTGATGGCATTTGGAATGGGTTGTCTATTTACTTTAATGATGAGTATGACAGCAGACGTTTGCGACCTTGATGAATTGGAAAATGGAATGCCGAGAAAAGAAGGAACATTTGGTGCGATTTACTGGTGGATGATCAAAGTAGGGCAAGGTCTGGCACTTGTTTTTTCAGGGCTAATTCTAAAATTGTTGGGCTATGATTCTTCTGCCGCTACCCAGACAGCAGAAGCGCTTACAGGAATGCGAATAACAGATATTCTGCTTCCAGCTCTAACTGCTGGACTTGCAATATGGGTTATGTGGAAATATAGCTTATCTGAAGAAAGAGCATTAGAAATAAAAGAAATATTAGTAAAACGAAGAGGTGAACTATAAATAGGAAAAAACTATGTCACTACGAGGAGAACGATTTTTAGCACTTACATCAGTCGACTATGCTGATAAGGATATTGAAGATCTACGAGCACTTTATAAAGAGGCATTAGAAGCTGGCATGCATGGACTTTGTTTTAGTCCATACATGGAAGGCCAAGAGCCTGGACAACAATTGTCAGAAGAGCAAATTCGAAGACGAATAGAAATCATCAGACCATATACTAATTGGATTCGATCATTTTCATGTACTGAAGGCAACGAATTGATCCCTGAAATAGCAAAAGAATATGGCATGCAAACTTTAGTTGGAGCTTGGCTGGGTAATGATCCGGAGACCAATGAAAAGGAAGTTGCCAATTTGATAGAAATAGCTAATAAAGGTTTTGTTGATATTGCTGCTGTTGGAAACGAGGTGATGTATAGAGGTGATCTTACTGAAGAAGAATTACTCAGCTTTATTCACTTAGCAAAAAACGAAATAAAGAATGTGCCGGTGGGATATGTGGATGCATACTATGAATTTAGGGAGCGTCCAGCGATTACGGAAGCCTGTGATGTGATCCTGGCCAACTGCTACCCCTTCTGGGAAGGTTGTGACCAGGATTATTCTCTTCTTTATATGAAGGACATGTATAATCAAGCAGCAAGAGCTGGAAATGGGAAAAAAGTCATTATTTCAGAAACCGGATGGCCAGACAAAGGAACAAATTTGGAAGGTGCATTTCCATCAGAAGCCAATGCGATAAAATACTTTATTAACACTCAGAAATGGTCAAGAGAAGAAGATATTGAGATTTTCTACTTCTCCTCTTTTGATGAGTCTTGGAAAGTTGGTGATGAAGGCGATGTAGGAGCTTTTTGGGGTATCTGGGATAAAGACGAAAAACTGAAATTCTGTTAATCCATTAATTGACATTAATTACTTGTAAAGGGTATGCATCTCGCTTGCCCTTTTTTATTACCTAATTCTAAAGTCAACATTTCCTTTACTCATTTCTTAAGCAACTGATATTTGGGTTTAGCCAATTCCGTTTTCCACTTTTCACTTACATATTCACTGGATTGAATACGAGCATCAACATGCTTAAATAGCGGATTATTTTTCCACATTATCTGTTTCTGCCAATTAGTATTGATATAGCTAAAAGCTTTTATTACATCACTGTGCTCATCTATGGTTTCGAAAAATGGTATAAACCATTGTTCCCATAACTTATCAGCCTCTTCAGGATTAGAAAGAAGACTTGAAAAGTACAACCCATCATTTTCTCTGACTGGACTTGCTTCCGCTATAAATACAGGTTTACTATGCTTGCGTGCAAACGTCAACATTTCCGTGTCTGGATTACCAAAATATGAATACCCGCACCAATCGACATATTCATCCCCGGGATACCATTCTTCCAGAATCTCTTGACTTGACCCCACTCCTTTTGATTGCCAGACAAAAGCAACATTGCCAACTTCCAATTCATTAAAAACTGCATGAACTTTTCTCCAGGCGTTTAAATAATGTTTCCTGCTGTAATTATTCCAATCCCAACCATCAAACTCATATCCCAGGCGCAAGAACACAGGTCTTTTCAGACCTTTAACCCATAAAGCAAGATCTTCAATCAATTGATCATGATTCCCCTTTGCAATCGCTTTTTCGTGCCCAACCATTGAAACACCTAGTGCGAGCATCACCTCGTTAAATTTTTCATTTTCAAAATGACACTTTGCGCATGAATCACCCGCTCCCCAATTCGCAGTTTCTTTCAATCCATCGTTCCCCTTAGTTATATATCCATAGGAATTTATCCCTGGAGAAAGGTTAGAATATAAAGTAATGCCAGCTGGCATATCGAAGTAGTCGCAATATCCATCACTATAATTCGCTAGGCCTCCGATGGTCTCAGTATCCTGACCGATAAAAACTAAACAACTACCATCAGCAGGCTCAAACTTTGCAAGCTTTTTCATACTGTTATCAGATACAGAAGGCATCTGCGAATAGCTCTCAAAGAAAAAACATAACAGAAAACATATAGTAACTAACTTCTTCAATTTCAGATTTTATCTCAGGCAAATTGAATAAAAAAACCCCACTTGCTTCCGTGTGGGGTTTTAGTTATGATCAATACGTTTGTATTAATCTGCCTTAGTTTACCTTCAAACTATTGTTTTATAAATCGTTTATCTATAGTACCATCCTCAGTTGTTAGTCTGATAAAGTATACTCCTGTTTCAAGACCACTTACATCTATTACAATGTTAGCATCTCTTAATTCACTTGGAGCATTGAACACTTTTCCAGAAAGTCCAATTATTGAAATTGAATAGTCGCTTAGACTTAAACCTCTTGGTGCTTCAATATTTAGACGTTCCACAGTTGGGTTTGGATATACAGTAATATCTTCTAATAAGTCATCATCCAATCCTAGAACCGTATTAATTACGATACCATCTTCATCAATCAAGCCTGTAAGAACTGACTCTTCACCTTCGACTGCAGAAACTTCTGATGAAACTCTTCCAACGCCAGGTACCTCAACGAATATGATATAGTCCCCAGTTGGTAGTCCATCGAAGGAAACAAATCCTTCACTATCAGTAACTCCATCTGCTACATACTCTTCATCCATTGTTGTCAGGATTACCAAAACATTTGCCAATGCATCTCCTTGTGACACTCTTCCTGTCACTATTCTAGAGCTTCCGTCATTGACAGACTGTGCTTGGAAATTAATGGTAGCACCATTTTCAACAGTTTCAACAGCTGAGGTTGGCTTAGCAACCATTGATATATCTGCAACTCTATTTCTATCCATCACAATTAAGGATGGAACTGCATTTGGATCGGTGATGGTAGAAACGTCACCATAGAATGTAGTTACAAAATCTTCACTGCTAGAAGCTACATATACATAGTAACTACCTTCATCAAGAGACTCAATCACATAACTTCCATCACTTGATAATGAAGCTGACTTGGTATTATTGACATCATCAATTTGGTAAATAACTACGTTTCCATCTGTGAAAGCAGCACCGTCAGCTGAAACCACACCTGTAACAGTATAAGTCACCTCTGTACCTACAGGGTAAGTAAATTCAATCGAATAATTCCGAACCGTAGTTCCATCTTCTGCTGTAACCATGACTACTGTAGATCCTGGTAATGAAATTGCATCATCAATAACGACTGAAGCATTTCCATCTGTGGTAGTTGCTGTAACCGTAGGAACAGCTGTTACACTCTCTTCAAGTTCTATTGAATATTCAAAAGTATCAGAATCAAAACCATCAACTGTTACACCATTTACTTGCAAATCGCTTAGTGTAGCATCCTTGCTTAGGTTTTCATCTATTGCATATTCAATCGTATAAGTATTGGTGTTTGACTCATCCTCAGACACTACAACAATAGTTGCAAATCCTGGCAATTCAGTAGGATCTGTAACAGTTACCATGGCTACAGCCTCCGTAGGAGTTGCAGTAACTACTGGAATATCTGTTGTTCCTTCTGGGAATTCGACATAGTATTCAAAAGTCTCAGGGTCAAATCGATTCACAGATTCGCTATTGACTAAAAGTTCGCTTAGTGTTGCAACAGATGAAGCTCCACCTCCAGTTTCTCCACCAAATGCTACATCATCCCAGTAGTATACTGTCCCAGATTCAGCAGTATCGAAATTGAAGAAAATCGAAGCTTTATCATACGTATTAGCAATATCTAGTGCCGATGTTCCAGAAACTTCATTAGAAAAATCAAATACTAAAGTTTCCCACTCATCAGCCACTGTCGTGGTTGTCTCCGTTTCGACACTTATTGAGCTATTGCCAACATCCTCAACCTTTAATCTTACCGGGATACCTGACGCTGGTGACAATACTTTAACACTTATCGTGGTATTTTCAGAAGTAAATGGAATTGCTCCAAATCCAGAAGTCTCTCCAACTGTAGTTCCAGCCCAAACTTCTGAAGCTGCTTCTGAAGATCCTTTCACTGATTTTACAACGTTATTACTCGCATCATTAGGATCAGCTACAATCATGGATGCATTACCACCAAAGTCTGTAATCTCGTAATCTATTGACTCATCCTCGAAAGTGATTGGAAGTTCTATTTCACTTCCGCCGCCTCCGCCGCCGCCATCACAGCTTGCATCAAAGGCAACAGTAACATTTGCAGGAGGTGTGACTAATTGCCAATTACCTTCGAATGATACTTTACTCCATAAAACATTTAGCTCAACTTCAGCAGGAGGAGTATCAGTCCAAGTAAGTGTTACACTTAATTCTCCTTCAACTGAATCATCGGTAGCACTAACTCCAGGCGAACCAGTAATTGGTCCTGATGAATTATTGACTATCAATGCATCTACTGGATCACTATCAGCGGAAGTTATCGTCACCTTCATTGAAGAAGCATCCACATTTTCAATGGTTAACAATGCAGCTGAAGTTGTTTCTGCACTATTACTGTTATTATAAACGGTAGTTTCACAATAGACACCTTCCTCACCGGTTCCTCCGCCTCCGCCGGAATCACCTCCGAATTGTACATCATCCCAATAGTATACCTCTCCATTTCCAGCAGTTCCGAAATCGAAGAAGATCGAAGCTTTATCATAAGTATTTGCTGTATTCAAGGCTGCAGTTCCAGACGCTTGACTAGAGAAATCAAAAACTAATGTTTCCCAGGTATTGGCGGCCGTAATGGTTGCCTCAGTCTCTACACTGATTGCACCATCACTCTTATCTTCAACCTTGAGTCGAATTGGAATTCCTGCAGTTGGAGACCAAACTCTCACAGTCATGGTCGTATTTTCAGAAGTAAATGGAATAGCTCCAAATCCAGAAGTCTCTGCTACTGTTGTTCCAGCCCATACTTCAGATGCAGCCATCGCTGTACCTTTTGTAGACTGAGCAACCTTGTTTCCAGAATCTTCAGGATCGGTTATGATTTCAGTAGCATTACCTCCAAAGTCATTAAATTCATAATCTAACGCATCGTCCTCAAAAGTAACCGGTAACTCTATAGAGCTACCACCGCCTCCGCCGGAATCACCTCCGAACTGAACGTCATCCCAGTAATAAACCTCTCCGTTTCCAGCAGTGCCAAAATCAAAGAATATAGATGCTTTATCGTAAGTATTGGCAACATTCAATGCCGCAGTACCTGATGCCTCATTGGAGAAATCAAACACTAAAGTCTCCCAAGTATTTGCTGCTGTAATGGTCGCCTCAGTCTCTACACTGATACCTCCGTTAGTACGATCTTCTACTTTGAGTCGTATTGGTATTCCTGCAGTTGGAGACCAAACTCTCACAGTCATGGTTGTTTCTCCAGCTGTAAATGGTATCGCTCCAAAGCCTGAAGTTTCAGCGACAGTTGTTCCTGCCCATACTTCAGATGCAGCCATCGCTGTACCTTTTGTAGACTGAGCAACCTTGTTTCCAGAATCTTCAGGATCGGTTATGATTTCAGTAGCATTGCCTCCAAAGTCATTAAATTCATAATCTAACGCATCGTCCTCGAAAGTAACCGGTAACTCTATAGAGCTACCACCGCCTCCGCCTCCGCCAGAATCACCTCCGAACTGAACGTCATCCCAGTAATAAACCTCTCCGTTTCCAGCAGTGCCAAAATCAAAGAATATTGATGCTTTATCATATGTGTTCGCAACATTCAATGCCGCGGTACCTGATGCCTCGTTTGAGAAATCGAACACTAAGGTCTCCCAAGTATTGGCTGCTGTAATGGTTGCCTCAGTCTCTACGCTGATACCTCCATTAGTACGATCTTCTACTTTGAGTCGTATTGGAATTCCTGCAGTTGGAGACCATACTCTTACGCTCATGGTCGTCTCTCCAGCTGTAAATGGTATCGCGCCAAAGCCTGATGTCTCTCCTACCGTAGTACCACCCCAAACTTCTGATGCAGCCATCGCTGTTCCTTTTGTTGACTGAACAACCATATTACCAGCATCTTCCGGATCTACAACAATCATCGAAGCATTGCCACCAAAGTCTGTCAACTCATAATCCAACATAGCATCATCGAAAGTCACTGGAAGCGATAAGGTGCTTCCACCTCCGCCGCCGCAATCAGCGGCAAACGATACTGTCGCATTCGATGGTGGGGTCACTAACTGCCAGTTGCCACCAAACGAATCCTTACTCCACAATACGTTTAATTCAACCTCTGATGGAGGTGTACCAGTCCATGTCAATGTCACACTCAACTCGCCAGGTACTGAACTATCTACTGCACCTACTGCTGGTGAACCTGTGATTGGACCACTAGAATTATTTACAATCAATGCATCAACCGGATCAGCATCCGCTGATGTTATCGTAACCTTCATTGAACTTGCATCAACATTCTCTATCGTTAGCAAGGCCGCTGAAGCAGTCTCTGCACTATTACTATTGTTATATACTGTAGTTGCACAAAACTCATCGGTGCTACCACCGCCGCCTCCGCCAGAACCTGCATCGCCTCCAAACTCCATATCATCCCAGTAGTAAACAACTCCTGATTCAGCCGTTCCGAAATTGAAGAATATAGATCCTTTATCGTAAGTATTAGCAACATTCAATGCCGCGGTACCAGAAACCTCATTTGAGAAATCAAACACCAAGGTCTCCCATGCATTCGACATAGTCGTTGTAGCCTCAGTCTCAACGCTGATACCTCCATTGGTTCGGTCTTCTACTTTTAGTCGTATTGGTATTCCAGATGCTGGAGACCACACTCTCACGCTCATAGTCGTCTCTCCAGCTGTAAATGGTATCGCGCCAAAGCCTGATGTCTCTCCTACCGTAGTACCTCCCCAAACTTCTGATGCAGCCATCGCTGTTCCTTTTGTAGACTGAACAACCATATTACCAGCATCCTCTGGATCTACAACAATCACCGAAGCATTGCCACCAAAGTCTGTCAACTCATAATCCAACATAGCATCATCGAAAGTCACTGGAAGCGATAAGGTGCTTCCACCTCCGCCGCCGCCTCCGCCGCCGCAATCAGCAGCAAACGATACAGTCGCATTCGATGGTGGGGTCACCAACTGCCAGTTGCCACCAAACGAATCCTTACTCCACAATACGTTTAATTCAACCTCTGATGGAGGTGTACCAGTCCATGTCAATGTCACACTCAACTCGCCAGGTACTGAACTATCTACTGCACCTACTGCTGGTGAACCTGTGATTGGACCACTAGAATTATTTACAATCAATGCATCAACCGGATCAGCATCCGCTGATGTTATCGTAACCTTCATTGAACTTGCATCAACATTCTCTATCGTTAGCAAGGCCGCTGAAGCAGTCTCTGCACTATTACTATTGTTATATACTGTAGTTGCACAAAACTCATCGGTGCTACCACCGCCGCCTCCGCCAGAACCTGCATCGCCTCCAAACTCCATATCATCCCAGTAGTAAACAACTCCTGATTCAGCCGTTCCGAAATTGAAGAATATAGATCCTTTATCGTAAGTATTAGCAACATTCAATGCCGCGGTACCAGAAACCTCATTTGAGAAATCAAACACCAAGGTCTCCCATGCATTCGACATAGTCGTTGTAGCCTCAGTCTCAACGCTGATACCTCCATTGGTTCGGTCTTCTACTTTTAGTCGTATTGGTATTCCAGATGCTGGAGACCACACTCTCACGCTCATAGTCGTCTCTCCAGCTGTAAATGGTATCGCGCCAAAGCCTGATGTCTCTCCTACCGTAGTACCTCCCCAAACTTCTGATGCAGCCATCGCTGTTCCTTTTGTAGACTGAACAACCATATTACCAGCATCCTCTGGATCTACAACAATCACCGAAGCATTGCCACCAAAGTCTGTCAACTCATAATCCAACATAGCATCATCGAAAGTCACTGGAAGCGATAAGGTGCTTCCACCTCCGCCGCCGCCTCCGCCGCCGCCTCCGCCGCCGCAATCAGCAGCAAACGATACAGTCGCATTCGATGGTGGGGTCACCAACTGCCAGTTGCCACCAAACGAATCCTTACTCCACAATACGTTTAATTCAACCTCTGATGGAGGTGTACCAGTCCATGTCAATGTCACACTCAACTCGCCAGGTACTGAACTATCTACTGCACCTACTGCTGGTGAACCTGTGATTGGACCACTAGAATTATTTACAATCAATGCATCAACCGGATCAGCATCCGCTGATGTTATCGTAACCTTCATTGAACTTGCATCAACATTCTCTATCGTTAGCAAGGCCGCTGAAGCAGTCTCTGCACTATTACTATTGTTATATACTGTAGTTGCACAAAACTCATCGGTGCTACCACCGCCGCCTCCGCCAGAACCTGCATCGCCTCCAAACTCCATATCATCCCAGTAGTAAACAACTCCTGATTCAGCCGTTCCGAAATTGAAGAATATAGATCCTTTATCGTAAGTATTAGCAACATTCAATGCCGCGGTACCAGAAACCTCATTTGAGAAATCAAACACCAAGGTCTCCCATGCATTCGACATAGTCGTTGTAGCCTCAGTCTCAACGCTGATACCTCCATTGGTTCGGTCTTCTACTTTTAGTCGTATTGGTATTCCAGATGCTGGAGACCACACTCTCACGCTCATAGTCGTCTCTCCAGCTGTAAATGGTATCGCGCCAAAGCCTGATGTCTCTCCTACCGTAGTACCTCCCCAAACTTCTGATGCAGCCATCGCTGTTCCTTTTGTAGACTGAACAACCATATTACCAGCATCCTCTGGATCTACAACAATCACCGAAGCATTGCCACCAAAATCCGTCAACTCATAATCCAACATAGCATCCTCGAATGTCACTGGAAGCGATAAGGTGCTTCCACCTCCGCCGCCACTTCCATCATCATAGAAATACATATTATCCACGAATACTGTCCCTGGAGTTGCATCAGCACTTGATAATATCGTTTGTGACATGTTGGCTTTAGTAGCTACCGTCAACGGAATATCTATGCTTGTCCAAGTACCTGCACTCAATACATGAATCGTCTCCTGCTCAACATCATCTCCACCAGCAAAGGCTCCATCACCACCAAAGTCTACCAACTTAACTTTAAAATCACTTACTCCTTCGGTCCAAACATCAATATGAAAATGTGTCATTGTGCTTGCATCAATTGGTTGTGTAGCAAAGTGCTCAATTCCAACTAAAACTATGTCTTCATATTTCTTCGCAAAATCGCCTGATTCAACTTCTACGTCTACAGGATCAACCACATTATCCCATACCGTGCTAAAAACATCTACAGGTTCATCAGTATAAGAGTCACTAAAAATAGATTTAACATCTCCTGCATCTTGAGTTGGAGTCGGCGCTGATGCTGTCGGTTCCGTGGCTCCACCTCCGCCAGAGCCTGCATCTCCTCCAAACTCCATATCATCCCAGTAGTAAACAACTCCTGATTCAGCCGTTCCGAAATTGAAGAATATAGATCCTTTATCGTAAGTATTAGCAACATTCAAAGCCGGAGTGCCAGAAACCTCATTTGAGAAATCAAACACTAAGGTTTCCCACGCATTCGACATAGTCGTTGTAGCCTCAGTCTCTACACTGATTGCTCCATTGGTTCGGTCTTCTACTTTTAGTCGTATTGGTATTCCAGATGCTGGAGACCACACTCTCACGCTCATGGTCGTCTCTCCAGCTGTAAATGGTATCGCTCCAAAGCCTGATGTCTCTCCTACCGTAGTACCACCCCAAACTTCTGATGCAGCCATCGCTGTTCCTTTTGTAGACTGAACAACCATATTACCAGCATCCTCTGGATCTACAACAATCACCGAAGCATTGCCACCAAAGTCTGTCAACTCATAATCCAACAAAGCATCCTCGAATGTCACTGGAAGCGATAAGGTGCTTCCTCCGCCGCCTCCGCCACAGTCTGCATTAAATGAAACTGTTGCATTTGCTGGAGGGGTCACTAACTGCCAGTTGCCACCAAACGAATCCTTACTCCACAATACATTCAAATCTACATCTGTCGGCGGGGTACCGGTCCATGTCAATGTTACACTCAACTCTCCAGGCACTGAACTATCTACCGCTCCTACTGCAGGTGAACCTGTGATTGGACCTGTAGAATTATTTACAATCAATGCATCAACCGGATCAGCATCCGCTGATGTTATCGTAACCTTCATTGAACTTGCATCAACATTCTCTATCGTTAGCATGGCCGCTGAAGCAGTCTCCGCACTATTACTATTGTTATATACTGTGGTAGCGCAATAGTCTGTTGCCATTGCTGGCTGAATTTCATAAACTCTTACATAGTCAATTTCCATCGTTGCCTCAGTAAAAGTTGGATTTACTGCTGGCATATTTCCTTCAATGGCTGTATTTAATAAGATGTATTGGTCTGTGTCAAATGGCCAAGTAGATGCATCTTGTACAGCAGGCTCATATGTATAATGAACTACGCCGTCCACATCAAATACCATTTTATCTTCCGTCCATTCCAATCCATAAACATGGAAATCGCTAGATACTGTAGCAATAGTTTGAGATCCTTTATTGATAGTTCCTCCAAAGCTTGAAGGCGTGTGCATGGCACTTTGAACTACATTTTGATTAGAGCCCCAGTGCTCCATAATGTCAATTTCTCCACAAGCTGGCCAAGCAGTTGTGCCATCCGTTGCATCCCAGAAACCTCCATTTTCATCTATATTTTTCCCTAAAGTCCAAATAGCTGGCCATGTACCAGCTCCGGAAGGGAGTTTTGCTCGAACTTCAACTCTACCATAGGTAAATGCGTATTTTGAATTAAGTCGAGCTGAAGTGTAATCTTTTGTAACACCCTGGTCAGTATAACTTTCCTTTTTGGCTACAATTTTCAGAACACCAGATTCTACAAATGAATTTGCAGATTCATCGGTGTAGTGTTGAAGCTCACCATTGAACCATGAAGTACCAACAGGAAACAAAGTCTGATGGTACCACTTGCTTGGGTCCGGTGCTCCATCCGAGTCAAATTCATCTGACCAAACCAGCACATAGTTTGGATCAGTCTCAAGGACCGGACTGTTAGAATAAGTAAAGGTGAGTAGACATAGAATTGATAAGGTTGAAAGTATTACTCTTTTCATATTGACGGGGTTTGTTGTTTATGACAAATTGCCGATCATAAAATTCTTTATTAAGATTTATTAACAGAATTAATTCACTACAACAAAACCACAACAAGAATAAAATTCTATTGTTTGATATAACTCCAAAATTCTAACAATGAAAAATTATAGCACATTGCTAAATCAGGCATTTTAGAGCTAAGAGAGGCATTTTTTCAACTATTCACTGACTCAAACAACCAACGGTAAGTAGATTAAATAGGCACAAAATCAAATTACTTATCCCATACATTTAAAATTTGTGCCATCAGAATAGTTGTAGCTACAGCTATTCTTATGTTGTGGAAATTTTGAAACACTTTCTTAATCAAGACAGGATATTCATTAGATATAGAGAATATAACTAGCAATAAAAAACCCACTATTCGAAGTGGGTTAGTTTTTTATTCGGTGTCGTCGTGGACGAAGGTTATATATAGGAATCCATCTGTATTCTATATCACCTGATCATAAATCAAACATTCTAAATACTTACTATAGATTAGATGAAAACCAAGAGGTTGAAAGATTTAATCAACTTGGATTGAGTTTTACGCCCAACCTTTCAGTTAGAATCTGGATGTAGTGAGACATCACAAACAAAAAAACCCACACATATGTGTGGGTTTTTTGAGCCTCCAGTCGGATTCGAACCAACGACCTACTGATTACAAGTCAGTTGCTCTGGCCAGCTGAGCTATGGAGGCAATATTTTAAAAAATTCCCTTCTTTAAGGGTTGTTTTATTTCCAAGTCAGTTGCTCTCATCAAAGTATCAAACAGCAGCTGAACAATGGGAGAAATTTCAAGCTTTGATTAACAAGGTTGAAAATCGGTTTGCAAAAATAACAGGGTCATTCTATTTAGCAAATCTATTTGTCAATTTTGTGAAGAAATTGCTGCAAGTTGTGATTTTAATTCTCCCAACTCCTGTTCTGCGGCAGCTATTTGCTTCTGCATGTCTGCTTTTAGCTTATCTGCCGTGGGAGAATTAGCAAAAAATTCCATGTTGGTATTCCAAGTAGAGATGTCATTCTCAAGAGATGATATCTTACGTTTAATAGAATGCTCCTTACGATTCAATTTCTGTGCACCTCCAGGAGTATTTTTCAAACGGCCCATGGAAATGTGATTTCTTAAATCAGCTCGATCATCTTCATGAATGGAATCATTCGATAAAACTTTGTTCTTGACCTCATCGAATCTACTGCGCACTTTTTTGATAGCATTCTTAGGAACAAACCCAACTGAAGTGTAATTATCGATCAGATCATAAACATCATCAAGATTGACCTCATTACTAGTTCCAGCAGCTTCTAGTTGATCGCATATCTGCAACTTCAGCTGAAGATTTTCTTCATAAGCTTTAAACTGCTCTTTGTTTTGATCTCTTCTTTTATTGAAAAAGTGATCACATGCTGCTTTAAATTTTTTGTAAGTCTCGTTTCTTACCTTCTCAGGAACAGGACCAATGTCTTTCCATTGAGTTTGAAGACTCTTCAGCTTGTCCGCCGTAGAATTCCAATCTTCACTATCCTTCAGTTCGTCCGCTTTGGCAATCAGCTCTTGCTTCTTTTGAAGGTTTTCCTCTCGCTTAGACTCCAACTCTTTGAAGAATTGATTTTTGTGAGCAAAAAATGATTTAAAAGAATTCCAAAAAGCCTTATTAGTTTCTTTGGCTTTGTCTCTTGGAACACCTCCTATTGCTTCCCATTGCTTTTGAACCTCAAGTAATTCTTTCGTCTTAGCATTCCACTCAGTAATTCTATCAGAATTAAAACTCGTGTAGTCTTGAAGTTTACCTATCAGCTCATTTTTCTTAACAAGGTTAGACTCAAATTCTACTTTGAGCTCTTCGAAATAATCTTTTCTCCTGGCATAGATCGCATCGGATGCTGCCTTAAATCTCTGCCAAAGTGGTTCTTGATCATCTTTCGGAACCGGCCCAACATGTTTGTATTCATCATGAAGCTCATTCAATTGAATGATCGCAGATTTCATGTCATCCAAACTGCTAAGCGACTCTGCTTTTTCACAGAGATCCTCTTTAAGCTTTAAGTTCTTTTTTCGATCAAGATCCTTAAGTTCAAAGTAGATGCTTCTGTTATCATAGTATCTATCTAATAAGGCATTATAGTTTGCCCATAAGGTCTTATTCTGTGCCCCAGGTACGGGACCTATTTTCTTCCAATCCGATTGCAAATCCCTAACAGCATTGATACTATTCGCCGATTCTTCACCATCTACAATCTTTCTTAACTCCTCTAGTAAATGCTCTTTTTTCTTAAGGTTGCTCTCCTTTTGATTTTCTAAATCCTTGTAATGTTTATTTCTTTTTGCCTTCAGTTGGCCATAAAGAGTAATAAACTCTTTGTCTGTTTCATCTCCATGGTATTCGAATGAATCAGCCTCATTTCCATCTGAAACAAACTTCTGCAGTGCTTCATTTTTTGAAACCTCATAGAGTTCATCAAATCTTGGCTTTATTGCTTTGAGCACTCGATCAAGCGATCGAATATTTTCCTCATTCTTTATTTCCCTAATCTTAGCAATTACTTCATCCTTCGTTGCATGATCAAAATCAAGTTCCTCTTCATGCTCATCCTCTTCCTCACTCTCATCAGAAGTTTCATCTGTTATGTCAGAACCATCAGCTTCCTTCTCAGTTGCTTCATCTGAAACAACCTCGTTTTCATCAGTGTTTGGAATAGAGCTCTCAGGTTGTACTTCATCACTAGAAGCTTCTTTATCTTCATTTGAAGTATCTACACCTGCTTCGTCAACAACACTATCATTATCTGAGGTTGACTCCTGGGATTCAGGTTGGTTTTCGTTACTTAATTCAGCTTCATTCTGAACTTCTTCAGGAGTTTCATTTATAATATTATCTGAAACATCCTGCAATTTCTCTGCATTATCCATTATTGGAACCGGTTACTTTTATCTGTATGACACAAAGCTAACCAAATACCCTAATTCATTCTGGGATCTTTTGGATAGTTTGACATGAGTCGGAATTTTCCACCCATAGTATTTAGACACGCTTTCCATAGATCTTGGTTGTCCCAATCAAAAATCATAGAGGGACTCGTCCCCTTCAGGACAATCCAGGATTTTGCATCCATTTCGTCCATCAACTGACCTGCGGCCCAACCTGAATAGCCAACAAAAAATCTCAAGTCAGTAGATTGGATGGTGCGGGTATTCATCATTTCGGTAAGTTGATTAAAATCTCCTCCCCAAAAAATTCCCGGGACTACTTCTCTGGAAGAAGAAGCCAGAGCTGGCTCACGATGTAAAAAATGTAAAGTGTTTTGTTCGACAGGGCCGCCTACAAATAAGTTTGCTGGATAATCGCCTGCTTCATCAATAAGATCATGAAGCTCTACCTGAGCTTTATTGTTTAAAACGAAACCAAAAGTGCCATTTTCATCGTGCTCACATATAAATATTACAGTTCGCTCAAAATTGGGATCTGGCAGGTATGGTTCTGAGATAAGAAGATCTCCTCTTCCTGGTTTTACTGATTTTTCCTGTGAAAAGTAGTCCATATCTTCTTAATGTAAGGCTGCTCTAATCGGAAGTTTGTCTAAAATCACTCCTTCCTTTTGTTTCATTTCCTCCAATCTATTGTAGACTTCGTCCTCATCAAAATAATTAAGTGCCATTTTCACAAACACTTCTCCATGACGAGCTTCAGAAGCCCACAATCGATGATAAAATTGTTTCATCTCACCTTCTTCAAGTGCTTCATAAACTAGTCTAAACCTTTCTGCACCGCGTGTTTCAACTAAGGATGCAAGAAGCAATCGATCCATGAAACGTTCATTTCTTCCATCTCTACATATTTGAAGCAACTGCTTGATATACATATCCTGTGGAATTTCATGGCTTAATTGGATACCTCGCGATTCCATTATAGCGTAAACGTCACGAAAGTGCTCGAGTTCTTCAACAGACGTCTCAATTAATTCTGGAATTATTTCGGTTCTGTTTGGATATTTTGCTACCAAACTTAGCGCCATCGCTGATGCCTTTCTTTCACAATCAGCATGATCTTGGAGAAACGTATCAAAGTCATTAATTACGGCCTCTACCCATTCTTTTTTTGATTCTACTGTCAAGTCAATTCTAAACTTCATCGCTTTTTGTTTTTAACCTTTTACCTTCGCTCTAGCTGAGTTTCAAAAGTAAAAGGAAAGCTGAATATGAGAGAAGATATTGCTTCTATTCGCAAGGAATACACTCAGGCTGCCTTAGATGAGCAATCTGTTTTACAAAACCCTTTCGAACAATTCGAAAAGTGGTTTCAAGAGGCGTTGAATAGTGAAATTTTAGAACCCACGGCAATGGTGCTATCAACTGTGAATGGAGAGGGACAACCTTATCAGCGCACCGTATTGCTAAAAACATTTGATCAACAAGGATTTGTATTTTACACAAACTATGAAAGTCGGAAAGCAAATCACTTAAAATCAAATCCAAAGGTCTCAATACTATTTCCATGGTATTCATTGGAGCGTCAAGTGGCAATCACCGGTCATGTTGAAAAAATTTCAACCAAAGAATCTCTTAAATATTTTCTCTCACGACCACAGGGAAGTCAACTCGGAGCTTGGGTTTCAAATCAAAGTGAAGTCATAAGCTCTCGAAGCATATTGGAAGAAAAGCTTGCTCAGATGAAGCAAAAATTTAAAGATGGTAAAATACCATTACCAGATCATTGGGGCGGCTATAGAATAATACCAGAAACCATTGAATTTTGGCAAGGAAGAAAAAGTCGATTGCATGATCGAATTTTCTTTAAAAAAGAAGATAATGATATTTGGAACATAACCCGCTTATCACCCTAATGTCATTATATCTAGAGCGATACGCTTGGCCGAAAGAGTTATTCCCACAATATCAACCACCTACCAACTTGTCAATGGTGGTAGTGATTCCATGCTTCAAAGAACCTGATTTGATCGGTGCTCTGGATGCCCTCAACGCATGCAAAGAGCCTACCCATGAAGTCTTAATTATTGTGATAATAAATGAGTCAGAAAAAGCAAAAGAAGGAATCACAGCAGCAAATAAACTGACTATTAGTAAGTTGAAAACTTACAAAAGCAAGTACCATCTATTGGCGTCTTACCAAAAGCTCCCGGATAAAAAAGCTGGTGTAGGCTTAGCAAGAAAAATTGGAATGGATGAGGCTGTAAGAATATTTAGAAAAGCAGGCAACAATGGGGCCATAATATGCTACGACGCTGACTGCCGATGCGACTCAAACTACCTCGACACAATTGAGTTAACCTATTCTAATCCAGACATCCAGTCAGGAATAGTTTTCTATGAACATCAGCTCCACCGAGAAAATCATGAAGCTATAGTCGATTATGAATTATACTTACGCTACTATATTGATGCCTTGCGATTCACTAACTTCCCTTATGCCTATCAAACATTAGGTTCGTGTATTACAGTAAGAGCTTCCATGTATGAAAAAGTTGGAGGTATGAATACGCGGAAAGCGGGTGAAGACTTTTATTTCCTGAATAAAACCATCCCACATGGAAATTTTGTAGAAATCAATGGAACAACAATAAGGCCTTCAGATCGTGTTTCTGATAGAGTACCATTTGGTACCGGAAAAGCTGTAAATGAGCTTTTGAATTTGGCATATGATTATGAAGTGTATCACCCCAACACCTTCGAAGATCTAAGATTATTCTTCGGAAAATTAGATTCTTTTTGGGAGGACGAAGAATGGAAAATACCAATGACTATTAAAACCTTTTTAGGAGACAAATGGGTAGAGGAAATTGTAAAAATTAAAAATTCTGTTAGTACGATTGAAGCGTTTCAGAAACGATTTTTCCATTGGTTTGATGCTTTTAAGATTTTAAAATTTGTTCATTTCTGCCGTGATGAATTTTATCAAAACGTGGAATTAGAAGAGGCATTAGAGTGGCTTCGATCAAAGCATTATTTCCTTAAAGGGTCTAAAGAATCTTATCTAGTTCAATTGAGATATCTGGATCGTAATACCTAAATCCAAATGGTTGAATCTAAATTCAAAAAACAGCCGTTTACAATAGCATGAGTCCCAAATCCCCACTTTACATAATCCCAGTACTTTCCTCAGCAGACATTGAAAGAGATCTTGTTTGGTATGATAAATATGTTGGCTTCACTAAGGTGTTTGGAGATACTGGGTATGCAGGTCTTCAGCGAGAAAATCATGAAATTCACTTGCAATGGCATCATGCCAACGAAGACGATCCAGTTTTTCCATCAGTAATAAAACTGTTCGTTCCTGATATTCAACCATGCGTGGAAGAGTTTATCGAAAGAGGTACTATTTCGAGAGACAAGCTAAGAATGAATACCCCTTGGGGAACCCATGAGTTTGGGTTCTATGATCTCAATAAAAATGCGATCTTTATAGTACAAGATGTTTAAAGCAAATCGAATAAACTCTTTACACCCAAAAAGTGCTTCACCTTAAACCCCTCCGCATACTCTACACCTATTCTCTGCCCCCACTCCCTAGTCCTGGATTCTAACATAGACATGAAGCCCTTTGAACTAATGTATGTTTCAGGCTCACTACTATTTGGATCATAAAATTGAGACTTAAATGCATTGATAGCCTCCCTCCGTTCTTCTATGACTTCAGAAATATCTATTAGGATATCAGGCTCATGAGCGATGCTCTGAATAGAAAAATAGAGTCTCTCTGGTCTATAGGCAATTTGATCATCGCCTTCCCATTTAGTAGTCACCGCTTTAAGTCCTGCAATAAAACAGGCTGTTTCAACTAAGGCAGCTCCTCTTGTGTGATCTGGATGACGATCATAAATCGAATTGGTAATTACAATTCGCGGTTGAAATCTTCTGATTTGCTCAGCTATTTTAAGCTGATTTTCTTTATTGTTTTCAAAAAAACCGTCTGCAAGGCCTAAATTTTGACGAACAGATAATTTTAATATTTCTGCTGCAGCTGCAGCTTCACTCGCTCTTATCTCCGGAGTTCCACGCGTTCCTAATTCTCCCTGGGTAAGATCCAATATTCCCGTTTTATAACCCATTTTTTGATGAGCAAGCAAGGTTCCTCCAAATGAAAGTTCTACATCATCCGGGTGAGCTACAATAGCAAGAATATCAAGTTTCATCGAGTAGTAGTTAACGTGTATTCAACAAAGAAATATCAAAAAACCATCTTTCCATAATCTTATCATTATGGCAAATGGCCTGTATGAAACACCACTTATATAATAATGGTTTTCAAGCACTCATAATTTTCTAAATTGAAAGTCTAATATTTAAAAACCTAAAGTAATTACCTATGCAAAAATGTGACAGCTTATTCAGAAGCGTCGTCCTAACCTTACTGATAGGCCTTACACCCTTCATCAGTATTTCCCAGGATAACGACCTGAAGCCTGTAACAAATAAGTATGCAATAAAGAATGCTACTATAGTGCAGGCGCCAGGAAAAACCATAAAAAATGGTTCCATCCTAATAGAAAACGGAATTATAAAAGCAGTTGGATCTAACATATCAATTCCTGCGGATGCATGGATTGTAGATGCAGACTCCATGTTTGTTTATGCAGGATTCATATCAGGAATGTCGAACATCGGTGTTGGAAAGCCAGAGGAAAGTGATCAACGTGATGATCGTAAACTAACTGGCAATCCTACTGACGAACGTGCAGGCATTACGCCTGGAAATTCTACAAGAGACATGTTGAATAAAGATGACAAATCGATTGGAGATTTTAGAAAATTAGGATTTACAGCATCGCACAGTGTACCTCACAATGGAATGCTTCCAGGATCTGGAGCTATTATTCTTTTAGGAGGTGACAATTCGGATAATATGATCGTAAAAGATCAAGCTTCAATGTATTCTCAATTAGCCGGCGCAAACGGTGTATATCCAAATACAGTTATTGGTGTTATGGCTAAGTATAGAGACCTATACAGGAAAGCTACTCAGGCAAGAGATTATCAAAAAAAATATGATGCAAACCCAAATGGGATGGAAAGGCCCAATCCTAATAAAACGCTTGAAGCACTATATCCCGTAGTCTCTAAGCAAATGGCAGTTTCCTTTAAAGCAGAAAGTGTGAGAGACATCATGCGAGTTATTACCCTTCAAAGAGATCTAGGCTTTAAAATGATGATTAGTGAAGTAAAACAAGGTTGGGATGCAATTCCAGCGATCAAGAGCACTAATTCTCCAATCTTCCTTTCGCTTGACCTACCTGAATGGAAGGAAGAAGAAAAAGAAGAAAGTGATGAAGAAGATTCTTCTGATAAAAAAGAGCCTACTAGAGCTGAATTAGAAGAAAAAGCACTACAATCTCGTCAAAATGAGATGATCAAAAACTACTATACGCAAGCAAGTAAGTTTAAAGCCAATGGAATAAACTTTGGGTTCTCGACAATGGGTGTAAAGTCAAAAGACTTCCGATCGAACCTACTAAAGGTTATTGAAAATGGACTGACAGAAGATCAAGCGTTGGCAGCACTTACTACTACCCCTGCCAGTATCCTAGGTGTGTCAAGTATGATGGGAACGGTAGAGACTGGAAAAATGGCAAACTTGATTGTTTCCGATACCGCCTACTTTTCTAAAGATGCGAACATACGATATGTATTTGTAGATGGTATGAAATATGAGTTTGAAGCCAAAAAGAAGAAAAAGAAAAAAGAAAAAGGTAGCGGAGAAGAAGCTATTGATGTTTCTGGTGCTTGGAACTATACAACTGAAACACCTCAAGGCAATGGCAGTGGTGTAATTACCATTAAGGGCACACCAGGAGACTACAGTGGTACAATTTCAGTAAGCTTTAATGGAAGCACAAATGAAATCGAAGATGTAGTTGTTGATGGCAATAATCTATCATTCTCTTTTAAGCTAAATATGGGAGAAGATATTACGGTTGATATCAGTATGGATATAGATGGAGACACTTTTGAAGGAACCTTATCTGTGGCGGCATTTGGAAGCTTCCCGATGGAAGGCTCAAAAGAACCTAATAAATAAGATATAGCATGAAAAAAATAAATATAATCATAGCCCTACTTCTCTCCATCACGGTCGTGATTGGTCAAGAGAAAGGAGATGTACTAATTAAAAACGGAACAGTTTTAACCGTCACAAATGGTACATTAGAAAATACGGATGTTCTCATTAGAAATGGGAAAATTTCTAAAATTGGACAAGGATTAAATGCACCGAGCGGCACCAAAACAATAGATGCTAATGGTAAGTTTGTAATGCCTGGAATTATAGATGCGCACTCTCATTTGGCACTAGATGCCGTAAATGAGGCCACAAACCCAGTTACCGCTGAAGTGTGGGTTGGAGATGCTCTAAACCCGTTAGATGTTGGCATTTATCAAGCTTTAGCAGGAGGTGTAACATCAGCACACTCTATGCATGGATCTGCAAATGCTATTGGTGGTCAGTGTGAAACAGTAAAATTCAGATATGGTGAAGTAGATCCTGACAAAATGAGAATGGAGGGAGCTCCTCGAACAATAAAATTTGCCTTGGGAGAAAATCCAACTAGAGTGCACGGTAGCGGAAATGGTATTTTACCTCGTACAAGAATGGGCGTGGAACATGTAATCAGAAGTTCATTTCAGCAAGCCAAGGAGTACATGGAAGCTTGGGATTCATACAACGCTGGTAAGGGGAAAAAAGGCTTTAAAGGCAAAGCCCCTGCTTATGACCTCAGACTAGAAACATTAGCGGATATACTTAAAGGCAATATTATCATTCATTGCCACTCTTATAGAGCTGATGAGATTTATATGCTTATGCAAGTTTGTAAAGACTTTGGCGTTGACAAGCTTGTTTTTCAACACGTAAATGAAGGCTTTAAAGTGGCACCTGAATTAGCTAAGTGGGGTGCTGGAGCATCAATTTTCGCAGATTGGTGGGCATACAAATTCGAGGTCTACTACAGTACTGCATATAATGCGGCAATATTGACAAAAAATGGAGTGACAACATCAATTAATTCAGACTCAGGTGAACTTATCAGACACTTGTATCATGAAGCTGCAAAATCCCAAAAGTATGGAGGACTATCAGATGATGAGGCTTTGTCACTCATAACCATTAATCCAGCTAAACAATTGGGCATCTCAGATAGAGTTGGTTCGCTTGAGGTGGGCAAAGAAGGAGACGTCGCAATCTTCAATAACCACCCCCTTTCTATCTATGCCATTCCTATGGTTACGATAGTTGATGGAATAGTGAGATTTGATCGAGAAAACGATGCTGATGATATGAGAATCTATCCTGATCCTGAAGAGAAAATTGACGTGACTCATTGGGAAGCAGAAGATCATGACAGATGCATGCAAAACACAGAATTTTTGTTCACTAACAAATAAGTAATCATGATGAAGAATATGAAAAATATATTGACTCTTATTATGCTGGTGAGCTTTGGAGTCACTTTCGCGCAAATTCCAAGCGCCGAGACTGGTACTTTCGCATTGACAAATGCTACAATCGAAACAATTACTAACGGGACTATTCAAAATGGAACAATCGTAATTGCGGATGGAATTATAGCTGAGATTGGTACAAGCGTATCAATACCGCAAGGAGCCAAAACTATTGATTGTTCTGGTATGACAATCTATCCCGGTTTAATTGACGGAGGAACTCAAATTGGTTTAGTTGAGGTAAGTTCAGATCCTAGAACTAGAGACAATAGCGAAATAGGTGATGTTATACCACACATACAAGCACTAACAGCAGTAAACCCTAGCTCTGTCGTTCTTCCTGTAACACGCGTAAACGGCGTTACTACAGCTTTAACTATGCCTTCAGGTGGTCTATTCCCAGGGACTGCAGCTTTGATCAATTTACACGGATATACTCCGGATCAAATGTATGCCGGATTTAAAGGAGTGGTATTAAACTTTCCTGCTACTGGCCGAAGAGGTCGTTGGGATAGAAGATCAGATGAAGACATCAAAAAAGCAGCTGAAAAGAATCTCAAAAAGCTAAATAATGTTTGGGCTAAAGCGGTGCAGTATCATAAAATAGATTCTGCCTCTAATGGTAAAGAGCAATCCTATTATCCAGAAATGGAAGCACTACTCCCCGTAGTGAGAGGAGAAATGAAACTTCTTATAAATGTAAACGCTGCCAATGATATCAAGTCGGCTTTAGAATGGATTGAAGAAAAAGGAGCCGATGCAATCTTATGTGGGGTGTCTGAAGGATGGAGAGTAGCTGAGGAAATTGCAGAAGCTAATATTCCAGTGGTTACAGGACCAGTGCTAAGTAATCCTACAAGAAGCTATGACAGGTATGATAGGCCATATGCAAACGCTGGAGCAATGCAAAAGGCTGGTGTAAAGGTGGCAATTCGAACAAATGAAATAGAGAATGTAAGAAACCTACCATTCCACGCTGGATTTGCCGCCGCTTACGGAATGGGGAAAGAAGAAGCGTTAAGATCTATAACCATTGTTCCTGCAGAAATTTTTGGAGTATCTGACAAATATGGTTCTATTGAAAAAGGCAAAGTCGCAAATCTTCTGGTTGCTGACGGAGATCCGTTTGAGACAAGTACCAACATAAAAAATGTTTTCATCGATGGCTGGAAAATCCCGATGGTAAGTAGACATACACAACTGTATGAAGAATACCTAAACAGAGCACCGGGTGTCGATAAATAACAGTCAATTTTTTCAAATAAAAGCCCCTTCTTTCAAGGGGCTTTTTTAATATCCCATCCATAGTTAGTTTAGATACATGTTCGGATTTAGAAGCAAAAAATACAAAATAGGTATTGCATTAGGCGGAGGTGGCGCAAGAGGTTTTGCTCACCTTGGAGTAATGCAAGCGTTATTCGAAAAAGGAATTAAACCAGACATTATTTCTGGGGTTAGTGCAGGCGCAATTGCTGGGGTATTCATCGCATCAGGTTTTTCACCCAAGGAAGCATTTGATGCAATTAAAGATTATAAATTCACAGCTATTTCTGGACTTAATATCCCAAAAACAGGTTTGCTTAGCTCAGCTAAGATGAAATCTACCCTTTTAAAAAAAATCCCTGTAGAGAGACTTGAAGACCTTGATATTCCCTTAATAATCTGTGTCAGTAATATGCTTGATGGGAAGCCTGAATATTTAAGAGAAGGTCCAATAAAAGATATAATCCAAGCCTCTGCCTCCATCCCTATCCTATTTAGTCCTGTTGAATTAAATGGTAAAATCTATTCCGATGGTGGAATCTTTGATAATGTCCCCGTTAGTATACTAAAACAAGAATGCAAGAAAATTATTGGAGTTAGTATCAGTCCAATACAAGAAATTGATGAACTATCTAATTTAATTCAAGTGTCCACACGCATGTTCCAGTTAGCTGTTAATCCAAGAAGGAGTAAGTTGGAAAAAAAATGTGATGTTTTCATTGAACCGATGGATCTATGCAATTTTGACATTATGGATACCAAACATGCTCAAGAGATCTTTAACATCGGTTACGAACACACTAAGCAAATGGAAATTAAACTCTGAGTCTAATCATTTATTCGATACCTAACACCAGTCTTTAAAGACCACTGCTGCTTAAAGAAGGTATCTTTAAATGCATCTATATCAGATTGCGTATCGCGAAAGATAACATTTGCACCAATTCCAATTGTCTGAGTAATACTAAACTTGCTTCCCAAATTTAACAGCATCCCAGCGCCACCTCCTATATATATACTATTATCTACTTGCTCAATTGTGTTTGGAATAAATGACCCACTATTGGTATCAAAGACTTGAGAATTTTGGACATCTTTTATCCTTTGAAAGATGAAATCGAAAGAGTGAAACATATTCCATTTCGTATCTCTACCGTGCAAATAATTTTCATATCCAATAGTTAACCCTGTTAGCTTGAATGCATCTCTCTCTTCTATCTGATCGCCAAATGAAAACAATAAGGCAGGACCGATACTCCATGAGTGATTATTAAAATCAAAACGTGCTGTTGGAGAAATTATAAAAGCATCATCTCTATCGAGCTTATTGAATGTCACATCAACTGATGACACATTTTGAGCAAAGGAGTACCCAGCAAAACTGAGAAATATGACGGAGAAGAAAATCTTATACATGCTCAAATTTATTAACGAAAACTATTCTCACGAGTCATAATGATGACATTCAATTAAGAGATATCAAGATATCTTTGATTTATGAGAAATTATCTTTTCTTGATCATATTGCTAATTACAGCCTGTAAAGAAACTTACGAAGTTCCAAATCACACGCCTGGAGTGATAAAAGTTGTTAATGGTCTTATTATGACTGCATACGGAGAAGGTGGGCTTCTGATAACAAATGAAAATACAGGACTAACTATTGCACAAATATTTCCTCCAGAAGGAATGCATAGTATAGATGATTTTGACGTTGATAATAACCTAATCTTCGTACTTGATTCAAGAGGAAGAGATTATTTGGCAGTCTTTTCTTTTAATGGGACAAATGCGGATCTAGTATCAAGACCAGTACAGGTCGAAGGTGGGCCGTTTAATGGCATTTCTGCGTCAGCAGGAAACTTAGTTGTATCGGGGGGTACTACTTTCCTAAATAGATTTACGTATTCATCAAATGGGGAAATTCAAGGTCCAATTTCGTTTGGAAGAGATAGAGGTCACCCCGATGTATTACTATCCTCAGATGGCCAAGCGGCATTCATATCTACAGATTTCGATGGAGGAGTAAATGGTTTTGGAGTTACATCTTTGTTCCTTGGTGACGAGTTACAAATTCCTTTTATTGTATCCGAACTAAGAATAATGGAGGCAGGTTTTAGCTCAGGAGTCACCTCACCTGTAGGTTTTCCAATTCAGACAGCCACATTCAACGATAATTTGATTGTAGCACATGGTGGCGGACTTACAATCATTAATTTGTTGGAGGGCTATGTTTTTAATTCAAATGAGAATATAGACATTGGTATTAGTGCTATTTCAATCACAATCGACTCTAATATTGCTTATGTGATAGGTTTTCAAAATAATACTCCAACTCTTGTGAGGGTTGATCTATCAGACATTTCTAACCCAACTACTCTTAGCTCTGAATCATTACCTATAGGTGATAACATACCTACTTCTATCGGTGTTGGAATTGATGATTTATATATAGCTGCTGGATCTGCTGGAATTGTAGTGCTTCCAAAGTAAAGTTTGAATTCGTTTAACTTTAAGTCATGAGCACTTCCTTTATCTTAATTAACCTAGCGATCGGTCCCCTATTATTAATAATCTCTTTATTGATTAAAGCTTTTCCCCCGAGGAAAATAAATTGGGCCTACGGTTATCGAACAAATCGATCTAGAAAATCACAAGAAGCCTGGGATGAATCCAATAAATACGCAAATGATCTAATGCTTTGGGTTGCAATAGCAACAACAATAGCTCAAATAGTTTTGTACTTCGTTACTAGTCCTGCTAATGCGCTTCTTATTTCATGCGTAATTATGACAACTCTACTGATAGCAATAGTTGTTGTTGTTGAAAACTATCTTAAAAACAATTTTGATAATGATGGGAAAAAAATCTCAAACAATTGAACGTTTGATCAATTTCCAAAAATCTTATTCAAGAAACTTTTCTTTTTATTCTTTGAATGATTTTCAGCATTAACCATTGATTCTGCCAGGTAAGTAAGAACTTCATCCCAAGCTTGAATTGTTGGAGTATTATCTCCTGAAAGGGCGTTATCAATTGTTATCAGTAGGGCTTCCTTCATAAATCCGTATTCCTCTTCTTTTACTTTCAATTTTTTATGCGTGCTTCCTAGTTTTTGAATTGCGTCTTGAATATTCTCTAACCTGTCCAAATTACCAACAACAAACCCTAGAGTATAGGCAAGTTTTTCACTTTGCATAGTAAGATCTGCAGGAAAATAGTGCTTTGTTGAAGGGGCTATCTCGAACAACTTGTCATAGAAAGACTGAATTAAATTCGGATCTTGAGAAACTCTACTCCAAGATTTAGTAATCAAATCAATTTGTTCTGACGTCATAAAATATAAATTGGTCTTTAGTGGATAATAGTTTTAACAAAAAAGAACTCCAGTACTTTTCATTTGGAATTCGATCAATCGAATCCGGTCTTTAAAAAATTGGCAATGAAATCCGAACTGCAGTTCCAGAGATTTCACTGCTTTCTATTTCAATGGTTCCATCAAGAGATTCTACTTGCTGCTTAGTTATATACAAACCAAGTCCTTGTCCATCGGATTTTCTTTGATCAAACCGTGCTCCTACTTTAAAAATTTGATGAGAATGCCTAACAATATCAAAACCATCACCATAGTCAATAATTGAAAGTATTACCTTTCTGCTTAATCTTTCTGCTCTTACGGTGATACGTTTGCTTCTATCATTAGTGCCGTATTTAATGGCATTGGAAATTACCTGAAATAGAATGTTGTCTAGGTAACTAGGAAGCGTGTTTAAAAGAATAGAAGCAGGTACTTTATTCTCAATTATCAACTCTTGATCAGCTATTACCATTTCTAAGCTTTCTAGTACCCTATTGACAGACTTTCCAACATCACAAACTGTTCTTTTAAGTAGTTCCTTATGATCCAGATGAAGGATATTATTGATGTTATTTATACTTTCATTCAGTTTCTTAACAGTTATATCTAACATTTCCAGATATTTTTCGGAAAAATCCTGATTCATTAAATCTGTAAGTGCCACCAGGTTGGCTACTGAAGCTCGTATGTTATGAGAGGTAATAAAAGAAAAATCTTTATGCTGCTTACCTTGCAACGTAACTTGTTCAATAAGCTTTTTTAATTTGACGTGACTAGCTGCCCGAGAGGAAATACTCGCCACCATATTTGCATAAAGCTTCAACATAGCAATTACACTCTCTGAGTATTCTAGAGAAAAGTTTCTAATAGTTTCAAAGGCGATAAAACCAGAACAGTTACTATCTAACTTCATAGGGATAGTCAGCGTACTTTTTACGTTCTGACACATCAAAACTTCCTTAATAGGTGAATTGGGAAGGTTGGGGATAGATGGATAAAAAATGTGTTGCCCTTTATCATGAGCTAAAATCATTTCATGCAGCAGCTGAAGAGGAAAACTGGTATTTATATTACTTGCATTAGAGATACTTTCTAACATCCATTCGTGGGATACAATGCATTGCTCACTTTTGTAGTCATAATGATGTACTTGTAATCGATCAATACCCAGGAATAACCCTAGGTCATTTAATGACTGATTTATAATTCGATCAACACTATCTAAGTCAGCCTCTAAAAAATAAGAGGATATGCTTAAAAGTATTTTTTGAATTTCAGCTTGTTGCTCTGATTCAAGTTTCGTACTTCTTTCATGTGTTACATCTCGAATAACACCATCTACATAATAATCACTGTTTTTATTAACTCTTCTTGCACTTAGGTGACCATAGAATATTGTACCGTTTGATTTTCTAAACCTTACCTCTCCCTTGTATGCTCCTAACTCGCCCAATAAGCTATCATTAATAACATCGACACTTTTTTCATCATCATAAAATGATTTTGCTTTTTTATCCAAAAGAGCTGAATAATCACTTACTTGGAAAAGTTGAAAAAAAGCTTGGTTGACGTATAATATTTCACCTTCAGAAGAGCATCTAAATACGGCTTCTGTCAAATTTTGATTAACAATTTCGGCCAGGTCCCTATCGGCTACAGGGGTCGCTAGCTGGTTGGAATTTTCAATAAAGTAACTCGCACTAGAATTCATAATTATCATTGTAATTCATTGCGCAAGTAACGAGAGAACTTAAATGAGAAGACACTTTGAGAGGTGTACAATTTGGCTACAATTATTTGTCACCAGTTAGTCACACCTTTTTCATAGAAATCTTGTATTTAAGTCATACTAGACTGATTTGCTAATTAAAAACCTATAATTAGGCATAAAAAAACCTCAAATTTCTTCGAGGTTCTTAAAACTTATAAAGTCTCCAAGATCTTTATGCTTCCTGCATTTCAACTTCCTTTTCCGCGATCCATTTTTCTGCATCGAGTGCCCCCATACATCCACTGCCAGCTGCAGTCACAGCTTGGCGGTAAATTTTATCTTGCGCATCGCCAGTTGCAAATACACCTGGAATATTGGTCTTAGAAGTTCCTGGAATAGTTTTGATATATCCTTGTTCATCCATATCTAACCAATCCTTGAAAATATCAGTATTTGGCTTATGTCCAATTGCTACAAAAAAGCCTTGAGCTTCGAGCGTTCTTTCTTCACCTGTTTGTGTATCAACTACCTTAACACCATTAACTTCCTCATCACCTAATACCTCTTTTGTCTCAGTATTCCATAGAATCTCAATATTCGGAGCATTCTTAACTCTTTGTTGCATAATCTTAGAAGCTCTCATTTCGTCTCTTCTTACTAGCATGTAAACTTTGTTTACAATTTTAGAAAGGTAGCTTGCCTCTTCCGCTGCCGTATCACCAGCTCCAACAATCACAACATCTTGACCTCTAAAGAAAAATCCATCACAAACTGCGCATGCAGAAACACCTTTACCGTTCAAACGTTGTTCACTCTCTAAGCCAAGCCATTTTGCTGAAGCGCCTGTGGAAATGATTACTGACTCGGCTTCAATTTCTGTTTTCTCATCAACAGTAACTTTATGCGGCCAGCCACTAAAATCAACAGAGGTAATCATACCACTTCTTACATCCGTCCCAAATCTTTCGGCTTGCTTTTGAAAATCAACCATCATTTGAGGCCCTATAACCCCTTCTGGATAGCCTGGATAATTTTCAACATCATTTGTTATTGTAAGCTGCCCACCAGGTTGTCCTCCTTGATATAATACCGGGCTCATTCCAGCTCTAGCTGCATATACTGCTGCAGTGAAACCAGCCGGACCAGAACCTACAATTAAAACTTTTACTCTTTCTATTGCCATACTATTTTTTCATTATAAAAAAAGGTGTCCATGCAGAACACCATTTATTTAGCTTTTGTGCCATAACGGCCTATAAAAATCTTAAAGTGTCCTTTAGATTACTCTTCAGTTTTTTCTTCCTTCTTTTCTTCTCTCGGAGGTCTAGGCAAAAGTACTTTTCTAGAAAGCTTGAATTTACCAGTTCTTTTATCAATATCGATAAGTTTCACTTTTATCTCCTCGCCTTCTTCCATTACATCAGCAACGTTCTCAACTCTCTCCCACTTAATCTCTGAGATATGAAGAAGTCCATCTTTACCCGGTAAAAATTCCACGAATGCTCCGAAAGGCATGATAGATTTCACTTTACCGTCATATACTTCGCCAACTTCTGGCTGCTGAACAATTGCCTTGATTCTAGCCATTGCGTTATCCAAAGATTCACCGTCAACAGCAAAAATGCTCACTTTGCCACCTTTATCATCTTCTTCAATATTTACTGTCGCTCCAGATTCCTTTTGAATCTCTTGTATGATTTTTCCGCCAGGTCCTATAACAGCACCAATTAACTCTCTGTCAATTCTCAATTGCTCCATTCTAGGTGCATGAGATTTAAGCTCAGTTCTAGGTTCTGTAATAGTCTTAGCCATCTCACCAAGAATATGAAGTCTACCCTCTTTTGCTTGATTTAATGCTTGTGCAAGGACATCATACGAAAGTCCATCAACTTTAATGTCCATCTGACATGCAGTTATTCCTTCGGTAGTACCAGTTACCTTGAAATCCATATCACCTAAGTGATCTTCATCGCCTAAGATGTCAGATAAAATCGCATACTTCCCGCTTTCACTATCTGAAATCATTCCCATTGCAATTCCAGAAACAGGTCTCTTAACTTTTATACCAGCATCCATCATTGCTAATGTACCGGCACATACCGTTGCCATAGACGAAGAACCATTTGATTCTAGGATGTCAGACACAATTCTTACAGTATATGGATTACCTTCATCTTCAGTAGGAATCATTGGCTTTAGAGCTCTCATAGCAAGATTTCCATGCCCAACTTCTCTTCTTCCAGGCCCTCTATTGGGCCTAACTTCACCAGTTGAAAATCCAGGGAAATTGTAGTGAAGAATAAATTTGTTGTATCCAGAGAACATTGCGCCATCAATCATTTGCTCATCAAGCTTGGTTCCAAGAGTTACTGATGTTAACGATTGTGTTTCTCCACGCGTAAATACAGCAGATCCGTGAGCTGAAGGTAAATAATCTACTTCAGACCAAATTGGTCTAATCTCATTTGGCTTTCTACCATCAATTCTTTCTTGCGTATCAAGAACAAAATTTCGAACAGCTTCTTTCTCTATGTCATGAAAATACTTTCCGAGTAAGAAATCATTCATTTCTTCCAATTGCTCTTCAGAGAATTGCCCGATGTATTCCTCATAAACTGCTTTAAAAGATTCCTTTCTTTCTGATTTATTAGGATTCTTCTTTGCTGCTACGTCATAAAGCTTTTGGTATACAGCTTTATGCATTGATTCTTTTAATTCCTCATCCTTAGGCTCATGATCATATTCACGTTTTTCAGTGGTACCTGCTTCTTTGGATAATTCTTCTTGAATTGCACATTGAATTTTTATTTCTTCATGTGCTTTCTTAATTCCTTCTAGCATTTCGGATTCATCCACTTCTTTGGATTCACCCTCTACCATCATAATATTATCAGAAGTACCGGCAACAATTAAATCCAATGTCGCATTCTCAAGTTCTTCTGGAGATGGGTTTACTTTATACTCTCCATCAATCTTAGCAACCCTTACTTCAGAGATTGGGCCTCCAAATGGAATATCAGATACAGAAATCGCAGCTGAAGCCGCGAGGGCTGCAAGTGCATCTGGCATAATATCTTTATCTGCCGAAATCAACTGAATAAAGACTTGTGTGTCAGCATGATAATCTGAAGGAAATAGTGGTCTTAGCGCTCTATCGACCAGTCGACAAATAAGCACTTCATAGTCAGATAATTTTCCTTCTCTTTTCAAAAAGCCACCTGGGATTTTACCGGCGGAAGCAAATTTTTCTTGATAGTCAACAGAAAGTGGTAAGAAATCCACTCCTTCTTTAGCTTCTTTGGAAGAAACTACAGTTGCCAAGAGTTTGGCGTTCCCCATACTCACAACAACAGATCCATCAGCTTGTTTCGCAAGCTTTCCTGTTTCAATGGATACTTCCCTACCGTCGGATAGTTGGAAGGTTTTAGTAATTACGTTCATAATAAATTAATAATAAGGACACGTTTTGCCCTTAGGTGTTTACAATCAAAAAAGGGAATCAGAAATTTGATCCCCTTTAATTTTTTATTTCCTGATATTGAGCTTCGCGATGATGCTACGATATCTTTCTATATCATTCTTGTGCAGATAATCAAGAAGCCTTCTTCGCTTACCTACCAATCTTAAAAGACCTAATCTTGATGCATGGTCTTTTTTCTGCGTTTTTAGGTGGTCAGTCAAGTGGTTGATTCTTGTTGTGAACAACGCGATTTGCGACTCTGGCGAACCTGTGTCTTTTGCTGACTTACCGTGTTCTTTAAAAATTTCTTCCTTTTTTTCTTTTGCTAGATACATTCTAAAATCGTCTACCTCTTTTAATTGAAGCGCAAATTTACGCTTTGTTCTTATTCCTAGCAAATTTGCGTGTAAGCTTTTCAATACCAATTCGATATGCGTCTAGTTCAAACAATCTAGCATCGACGCGGGCTTGCCTCAAAAAGAACAGTCCAAAAGGCAATAAAATCACATCTGACATCCAAGCAGCAACATAAGGATCCATAGCTCCTTCCTTAGCTTGCTTCTCCCCTATGCTCGTAAAAACGTAATATATGATGAAGAAAAATATAGCAATTATTGTAGGTACACCCAGTCCACCTTTCTTAATAATTGCTCCTAATGGGGCCCCTATTAGAAACATTAAAATACATGCCAGCGCTTGAGCATACTTTTTTTGCATTTCTATTGTATAAAGACTCGCGTCCTTCTGATATTGATATAGTCGAGCTTTCGATGAATTCAAGTTGACCTTTACATTCCTGGCCTTATTAAGCGCTTCGGAATAAATAGGTTTCTTATTTCTAAACTTATTATCAACATGTTTATCAAAGTCTGCCCAATCCAATGTGTCAATATTTCCAGCCTGGAATCGTGAACTTCTTCTAATTCTGGTTTTTTCCTTGATGGACTGCGGAAGTTTGCCCTTCGTTGTAATATCTATTCTTTCTACCCCAAAGACTTCAGTTGTGTCTTGGATAAATTCCACAGTATCGGACTCTTGCTCGCTATCTTGACTTTTATCCTCCTTCCTTAATTGCTGATTCAATAGCATGGAAGGAAAAAAAGACGCCTCAACAGATCTAACTGTTGTTTTACTATCATTATCATTGGTTTTCTCTTTTTCACTACCACCCAGTTCTCCCTTTTTAATAATTTCTTCCTTGTTGTCCATGTGGTATTCGAAATACCTTCTTGTTGTTTGAATGAAACTCGCCTTTTGCTTTATCACCATGGTTTGAAACGAATCAATATCTAAAGCCAACTCGCTTATATTCTTCATTTGACGATTATTTTGAAACAACTCCTCCTTTCTTCGCTTCAAATCGAAAGAAGATAAACTAAACACCATGTCCATTTTATCATATTCTGTTCTGTAGAATCGATCAACAGAGCTTTCAGAATTAGGTTCTTCTGAGTAATAATGACCATCATATAATTCAAGCTTCAGGTATCGATCATCCATTATGGTATACATGAGACTAGAATCAGCCATAATTATTGTTTTATTTCCTCTTCCAGTAGAATGGTCATAAATAATGACATCCAACAGGGTCTTACCATCTGGAAGTTTGTCTTTTGCCTTAATGCTATAATTGGGAATGCCACCATAAAATGCACCAGATTTAATATCTAAGGCTGGCTTGGTATGCTTTATATCGTAAAGAAGACTGTAAGCTTTAAGGTTGGCTGCTGGAATTGTATAATTATTAAAAAAATATGCTCCAAATGATAAAACAACCACAAACAGAAATATTGGCCTTAATGTTCTTAAAAGTGAAATCCCAGAACTTTTAATGGCTGTTAATTCAAATTGCTCTCCCAAATTTCCAAAAGTCATTAAAGATGCTACCAAAACACCTAATGGAAGTGCTATTTGCAACATATTGAGAGAGAAATAAAAAAGTAACTCAGCAAAAACTGTAAAGCCTAAGTTTTTGCCAACAAAATCATCAAAGTACTTGAGTAGATATTGGATTAATAAAATGAAGTTAGAAACTGCTGTTGTTAGCAGGAATGGTCCAATGAAGGACTTAAGCATCAAAACATCCAATTTTCTCATAGAGGCACAAAAGTAGAAAAATGGAACGTAGCAATAAGAATACCAGGTTAGATGTTTTACGAATTAACCGCCAACAATTTCCTTTAAATCATGGATTAGGGATCCCCAAAGCTCGTTTGCTTCTTCTTGGTCCATATCAGAATAATCAGTGATGCGAACATATACTGACTGAGTCAATTCATTCATGTCAATTTTGAACTCAAAAAAGTTATTGTCATCATCTCCATCCATAACATCAAATCGAACATGATGATTAGTTCTATTAGATGTTAATCTGGCTTTTGTTTCGTCTCCATCCCAAATGAAGGTATAAACCTTATCTTCATTATTGATATTAACATCATCAGCAAACCACTGCGCTAATCCGGACGCTGTGCTGAAATATGGATAGAGCATCTTTTTCGATGCATTGAACTCAAACTCACCTACATATTTATACTTAGCCATACTTCATTGAAATTTTTGATAAGGTAAAAAAAAAATCTATTTCAACAAGCGCATGGTGAAAAAGAAATCTTTTATAGATTTGCGTTCCTTTTTGAAGAACCTATCAAAAAGATGTGTGATAATCATCACAAAAGATTAAATATGGCGAGGTAGCTCAGTTGGTTAGAGCGTCGGATTCATAACCCGGAGGTCGGGAGTTCAAATCTCCCTCTCGCTACTCTTTTTTGAACCTCCTTCTCTACCCTTCATCTGATATAATATCATCTGAAAAAGAAATCCATTTGCTAACTGGGCTAGCTCAGGCTACGCGCCCCGGGCTACGCGCCCCGGGCTACGCGCCCCGGTTGGTTAGAGCGTCGGATTCATAACACGGAGGTCGGGAGTTCAAATCTCCCTATTATTACTTCTTCTTGTCTTCCACCTGATTTTTCTGCAAATCCCACTTGTTTACCTGATGTACACAGTACATTCTTTGAGTAATTCTTATCAAAAAGTAGTCTTGCAAAACTGATAGAAACTTACGTTTTGCAAGATGAACAACCAGAAGAAGTATGCCCTAAATAAAATTGAAAATACACTTTACATGCTTTGCTTGGCTGCGACGCTATTAGATATGTGGAGTAGTAATTCTCATCCAACGATATTTTTTCTATCATCAATGCTCTTGGTAATAGGAGTAATCGGAATTATTGGGATAGAGTTTACTAAACTTCGCTGGAAACAAAAGAAGATTAAATGAATCTCAAACGCATAGCTTTGGACGAGTCCTAGGAAGGGATTTCATCATGCTTATTCACTTTAAGCATTCCCTTCCTTTTGACTTTGTGCTAACTGTCAAATGCTATTGACTTGTGACTTCCATCGCAATAGGGCTTATTGGAAGATGCACCACACCTACAAAAAGCAGTAACTCGATGTTTAGATGTCTCTGAGCCGTCGTGATGCTTTACATTAATATTTCCATAAACCATTAATGGACCACCTTTAATAACCTCAACGACCTGCTCTTCTTCAATTTCATTCTGATTATCAGCCATATTTTTCATCCTATATGAAAGTGCACCGGATGGGCACTTATCTATGACTTCTTTAATGGACTTATCAGGAGCCCCGTTAACGTTGACCCAGGGACGTTCATTAGGATTAAAAACGCTAGACAATCCATTGAAACAATTTTCTGAATGTATACATTTTTCAGGCTGCCATACAACCGTAAGATCTTCGCTTTCGTATTCTTTAATTTTTCCCATATTACAATTTAGCACCTTCCGCTAACAACTCCCTGTAATCATCAATGTGTTTTTTAACGAATGATCTTACGAACGGGCAGAGCGGTATTATTTTCAAATCTTCTTTTTCAATAATCCCTAATGTCTCCCTTACCAATTTATGTCCAACCCCCTGTCCTCCCATTTCATCAGGCACCTCAGTGTGAATAAGATATAATGCACCCTTTTTTCCAATCTTATAATCTATTAAAGCAATTGAGTTTTCAAGATTTAACTCAAACCGATTCTCTTCAGTATTATTTTTAGTTTTAATGCTTGCTAGATCCATCAATAAGTCGTTTTATATATTCAGGTGGTTCTCTTTTCTGATCTAATTGATGATCAATTACAGGTTCACCATAGGATTTATTTAAGGGGATAATACCACACCAAGAATTATCGGCTTGCATCTTCACATTTACATCACCTGCTCTAAGTTTAGCTGCAGCGTTATCTAACGATAACCTTGCAATTTTGGTAATAGCAATTTGATCATCCGTTGGTTCACCAATGTCATCAATCCTACCAGGTATATATCTATCAGTAAATAGATTAAAAAATTTTCTTTTCTCATCTAAATCAATAATTTCTTCAACATGAGAAAATCCAATAACAGACCTGTAATTGAATGAATGGTCAAAAGCTGTTGTAGCAAGAACTAGTGCATCTAAATGGGTGATAGAAAAACTCACCTTTTCATCAATTATACTTTCGATGAACTTACTCTTTGAAGATGCGTGGATGTATATATAATCACCTTCTCTAGCAAAACCAGTTGGGATTTGATGAGCTATGTTATCACGAACAAATGCTATGGTACAAAAAAGACCTTCATCAATTATCTGATACAAGGTCTTTTTATCTTCTGTACCCCTACTAGGATACCTTGAAGGTCTTGTTTGTGACATTGAATTATGTGATTAGAATAATCAATAAAAGAATGATAATAATTGCACCTATTGAAATTGAAACCTTATTATCTAAGCCAGTTTGCTTCAATTCTTTTTTTATCTCCTTCAGTTCTATTTTAATTGAATTCTTTTCTTCTTTATCCATGTCTGAAAAATCCATTTTCCAAATTTCATGAACTCGATTTTCAAGCTGTTCAACGCGTTCCTCAGGAGTCACTTCTTTTTTTGGATCTGTTTCAGTGGCAGAGGCCATCGACATCACCATGAACGCACAAACGAATAGCAAGTATTTGACTTTTTTCATAGTTAATTATTTATTGTGTTGAATAACTTAAATGTAACAAAATCACGATAATCTGAGATATCATAAAGCCATTTTGAAACGGTTTATTTGATAGACGAATTTTCAAGGAAAAAATTTTCAAACAATTGTAAATTTTAACAATTGAATTTCTACATTTGCGTTCCGTTTTCAAGAACGGTCGTCTGTTTTAATGAAAAAAAGAACAGATGTACATCGATCGGGGTATAGCGCAGTCCGGTTAGCGTACCTGCTTTGGGAGCAGGGGGTCGTAGGTTCGAATCCTACTACCCCGACAACATAAACCATCTTTACGATACCGTAGGGATGGTTTTTTGTTTTTATGTGTCGCTATTAAGTGTTGTTTTTTCATGTTATGATGCAGAGCTTTTAGCTTCAAACATTGGCTTACCTCTCAACTTAGATAACATCTTTTGCTTGCTGTTGTAATTCCTTCTTGTGGTCCTATGAGAATCATGCATACCGAATATTCCTTCGTATGCTGTACCAAATTGCTCTGACATGATAGTCGCATAGGTTCCTCGCAGGTCATAGAATGTCGCATGATAACCCACATCTAATTGTTTCCAGTAGTGAGTCCACGCTTTTGACGCATGTCTTATTATCTTCTTTCTATTAGCTTCTTCAGGTTCTATCAAATACATTCCTGGCTTTAAACCATAGTGCTTTACCAACTCATCAAATAGATCATCAAATTCTTTCGTTCGAATTCTCATTCGAATACGTTCCGTCTTCTTCTTCCTTGATACTTTAAAATCCTTAAATCTTATGAAGTCATCCAAGACATGATCAACCTTGAGTTCTGCAATATCTTCGGGTCTCCCTCCTGTGCAAAATTCCAAGCGGTAATAGAATGTTAACCAAGATCTAAATAATGATCTTCTTTTAACTCCAGACTTCTCCTTGGTAAAGGCAATCCCATTTTCAAGGGTAACCACACCTAGCAACTTCTTAAAATGATCAGGCTCAATAAATACTCCATCCTTATCCTGAACCGTTTTCCTAATAACCTCTCTATTAGAAAATGGATTACTTATGTTATAATCTTTAATTTCAATCAGATACTTATAGAATCTTGATATAGTATTCAGCTTATTATTTACTGTTCTGTTGGCATACTTATCAGTCAACCATTTGAATATTTTACCGACCATATCTACGTCTACTTGATCTAGTAGTATAGTATCAAAATCATACTGAAGTTCTAATAATGCTTGTTTGAAAACTTTGATGTTTATGAATTCATCTTTAATCGTATTCTCGCTGTGGCCCTTGATCTTGTGATGTGGTAATAAGTTTCCTTTTTCATCCTTATCTTGAAACCAATCATTATACATTCTTAAAGCATCTCTAAGCCTTGATGGTTTAATGTTTATTGATTGAGTTGGTACTTGTTGATCTATTTCGAACTTCGCTACTGCTTGAACATGTCTAAGTGAGAACTTCTTGTAATCTCTAAAGTCTTTTCCATGTGTTTCAATAGGAACCATTCTCTTCTTATTTGGATCCCATGCTTTAGATTGAAATCTATGTGATTCTGCATGCTTACACGTGTGCAATGCCTTCCCGCTTGACTTACATATTTTACCTACCGTTGTTTTACAGTCAGTATAGACGCATAAAATGTATTCTCCCTTCTTACGGTCTCTTTTAGGAATATGTAAGGGCTTATAATTCATATCAATTTACTCGTTGCCGTTGATCCTTTGAATTCTCTCAAGTCCATTCCTTTTCTTTCATCCTCATCCCACTTTGCAAGAATATCCTCTAGTCTAACGCGATTGAATTTGACAGGAACACTCATTTCTTTGAGGTATTTCTTAACTGTGTCGGTTGATTCAACCTCGAATAACAATTTAATTCTTTCTCCAGTTACTTTTAGAATTGGAGACCATTCAGTTACTACAGTTGTGTTACTTCTCATTTCTTCTTCCTCCATCTTTTCATTTCACTTGAGTCTTCTGGATTAACGCATTCGTAATCACTGGTAGAGGCACTTGCATTGTTAGCAACGTACCCTACTACTTGATCCCAAGTGAATAACTTTTCTTTTTTATTTCTTTTATTGGGGTAGTACCTAGGGTAGTCCAAAACACCTTTTTTCACCCATCTTTTTACTGCATTTTCAACTCCTGGAAGCAGCTCCAAACCCTCTTCTTTAATAAACTGAAAAACATTTTTATCGCCTTTTTTGATGTTCAATTCTTTCTTGCAAGGAACCAGATTCCACCACTGATTCACATCTTTATGTCCATTGCTGCGAGGTAATACATGATCGATTTCCAGCTCCCATTCTTGGCATAATTCTCCAGAATACTGGCACACGTTTCCATAGTTCTTTTTTATTTCAGCAGGACTAGTACCTGACTTGCTTATCTTGATGTTTAGATGCTTCGCAATACGCTCCATTAATTCCTTTTCATTCTCAGTAGCATCCTTACGATTCCATACCTTGTTTACAAGGTTTGCATTTATTGAAATTCTATCGTTGTATATCAACTGCTCCACTATCCAATCTCTAGTCTCACCTCTTTGGCTTAATATCCGCATAATAGATGCATCCCTATCATTCGCTCCAAGGTTTCTAAATCCTGCGTTAGAAGCGTGCTTAAACAAGACTGTCGGAGTAAACCATATCTTTCGGCCCCTATCAAGAAATCTCATTCGCTCCTTCCCATCATTGTTGCAGTCGTGAACAAAATCTACAATATCAATATCTTTCTTAGTTACAATCCCTTTTGTGAACTTTTCAAATCCATCCCAATCAACTTCAACTACACCAATACTGTCAGATTCATCCAACCATATCCACTTTAGTAGTTCTGCATTCTCGGGTTTCATGAGATTGAACCAAGGTTGCTTGATAATATTACGATCTAACGATGTGGGTTTATACATATCTCATGTTTTTGAGAGACAATAACACTGACCAACTTCCAACCAACATGTACATTCATGTTGTTCATTAAATACTTCCGTTTGTTGATTCTTCATCATCTTATAAGTACATACTGCTTCTTAATTAATTTGACCTTTGAGGCTAAGTGTAACTTAAACTCCTTATTCAATATCAATTCAATCCTTTTTATATGTGATTCAATTTCAGGATTATCTTTTACAACATTTAATCCGTGATAAATTGAAGCTCGATCAATACCTAAATACCTACTAATTGAACTTTTTGATGGTATGACATGATAGTATATGAGGTGCATCGTAATTTGTCTTGGTATAGAGAATTCTCTAAACCTCCTTTCCCCTGTTAGATCGTTCTCAGATATATCGAAATAATCTGCAACTAACCTTACAATTAAGTCCATCTTAGTATTTCTCATAATTCTTAACTGTTAATGTATAATTCACTCAGAAGTAGAATAAATGTTGGTATTAGCACGCCAATAAATATGTTAGTTACCATTGATAGCGAACTAACATCCTTAGCTATTTCTTCCTTTTCCTTAGTTAACTCTAAAATCTCTTTGCCCTTTCGTTCTTTGTCTGCAAAATTTCCTATCTGCAATTCAATCAAGCTTAGATGAACCTTAATTTTGCTTCTGTTTTTTAGAACAAGAAGGATATTAACAATAGCCTCCATACTTGCGCCGAGAATCGCAACCGTCATCCACCCATTCGCAACACATAGAAATATCGAAGCTGCCATAATCCAGCTAAACATTGTTGCTTGTCTATTATCTTGATTGGCTTCTTTTGCTAGCTTTTTACTGTTCATCTGCTGCCAATAGATTGCTATCCCTATTACGATTAAGAATAATATCGGTGCTGATAAAAATGCTTTTACATACTCTTGAATAAGACTCATTGTATTGTCTCATTAATGATTAGCGAGTAATCTTTTGGGTACTTTCCGCGTTCCCTCATGCTTTTTCTGTTAATACTCTTGAAAAGGAAATTCCATTGTTCCCAATCAAGCAAGCTCATGTTTACTCTGAATAATTCTATTTTCTGATCATCATTATTGAATACCTCTTTGCTCTCTACAGTCTCTTCATTCAATTCTTGATTTGTTTTAGCTTGATCCTCCATCTTATTACTCGTTTAATACTTCATCCAGAATTAGATTATTGTGATAATACTTTTTCCCTTTACCACTATTTGCCACCTGAGTGCTGTGCTCGAAATGTACTTTGGCTTTAAGCTTTGAATTTTCAGATACTGAATTTCTCTTACTTCTTACTTGCAATCCTAGTTTACCATCAATGGTATCTAGTAGTAGATACTGCTTAAATTTCTGATGTTTGCCTTGAGGTTCATCTACTCTCACAACCGTTCCTTCTATTACCATAGTTTTTCTATTTTATTAAGTTGATACTGAAGTTTATGCTTTTCTTGTTCTACCATTGATATGGTATATCCATGCAAGCTTCCATTGTGAAAGTCATTTACTAAATCATCAATTTTCTCTTTCAATTCCTTTCTTTTATTATAGATAGCTTCCATCCTTTCATCTGGATCTTTAAATGCAACCCATGTACAAACCGTTGTTGATTTCCCGTTTTTCTTATTCCCATGTTGTTTAATCAACACGTAATGGTCTCTTAACTCTGAAATTCTCGCGGAAACAACCCCAGGACGCCAATTGAGATATTCAGCAATCTCTACAATCGTCACCGGGCCAAGCATCTTAATAGTATTGAATACTATTTTCTGCTTTTCATTTAGATTGATTAATTCTCTCCTAGACTTATTTCTTGTTTGTATTGATGTTAGGCTATCTGCTTGCATGATAATTGATTTAAGTGTTTGAGAATGTTCTTTTCATATTTCGCTTTTTCACTTAAAATCTTTTTGTTTTCTGAAATATGCTTCTTCATTTCCTCGACAGCTTTCAGTGATACTATTTCTAATTTTTGAATATCATCTAGCACTTCCTCTCTGCTAATGAAAAATGTTAATGATCTTTCATTTTCCTTCTTGAAATCAGAGTTGTAGCTAGTAAAAATCCACCCTTGCCATCCGGTTACATAGAGGCCTTTAATTATTTGCCAGTAGTACCTTGGTTCTATTTCCCTTAATGTTTCTTTTCTTAGTGGCGGTATTCCTTCAGATCTTTTCCCATATATATACCGATAGTGCGTTTGATATTTCGGGGCTTTTCCTTCAAATCCATAATTAATGGATTTTATATAACCATCTGGAGTACAACCTATATATCCATCTAACTCCTTATTAGGAGCATCTTTATGAAACTTCTGTTTTATTCCCCATTCAGATACTATTAGTGGCTTAAAGTTTTTTTCGAACCACCAAACTGTTTCTTCCTCTCGCTCCTTTCCTTCTGCCATATCTGGACTTTCATAATCTGATATTGGTTTTCCGGTTAGGCTCTCAATTATCTTTTCTTCAATGTATGTTAACGCACCTGTTGATAATTGCCCTCTAGTTAATGGCTCTACCTTTTCAGAAATATCCTTCATGGTCATAGAATCATCTACTTCAATCTTTAGTGATTTCGCATAATCTATTAGCTCAGACTTTCTCTTGAATGATCCTTGAATCTTCCGAATTCTATCATCCAAAGTATCATCAACACCGGCCATTAATCTATGGTCAGAGCTTGCTGTTAATTTTGCGATTCGTTCCTTTGATTGTTCTTCAGAAAACTCTATCCATTGAGCTTCTTCTTCTTGTCTTTTATGAAAACTTCTTAGCGTCTCCTGCTCTTCCTTAGAGACACCAAGAGTTTCCAATATTTCCTTTGCACCTACCATTATTTTAGAATTCTAATGGCACCAGATTAATTGAAAATGTGTGGAATTTGAATCCGCTGTTAGCTTTCTTCTCTCCCATAAATTCAACATCCATGATTGCATGTCTTGGTACATTGTTTTCTATCATATAACTAACTAATGAGGTAGCATAAGACTCAATCATTCTCTGCTTTATTGTATCCCCATCCTTGTATATTTCAACAAATGCAGCTTTATCTAAATAAACATATTCAGGATCTCCTTCTTCTTGTCGAAATATGTTCTTGGTTTTTGCTTTCTCTTTAATTCCTTGAAATACTAACCGCTTTCGATCACCTTTGTCTTCTGGTGACCATGTCTCAGCGTTAGTATTGAAATCAAGTCTATCTGCATTAAATACTTTTTCTAACGCGGACTTACTAGCAATGTCACTCAATTGAGCGAATGGAATTTTCATCGCAGCCTGATTTTGAATCTCACTTGTTTGCTGCTCTACTTTTTCAATTTCTGTTGTTTCCATTTTTATAATAATTAATTGATTAAAACTCTGTTTTCATTAACCTGCCATAAGTGCTTCAGGCTGTATTTGATTGAGAACATGATTTCGTATGTCCTCTTCATTTTGATTTAATTCATCTAAAAAGTAATCCCGCGTATCCATCGCTAATTCCATCTCAGTTGTTGATCTCATAAAAGCAATTCGAGCCAAATTGATTATTGCATCGGCATTTCTCTCTGTAATATTTCTTTGTCGGTATAGTATTGCTTTCATGGTATCTATACTTCCTATTTCAGTACCCTTAGTTGCTTCTAGCATGTCATAATTTGAGACATACTTAAGTATGCGATTTGCCAATTTTGGACTGATCGGATTTCCGTAATGTTTAGGTTCAAATAGCATGTTCTTCTTTTTTCTTTTCCTTCTTCAATTCAATGTTATCTGGAGATATTTGTACTAAAACCTTCCCCCTATCATGAGTAAATACATTGCATTCATATGCCATAATTGTTTCTAATCCTACCTTCACTTTACTTACCCGAGCTGTATTCCCTCTATAGTTTCCTTTTGTGATTTTGACGTTGTCGCCTACTTTAATTTCTCGTTCTTCCACTGTTCATCCATGCATTAAATTCAACTTCATTTCCTCTGCGGCTTCTCTTTCGCCAAGATCTTCGGCTATGTCAATCCACTGATCTGCAACTGCCCAATGTGAATGATCAAACTCCTTTCTTATGAGCTGAATGCATTGTTTAAGTGTGCTTAGCTTTACTGTAATAGTTTTTCTTTCGTCAGGATCTACAGGGGCCACCACCATGTTCACCCCTGTATCTTCCTGACTTTCACCTATCGAGTTATCAATCGCCTCTACCATGCTTGTTTATTTTGATTTGGTGAATAGATCGGTCTGAATCCGTTTCTTATGCAGTAGATTTTGAAGTGGTCTACCGTAATAAAATTTCTTGCAGATAAAGTGCTTCCATTCGCATCAATAGCCGTCCAGTTTATCTTCTTCTTTATTGCATCCATGACACATCTCCTTCCTCGTCTATACTTGGATACAATTCTATTTCGTGGCTTTCTGGATATACTTGATCTAGTGCTTTCCGAACTCGCCCTTTATCATTCTTTGATAGCGATACTTCTGACTCATTTCGAAAAAGCTTAAATCCTGTGATCTTCAAAATTTGTAAAGAGGTGCACCTATCAGATGAAATATCATCTACACCATTAATCTCATATTCCACCTCTATCTTATGATCTCCCTGGCTTCCTAAATCGTGTTGCTCGTTGAATCCTTCTTCTAGTTCTTCAAAAAGGATGTCGCCTTGCATCTCCAATAAGTCTTTGATTATATGCTCTATTTCGAAGTACCCTATTTGTGGTATTTTTCTAACCGTTTTTGGGTAATTTGTGAGCTGTGTTGAATGCATCATTTGTATATTTGTTTGTAATCGTTATACAAGTATACGGACATTGTCTTTATTTGTTAAGACATTGTACTTAATAAATTAAAATAATGTCATAATTTAGAATCAATCTAAATAATGAGTATCACCCAATCAGAACGTCTAAATAAGGTTAAAAAGCACTTAAAGCTCACAAACAAAGAGCTAGGAGCTGTCGTAGGTGTGACGGATCATGCAATTGCAAAGGCCATGAACCGAGACAATGTCAAACCTTTCTATTTAGATGTCTTTCAAGAAAAATTTGGAATAAGTAGAAAATATGTTGAAACAGGTGAGGGTGAAATGACTGTCCCCAAAACCGACATATCCGACATAGTTGTCAATAAAGAATTACTAGATGAGCAGGTTATTGATATGCTTAATGAAATGATTGATTCAAATCCAAATGAAAAAGAAAATCTTTCGTTTATTCGGGATCAGTACAAGCTATTACTTAGTAATTATATGAAGTCTAAAAAGCTTCTCAAGGAAGCTATCTCAAATATTTGATTATACTAATTGATCTGATTCAGCTGTAAGCTTTCTTCTTTTTGATCTTTTAACAAATCTGAAGGTAAGTATTATCAACAATACAATACAGCCAGCAACACCTGAAAGTTTGAGGCCATTTTTGAGTTGTCTTATTGTGTTTTCGAATACTATTTTATTCTTAATTTCATTTATAGCATTTCTAAATGCTAGAGTAGACATTTCACGTTTTACGTCTAATTGTTCATGCACAAACTTCTGATACTCATCAGCTCTAATATCTGAGTACTTAGAATCTCCAGTTAATTCTCTAAGAAATCCGAATACTTTTATATTATCGATATTGACATCTTGCGTATAATAGATACTTTCTGCTTTCTTCAGCATAACTACTGCCTCGTCATCTCTTCCTTGTAGCATCAGGCACTCCCCTAAATCCATCATAGTCATGAAATTAACATGGAGTTCTAGAGCTTTATTTAACAACTCTTCTTGACGCTTAAAATTTTTCTTTTTGTAGTATACATTAGCCCAATCGTGGTAAATCCACATTTTAGATTTATTAGAAACTGATCCGTCGCTCTTAGAAAGAGATTGATCTATCGCTATTTGAAAGTAGCCATCTGCTTCATCATCTAAGCCGTTTGCTAAATGTAATAATCCTAGTTCTCTGTTTGCCTTGATTTTTAATCTTGACCCACTTTCAGAGGTTCTATCTATTTCACTAAAAATCCTTAGTGCCTTATCGTGCAATCCTAATTGTTTGTATGATCTACCTAAGTTTGATCTTACATAATTTGATGTTGAATTATGATTAATATAATTACCGTCAGATCTCTCATCACATTCTATAGCTGACTTTAAAGCAATTTCGTAATTCTCTGAAGAGATGTCATACAATCCTAATTTCTTTGCTATTAAACCTAAGTAAGTAAAACTAGCATAGGTGAACACGTAATCTGTAGTGTCTGAATTGTTATAATAATTTATTCCTCTAGTGAAGTTTTCCCAAGCAGATATGTAATCTTTTGATTTGTAAGAATAATATCCAAGGTAATAATGACCAAGTGCTTTTTGGTACCCTAAACCGTTGAAAATATTATCATTTGATAATTCTAAAATCCGATCTTTTGAAAGCGTGGTATCTCCTGAGTAATAACGCTCCAGTTCCGACTGACCGAAACTGCAAATTGGCAGTATAAGTATTAATAAATACTTCAGCATGGTTCTTAAACGCTAGTTTAACTCATATTAGCGTGGCTCTGCTGACTGTGGTTAATCCAATGCAATGTAACTATATAATATGAAACGGCAAGACATTGTCCATAAATATCTTGCCGTCATCTGCATTTTTTTTTATATGTATCGGAAATTAATCAACCTCCCCCATTACCGAGTCCGCCACCTGGTTGCCCACCCGGCTCCTCGTCATCGTCTCCATCAGTTGCTTGTACATCAACTGGCAACTCTTGCATCGGTTCTACTGTGTCTTCAGTACATCCAAATAGTGAAACCATACCTACAAATGCAATAATCATCAATACTTTTTTCATTTTTCTTAACGGTTTTATTTAAAATTTATTTACTTAAAGGTCGCTAATTTTCAAGTCAATCTTAAATTTTAAAACCATGAAAAACTTCTTGATTTCAATACTCTTAGTTCCCTCGTTATTGTATTCCCAAGAGGGATTTGATGAATGGACAACCACAGAACAGGTAGACGAATTTGGTGATAAGACAGGGACGTATGTATCAACCTACTATAACATGGGTACGTTTTCAAATTCAGCGGCTACAAATGAGGAAGTGATTGTAGCTATAGTAGATTATGGTGACTCATTCTTAATTAACTTTTATGAATATGGAAATCCTCCAGCCGCACAATTGACTTATGATGGTTCTTTCGGAGAAATATCCGTTAAGAGAGCAGATGGTACAATTGAAAGATATGAGGTTTTTGCTCCTGAATCAGGGGGGATCTATATCAGATCACAATCTCCATTATTCGATATTTTAAAAAACACTGTTTCTGAAAAATTAAAAATTGCAGTCTTTGAAGATGCGTTTAGTGATTATGGAAATAGTAAATATATTTTCACTGTAGAAACCAAAGGTTAAATACCTATAATTATGCTTCATTTTATTACAGACGGCGACAATGACGATGAAGACAATGACACTGTAGGTGCCGGCAATACAGGTGGTGGTGGAGATAATGAGCCACCAGTAAGCAGTATCACTAATTCTGATCCTTATGAACCTTATCCTAATGATGGTGACGATCCAAACCCACCTCAGCCAGATAGCACTCATACTAGTGTAGGAGATTCAGACGGTCCAGATACGCCTAATCCTACATCAATAGACAATGGCTTTAATTACGGACTGTGGATTATGGTTGTCGTTGGGGTTAGTATGATTGGTGTGGGAGTTTGGAAGTTCTTGAGGAGGTGAAATTCTCTCTAAACAATAACCTCTATAGCCCGTTAATTATCAATAAATGTTCACTTTCAAATTTTATTGTAAATTAGATAGGGCTTATAGTTTAATTATAAGTATTTGACCTATAGAATACTAAGTGTTTTTACCAATATTAAAAATTGTGCTTATTCTGTTAAATAGTTAGGCATTATTTTCGCGTTGAATTTCTCACCCAATTCAAAACTCAATACAATGGAATCACTAAAGGCTCATACCACCAAAGTCTCTACAAACGAATCTCATCAGGATGAGGTAATTCATGAAATCTTTGAGATTATCAAGAATGATGCTATTGTTAGTCAAGAGTTATTGAAGTCAAATATTGAAGACAAGAGTATTGAATTCTTTAGGACATTACTCAATGACCCTCAAAAGGCTATTGCTGAAATGTCTTCAAATATTGATGAGTTAATTTTCAACGCTGTTGAAGAACTTTTCACTAAGAAATTCAAGTCTTCTAAAAAGGTTGGAAAATTATTCCTTCAGTCCACCGGAAAGAATGCTATTCATTTTTATCTGGTACTAAAAAAAGACACTGAGTCTACACGTTCTACTTTTTATGATTATCTAGACGGTTACGATGAACTTGCGCTTTCAAACAGAGTAGAAGTTCACCTTCATTTCATTGGAGATGACCTAGCCAGTAAGCTAAAGCCAGAAACCAAACAGGCTTTCTAGTTTATTTCTCCATCCTAAATCACCGTCATTGACTTCGAAGAAATATCTTGATCAAGCGCATCATAATATTCAGTTCCTAAAAGAGTTGGATGCCAAGCAATCAGAAAATTTTTTTGATTGGAAGATAACAGTTTGTTTCTATGCGGCACTTCATCTAATGAAAGCTTTATTGCTTGAAAAGTATAATGTTGAAATTAATTCTCACAAAGACATTAAGGAAGAGATTTTTAACAGGGTGAAAAGAGAATGTTTTTCATCTTACAGAAACTTATATAGATCTTGCCATGATGCTAGGTATGATGGGTTTGAATCTGATGAGGTATTTATTGAGAGCAATCGCCGAGAATATATTGAATGCAAATTAAGGCTTGAATATATTCTCAAGTACTGTAAAGGAAAGGGGCTTAATATCGATAATTCCTTACTCCCATTATAACAAAAAAGCCCACCCTACCGGATGAGCTAACGATTACAAATCATATGATACATACGAAATGATTAGCAAATTTATTTAATCTGCTTGATATATTCTTCTCTTCAGACTACGTGCATTACCATCTTCTTTATTCACCCTAAACTCTGCAAACCACCCTCCCATTAATTTTGGTAAGAAGTCTTTTTGAACTTCAAATCCTGCCATACCTGGGTTTACATCGTCTCGTTTGTAGCTTCCTGTTTTTAACCAATCAACAGAATCAAATACGATTTCATTGTTGTCGGTTAACCTCATTCTTGTATTTGATGGATCGTAAATCTTATCGTGTGTATGACCTGAAATATTAATATCTGCGTCAGGTACTTTAAATACATCAATTTGCGATCTTAATATGCTTTTGGATCTTTGGGCATTTCCTCCAGCTCCATGATGGTAGTATATTAAGTTTGAGAACCTCTGTGTATTAGAAACATTAAATACTAACCTTACAAATCCCGAATAGCCTCCAGTTTGCACTTGGCTTCCTCCATCCATTCTTAGTAAGAATGCAAGCCTATCAAGTATGTCTGTATCATGTCTTCTTTGAATCTCTGTTTCGTGATTTCCTTTTCCTATTAAAAGGATCTTTTCTTTATATGGCTCTAAAAATTTGGCACAATCTTCAATTACCGTATCTAAGTATCCTTTGTCTTTTCTTATATACTCAGGTCTGATATTTTCAGGTTTGCTTCTTGGATCTCTAAAACATCCCATAACATCAAAAAGGTCTCCGATGATTATTGCTCCATCACATTCGCTTAGATGTCTGGCAAACATCTCTCTATGGCAATACTGGGAATCAAAGTGAATATCTGAAAATAAGCCTAGTTTGTACCTCCTTGAGGCGTTCATTTTAATCTTTACGGAATGAACATTAGGTTTATGTACTACCAGATCTCCAACTTCACTCATTGTTATTTTTTATTTGTTTCCCAAAGTACATTCCAATCAGTGGTGTGATATTCTTAATGGATCTTTCTCCGAAATAGAACACGAATATTACGAGGTTGATAATCCAGAATGCTGATACAACTTGCTCGTCATTGGGTAATTCCCATTTACCAGAAAAGACATAAAAATCAACAATGGCCATCGAATAGCTTACTAATGGCCTAAATGCTCCTCTTAAGAGTACTATTATTTTACCTATCCAGCCAAAGCTTTTTAAATCTGCTGCAGTTCCTTCAAGATCTTTTATTTTTTGATTGAACTCTTTCTCTACATCCAGCGCATAGTTTCTTGCCTCTACTTCTTTGGAATAAAGAAATCTTTCAACCTCCATTTTGAATTCGTGCTTTTGCTCTTTAGATCCTAAAAATCTTTCAGCAACATAACTTATCCCCTTTACTATCCCGTCGTCTCCACTAAAAAGTTTTGTCAGCCACTTCATATCACTACTTCCTTATTTCTATTCTATTGAACCAGCCTATATACTTCTCATTTCTTTCCTTCTTCCTCATAAGGTTAATGTAGAATTCACCTTGAAGTATATTCATGACATTAACAAGGGCTTTCTTATACTTATTGGATTCAAATGCTTTTAAGGTTGCAGGGCCAATGTTTCCATCAATACTTATGTTTTTATAATCTCTTTGATCCCTATTAGTTAGGTTAAGAGCTTCTTGGAATATCTTAGCTCCTCTAATTGTTCCCATATTTATTGAGGTGTCGAACAATTCTTTTGCAGCATCAGGCAGCATCTTATCGCAACTCAGCTTCAACCAAAAATCCTCGAAGTATATTTTCTTAGCATCTTCAATTGTAAGATTCTTTATATCTAAGTGCGCGTAACTTCTTTTAGATACCCCGAACTTGGTTTCACCCCCGGGATCATCAGGGTCGTTCACATATTTTCCTTCATGACCTATAGTGTATTCAAATGCATTATCGTAAGCTAGGGAGTATATCATTATCCTTTAATTTGCTTTTTTAACTCTCTGTTTTCCTTAGTCAGTTCTTCAACCTGCTTTTTTAGTTTTTTTGTAAGTGTCTCTATTTGTGAAATGTGAATATTGAGTTTAGATACTTCGTCTTCGAAGTCCTTTGCAGCCTCTTCGTATCTCTTTTTCCACTGTTCTTTTTGATCAGCTAGATCTTTAATCATTTGGCTATATAGTTTCCCATATATCTCTTGTGTTTCAGCCTTAGTCTTTCCCTCCTGAGCTTTGTTTATTTTACGATTAGTTAGCCATGCTATCAATCCTCCGAAGCCACCACTACTAATTATCGCGATCACTATAGTAACTATATCACTCATCTCTTTCTTATTATTCTAGCTCTTACCGATACATTTTGAACACCTGGACTCCAAAACGGGTAATCTGATGATTTACGAGATAAGAATTCTCTTACCAACTCCCATTGACTCCACCCTGTTAATCTGTTGTCGTTGTAAGTGTCTTTCTTCTCTTGATAAGATGTCTCTCTAGCATCTTGGTTGGTTTTAACAATACCTCCATATCTAGTATCCATCTTATGACCGAACATTGAATATCTAGCATATGTATATCGTGCAATAACATCTTTTAACCCTGGGTTTTCATATGTGTTTCCAGAGTATTCATAATCACCGCCATTTAGTAGATCATCTATTACTCCTCCATCTCCCACACCACCAGTAATAACCTTCCAAAACTCATAGGTAAACAATGGTCTTACATCCTTTAGCTGAGCATCATCTATGTAGGTTAATATTTTGGGATCATTATCAATGACTTGACCAGATAATTCAGGTCTAATAGATCTAATAAAGGAAGCATCAATTAATCTTATCATTGCTCTGGTTCCTTTAGTGGTTTTTCAATAAGAGGTTCCAATACAGGTCCAATTGACTTAAACTCTTCGGTGTGCTTAAACAATGTTTCTAGCACTCCTTCAATCAACATTTTATCTTCTTCGCATTCTTCTTGAAATGATAGTTTTGCTTCTCGTAGCATCTCCCCACTATTCCCGAATAATGCGCTTTCATTTCTCTCGATCAATATTGACGGTATTGAATTGATTGATTTTCTTATGTTGTTGGCAACAGATTTCTCAACCTTCTCATACATGTCAGGTTTAATATTAGATTCAATTGATTTTACTAAAAATCCATCTTCCATTTTTGCCAAATTATCTCCTGGCTGCATCTGCAAATGGATAGTTCTGCCGTTATTTTCAGCCCCTAAGCTTGATTCAATTACCTCACTTGTTCCTTCTGCCTCACTCTTAATACCTCTGTATTTTGTCTTTGTAGCATCATCCATTGAATCAATTTCTGATTGACTCATTCCTGCATAATCTCCCATCAAAGGCGGTGTGACAACATAGGTTATACCCATGAATCCTTCTCTGATCCCTGTATTATTTCTAATTGCAATCCGTGCTTCCGTATCAGCATCATTGTATGCTGGATCAATATGAGCTAATGGATATATACTATTACTCGGATTGAAAAAAAGTATCTGCCCCTTATAGTTCTTTATTTTCTCTCCTATATTCTTTCCTGGAGCTTTTTCGATTTGATTTCTTATAACATCTTGTCTCGGGTTGAATACATCAATCCATGCAATGTCTTTTTCTTTAGGATTTCCCTTTGAGCTATCCCAACCTTCATATACACCTATCTTTCCGTAATGTCCTTTATCGTCTTTTTTTCCCTTTCTTCCATACGTGTAAGGAATCACATCGTATGTGTCTATAGTGAATTTTAAATCATGACTTAGCTTTTCATCTTCTTTCTTGAATTCTGAAACGGCCTTATATGTGACATGAACGAATGCACCTTTTTGACGCCAATAGCTATTACCTAAATCAGTAAGAAAATCTAAGCCCGTCTTTTGTTTTTCAGGATTGATAATTTTCTTGTTGAAATCAGCTATCCCCTTACCAATTGTGTATTTTCTTGCTTTCTTGACAGCGGCGCTTGCTGTTGGGCTAGAATCAATAATTCGCTCTATCCTTTCTGGATATAGGTTATCTGCTCCATTTTTATATAGAGGAAGCTTAGTATCAAGGTTACTTACCTCCTTCGGTAATTCCTTGATACTAGCTTTAAAGAGTCTCGCTGAAGTCTTGGCTTCGGACATCTCTCACCTAATTTTTTACTCTGCTAATAGCTCATCTAGATCCACTTCACCGTTTTCGATGATTCTAGCTTTAAGCTCTTTTACATTTCCTTCAGTCTCCAATTCTAGTGCTGTGGCTACCTGAACAAGCTGTGGCTTAAGCAATGAATTTACTTGTTGATCAAATGTTTGTCCTGAATCTCCACCTTCCATCAATTCATCTATGTTGTCTGGCAGCTTCTCAAATAGATCTTTCCCTTTTGGGTGTTCATTTATCAATTCAATTGCTTTCTCATCTGTTAGATTACCATTTGAAACAGGTGCTGCTCCAAACTTTGGTTGAATACCGTTGTACATTGGCTTTAATTCAAAGCCTGAGTTTTTAACTTCTTTCATCGTGCTAATTTTTTGAATGTATTTATTAATCTTATTTTCAAAAGATGGGCATGTGTGACAGCAATGTGCGTCTGGCCCGAATAGGTCTTTGTAATCTTGGCAGAACTGAAGAGCAAGACGGTTGCCGCTTTCATCTGACCCCGTCTTTATCTCCTCAATCTTATATGACTGCCATTCCATCATTACGCTTGAGCGAACTTGTTACCGAATGCTGTTTTAGTTGTTGCATAGTCAGTATCAAGAAGCAAGTGAGGCACATTTGGCTCGTAGAATCCTTCTGGCGTTTGGAACGTAACTACAGGCAAACCATCGTTCTCGTTAGATTCATCTGATACAATCACCATTTCCAACCCAATTAGGTACCCATAAAACAAGAATGCATCTGCTGAATCAGCTCCTTTCCACAATCTCTCAGAGATAATGTAGAATCTTCCATTCTTCATCTTATTTAACTCCGCTCTTCCTGCCTTACTGTTGTCAGCCCATATCAATTCAGGTAAGATGTGTCTTAACCCGTTTTGAGTGTTTTCATTAGTCACAAATTCGTTTGCATGTTTGATGTTTTGCTTGCTTTGAATTCCTTCAAATAGGAAACCTGATGTTCCGCTATTCAGCGTCAACCCATCAATCAACTCTTTTGGGTTTGATGCATCTAATGAAATACCTGATTTAGCCAAATCTTCCCAGTTTATAATCAAGAGATTTTGCTCTAATCCTTTAACTGGGGGATTGTTATCGCAATCCCTCAGTATATCTGCTGCTATTTTTTCTGTACATGACATTTTTAACCTCCTTCTTTAGTATGCTGCAACTGCCATGTAGTCTTCCAAGAACTTGAAGTCAAACAAGTCTGCAAACTTCATCACGTTAACTTCTTCGTACTCTGCGTAGAATGACTTAACCTCTGATAGAGACTCTTGACTAGGTGTACCCATTGGAATGTTTTCCTTAGTAGTCAACAATGCTCTATGTGGGAAGTTTATAACACTCCCGTCATCTTGTTTAGCAATGTGCTCATCCCAATCATATCGAGGAATTATGGTTGTGTTTCTATACTTGATCTCTGTCACCTTACCATCCTCTGCTCTTTCTAGAGTGAATGCTAAAGACTGATCTTCCAACCAGTTAACATAGTTTTCAGCTAGGGCAGATGTTGAATGAATAACTTGCTCTACGCCTTTATTTACTGCTTGCTTGAATCTAGCATCTCTTTTGTTAAGCATGCTTTTGTAGATACCTCTTGCGTATCCATCTGCTAGATCATCTGGCCCAAGATTTTGAGCATTGTAATCACCACCTTCATTCACATCGATATTCACATGATATTTACCCCCTTCTTGTAGAGTGGTTTCTGCAAACACTTGCTTCCAAATACCATCTAATGGAGTGTAATAAGGCATCTCCGAAGAATATGCGTTATCATAAACACCACCACCCGAAATTGTATCTGCTGCTGAATCGCCAAACCAAGCTAGTCGATCAAACATTTGAATGATTGCATCCGCAACTCTCATCATCACTACTCCTAATTCTTCAGAATCTACTTGATTAAAGAAATCAGATCCGGCTCTTTTCTTTTTGAACAGTTTGAATAAGTTGTTAATATCCGCTTCGCAGTGTTCAAGTCTATCTCCAATTCTTTTAGGTCTCCAGAATTTCTCTGTAAGTGGTAGCGTGTTTGAGCTACCTTCAACTCCGCACCCCGAAATACTTTTACCCACCAAGCCTAAAGTTCCTATGAAGGCAATCTGAGTATCATACTCTATACCTGTATGAACTTCGTGGTACTTTTCAATTTCACCAGTTGTTAATACTGCTTCAAAAATTGCTTTACCAAGATCTTTAGCTTCTTCTTCGTTTATCGTTAGTCCCGATACGTCTATTTTACTTGCCATTTTTTTGTCCTTTTATTTTGAGTTTTTTTAATCTTCCTTCTGTTTGAATAATGTTCTTTTCTTAGGCCCGTCACTCTGATTGCCTCCTGCTCCTCTAGCCTGAAAATCATCTAAATCAAGATTGGCACCCTTAAGGCTATCCTGCAGAGCTTCGAACTTCTCATTCATCTCATTAGCTTGTGCTTCGAAATTTTTGATTTTCTTTTCTTGAGTTTCCTTATCTTCTTTTAGTTGTTTGTTTTCAGCTTGCAGTGTTTCGTTCTCTTGCTTTACGTTTTGATTCTCTTCCTTCAATGCCTCCATGTCTTCATCTGGCTCATCTGCAGGCTCTTTGATTTCTGATAGTTCGCCATTAGTAAATACATATGTGGTTCCATCTGGAAGTAGATATTCTCCACTTGCTGATTCTCCATCAACGTTTGCTTTATCACCAACTGATGGTGTTGCATCATCTTCTAGATCAGGAAAATCTATTTCCGTACCGTTCGCATCTTGCACTAGTAGTGCATTTGGCTTAAAATGAGCCATTAAGTTTTTTATGAGCTTCGTAAACCCTGATATTTTCTCATTTATCTCTACTGCTTGTTCATTAGTCATTATTTCTGTGTTTTGATTATCTAAATCGAGTTGTGCAACAGCTTGAAATTCTTGCTCATATTCACCTTGAATGAATCCAATTTCTAAAGCCTTGCTTATGGATAAGAATGTCTCTTCTTTCATGAGACTCAATGCTTCCTCTTTACTTAGTTGCGTACTTGAAGCATAATTGTCAGACATTTCGTCTTCAATTTCTCTCAACATTCTCGCCCCCATCTCCATCTTATCAGCATCTCCTCTTATATCTCCCCAAGGGTTATGGATCATTATGTCTTTATCACCAACTGCTTGAGTGTACAATCTTTTATCCGATGCTAGAAATGGTTCTGTAGCTATACTCATCACCTTCCCATCCGCAATTGCAGTAATAGGTTTATTAAGAGATCCTAAAAATTCTTTGATCTTCCTTCCCCATTTTACCTTTCCTCCTGGGGTATCATAAAAGCATTTAACCTCATCGCAATCATTGTTTACATTATATTGAGCAACAATTGATTTGTATAGGCTTTCGTTAATTTCTCCTTTTATGAATATGTGAGCTACCTCCATGAGTACAAATAGATTGCACTCTGCTCTTATTTTTTGATCACCATGTTGATCAATGATTATTTGAAGAAGTCAATAGCTCTTCTAACTGTAGGCACTGAAATGTTTCTTCTATTGGAGATTTTATAATAACGCTTCATAGCTTTCGGCATCTCTTCTTCTAGTTCTTTAAACTCTAGCCATATCTCAAGGCGCATAATCCATACAGGGTCAATCATTCCAGCAACAACCAAACTATTTAAGCAATCACTATTTTCCTGCATCACTTTTGCGATGTCTAATCTCTCTACCACTTTCCTACTGGACATTTCTCTTCCTTACTTCTAATCTTTGCCACAATCGGACATCCACACTTATCGCATTTTAGTCCTTCTACTTCTTTTAATTCTCTCTCCTTAAGTATTAGCTCAAATACACTCTTAACTGCAAAGTCACATGTTGAGCATTTCTCCGCTCTACTCCTAGAATATTCCGGCATCTTGCCAGTAGCGTAATTGGCCCAGCCTGTCAATATGGATACTAGCTTACTCAAATGTTTGCTTGTGATTCAACTATCGCTACATTTTCTTGCCCTGCATTAATATCCTCAACTGTAACTATTGGATTAGGTAGACTTCTGTTTGCCTCCGCTAGTTTGCTTGCTAATTCATCAATATTTAGCCCTTGAGAATTATTACTTCCACCATTTGATCCAATTAATCCTCCTGTTGCAAATCCAGGTACTCCAATGCTAGCAAAGGTTCGCGCTCCACCTAATGCTGCAATTTGATTTTCGTTTAATACGGCTTCTCCTCGCTTGGCTGTAATTAATACATTGTCGCCATTTGGTTGAGTGGGTATAGACATATTGTCGTTCCCTATTAATCCTCCTGTTGCGAAACCTTTTGTAATGATTGCCTTACTTCCGCTAATAGCGGCTGCAGCTGATATTTGAGCAATCTGCTTTGTTGCATTTGCTTTTAATGCTATGTTTTGCTCGATTGCTGCTTTAATTAAAGGTAAGTTTGCTGGGGGTGGCAATGCAGCTGTTGCTTGAGCTAAGTTTCTTGCGCTCGCAGCGGCAGTAGCTACTTTTACCTCTCCTGATTTTAGTAGTGCTTCGCTAGCTATTCCAGCTAATTGCGCTCCTAAACTATCACCTAACAAACCTTGAAGAATTCCAACTAACTCTCTTTGTATTGCAGCTTCAGCTTGAGCGTTAGCACTTGCTGCTTTAAGATTCTTATCAAATGCTTTCTTCTGTTGATCGGAGAATATCTTATTGAATTTATCTCTTATAGATTCAATTGCTTGCCCTCTTTGTTCCTCGAGCATAATCAACAGCTCCATTTTCTGTTCTTCATCTAATTGAAGCTTCTCTAGCTCTAATTGCTGTTTTTCGAATTCCTGTTGAACTTTTAATAATTCACGTTCTTCATCATTCTCCGCATTATTTAACTCTATTTGATTTTTGAGTTCTCTTTTCTTTTCGTTGAAGGCTAACTCATTTTGAAGTTCTTTTTCTTCTTCTAATTTCCTATGCTCTTCTCTCGCAGTGTAAAAATCCTTTTCAATTTGCAGTTCATTGTTTCTGGCGTTTTGTATGGCTGTAGCTCTAAGGTTTGCATTTTCGCCAGCTGCCTCTATTTCAATTTGCTTGATTGCTTCATTTTTTTCTAGAAGAAGTTTAAGCTCTTCGATGCTACCTTGCTCAACTTTAATTAACCTTTCTTCAATTTGAGCGATTGATAGATCTCTTATCTCTTGATTCCTTTCTTTAAACAGGGCTAGATCATTTGCTTCTTGCTCACTTATAAATCCAGCACTCTCTTCTTTGATGTCGGCTATTTCTAACTCTATTTGCTTTACCAGCTTTTGTGTTTCTAATGAATTTTCATTTGCAACATTCAATAGATTAGCCGCATCAAGTCGCTTCTGTAGAAATGCAACTGATTCTTCTTGACGTTGATTAATAACTTCAAGTAGCTTTAAGTTGGCTTGATTTCTTTCTTCAAATGATTTTCGCTCATCATCACGTATTTGACGTAATTCTTCAGCTTGTTTCAATTGATCTTTTGTACGCTTATCTGCTTCAATTTGTGCAACCTCTAGTTTTTCAAGTTCTATTTGCGCGTCTGCCCCTAACCTAGCAATTGCCGCTTCTGCTAATCCAAAAACTTTTGTATTAAATGCATCTATAAAGCTACTTAGCAGTCCATTCCCATCAGCATCAGCTCCTACTGCTCTAGCTAAACTATTATTGAACCTACTCATCGCAATATTCAATTGGCTCTGTGCTCTTTGGAAATCTTTTGCCCCATTTGTAGAGCTCAGATACATCTTACCTAATGCAGCTAAAGCCCCTACACCCGCAGTAACAGGATTTACAAACGAGATAATTTTATCTTTCAGTCCTCCAAGGGATACGCCCCATAGATTTTGCTCTTCAACCGTTTCTCCAATGGAGGATTTATATTCTTTAACAGTTAGTACTCCTGATCCAATCGTTCCTTGTAGTCTCTTGTACTCTTCATCTTGCTCTTCAATTACCTTGAGTAGCTTACCGCCTACTGCTTCATTCTCTCTTTGCTCTTCAGTTAGATCCCTGTAACGATTCCTATTTTTCTGGAGTATTGCTCCAAGTTGATTAATTGAGCCTCCTGAAGTTTTAATTGCTTGCGTCGACTTGTCTTGAGAATCCGTATATGCTTGAACCGCTTTAATTGAAGACCTGTGATTCTTCTGGACTGTCTTTAATTCAGAATCCAGTTTTGTGTGCTGTTTAGAATATTCTTCAACAGATACTTTACCATCATTGAAATCTTTCTTTAGGTCTTTCATTTCAGACTTAAGGCCGATGATTCTTTTCTCTAATTTGGCTCCACTGGAAATTGCTGCGTCAACATCCCAATCAAGTTCTACTAATTCTATCTTCTCTGCCATTATACCGGTATTTTAAGAAGTTGAGCCGTACCCACTCCGTTTACTATATTCTTTATTCTTAGTACATAAAACCTTGCTCCCTCCTGTCTCAAATAGACTAGTTTGAACGGATCGAAATTGTAAATGTCTTCTTTGCTTAAATGAACCTTGAATGACCTTCGCTCCATTCTTTCAATCACATTTTTTATTGTAGGATAATGTTGATCTATGTTGTCCTGCATATCCAATTCGGATAGTTCCATTTCTCTAATATTGACTCCAGAATCAGCCCCATAGACATATAGGTCTGTGGTACCTTGATCAACCTCATTGCCTCCAATTTTCGGGGAGATGTCAGAGACCTTCAAGCTATTGAGTTCGCCATAGTCCCCGACTTCTTCGGTGAAAATATTTAGCATTTCAGTATTTAAATCACCACCATACTTGGAGGTAAATACAGTTGCTTTATTCTCAATGTTTTCATTATCAATAAGCATCGAACCACCGGCTTTATCATCTGAATATTCAAAGTCACTTGATTTTGCATAGCCGTTTGGTTGAAATTCTGTTTCAACTGACTCAATTATCTTACTAGACCAATCTTCTATGTTAGTAGTGTCATTTAGTATATTCTCAAGTCTCCTTATGGTGACATGATTGGATATTCTATCTTTCTTAATTGAGCACCCATATTTTGACAAAGCATCTTTAATAAAATCTGCTTGATCAATTTCCGGTAGAATGTTTTCGAATTCCATCTCAAATTCAAGCTGGGCGCTTGTAAGCTCCTTAACCTGAACTACTGTATCAATTTCGTATTCAATTGTTAAATCTTCAGAAGCTGGAAGTGTTGGTACTCCTGCATTATATGCATAGATCTTCATCTTAATTTCAAGTTCTGGATTTGATGAAGAAACTTGCTTTCTAAAACTTACTGATCGTTCACTATCATTTTGGAATTGATTTAGTAGAACATCCGGAAAAAAGTCAAATACAGATTGATCTTCTGTTTGATTTACAGCAAATGGGCCATACAGTCTATTTGATTTTGGAACTATTGATTCTGTCTTCCCATCAAATTCAATTAAAATCTCAACAAAGAATCCAATAGGCTCATTAGTTGGATTGGAAACACTCGCTATTTTGAATAGCTCAAAATCAACAAAAACATTAAAGTAAGAATTAGCTATTGCACTAATTATCTGACTATTAATTGTTATTGTTCTTGAGTAATAATTCGTTCCTTCAAAGCTTTCATTTGTTGATGCTGGAAGTGTAACAGTAGGGTCATCTGCTTTTGAGAAATCTAGGTTGTTATCAGTACCAATTATGTCTAATTCAGGACTTGTTGATGGTAGCACATAGTTTTCACCTATTTGCGTTTCATTTATATCTTCCCAAGTTTTTGAAAACGAAGCCTGTGATATTATCATATCAAATATTTCATCTTCTCTTAAGCTTGGTAACATGTCAATCATGTCTACCAATGACTTGCCTTCGGTAAATATTAGGTTAGTGAAATACCTATATCCTACATCCGAGTTGTTT